>NZ_CP118261.1:0-322712 GCF_013337045.2 Agrobacterium vitis
ATGGCGAAGATCGCCCCGAAAACTGAGGCCGTGATTGAGGGGTTGACTGCCTTGATGGAGCGTCACGCCGACGCGCTTTCCAGCCAGTTGCAAGCACATCATTTGAAAGTTTTCCCGCCGACCTCCGAAAAGGGGATTAGGACCTTCGGCCCCTCTGAAGCGTCTAAGTTGCTTGGCGTTGGGGAGTCTTATCTAAGGCAGATTGCTTCAGAAATGCCAGAGTTGAATGTCAGCATGAGCCCTGGGGGCCGGCGCATTTTCTCGATTGAAGATATCCACGTGATCCGCAAGCATATGGACCAGATCGGTCGTGGAAACCGTCGCTACCTTCCGCATCGTCGAGACGGCGAGCAGCTTCAAGTCATTTCGGTCATGAATTTCAAAGGTGGCTCGGGCAAAACGACCACCGCCGCGCATTTGGCTCAATATCTCGCAATGCGCGGCTACCGAGTGCTTGCTATCGATCTCGATCCTCAGGCAAGCTTGTCTGCGCTCTTTGGCAGCCAACCGGAGACGGACGTCGGTCCAAACGAGACCCTCTATGGCGCCATCAGATATGATGATGAGCAAGTGCCAATCGAACAGGTCGTTCGAGGAACGTATATTCCTGACCTTCATCTCATTCCCGGCAATCTCGAACTTATGGAATTTGAGCATGACACGCCCCGCGCCTTGATGAAGCGCAAGGAAGGTGACACGCTCTTCTATGGTCGCATCAGTCAAGCGATTGAAGACATTGCAGATAATTATGATGTCGTCGTCATCGATTGCCCTCCGCAACTCGGTTACCTCACGCTGTCAGCTTTGACGGCCGCGACATCCATCCTTGTTACGGTTCATCCCCAGATGCTCGATGTGATGTCAATGAACCAGTTTCTGGCAATGACATCGAACTTGCTGAGAGAAATTGAGAGCGCCGGTGCGGAGTTCAAGTTCAATTGGATGCGCTACCTTATCACCCGTTTCGAACCGAGCGATGGCCCCCAAAACCAGATGGTGGGCTATCTCCGGTCTATTTTTGGGGAAAACGTCCTTAATTTTCCAATGCTCAAAACGACGGCTGTCTCGGACGCGGGCCTGACAAACCAGACCCTTTTTGAAGTGGAACGCGGTCAATTTACACGATCAACCTATGATCGCGCCTTGGAGGCTATGAACGCCGTCAACGATGAGATTGAATCTCTGATCAAAAAAGCATGGGGTAGAACCACATGAGCCGGAAGCACATCCTTGGCGTCTCGACGGACGCCCAAGACGTTAAGCCGTCTGACAATCGTGCAGGGAAAACGCGGTCAATGCCGCTTCTCGGGGTCGCCAGAAAAGAACGCGACCCGGCAACAAAGCTGACTGCGAATATTGGAAACGCACTGCGTGAACAGAATGATCGCCTAAGCCGCGCCGAAGAGATAGAGCGGCGTCTTGCTGAAGGCCAAGCGGTTGTCGAATTGGATGTTTCGACCGTAGAGCCATCCTTCGTGCAGGACCGTATGCCTGGTGATATTGACGGACTTCTCGAATCGATTCGCGACCAAGGCCAGCAGGTCCCAATCCTCGTGCGCCCTCACCCGGATATGCCGGGCCGCTATCAGGTCGGCTTCGGTCACCGTCGGCTCCAGGCCGTTTCAGAATTAGGTCTTCCGGTCAAAGCGGTTGTTCGCGAGCTGACCGACGAACAATTGGTCATTGCACAAGGCCAGGAGAACAACGAACGTCAGGATCTCACCTTTATTGAGAAAGCACGTTTCGCCCATCGCTTGAATAAGCAATTTTCACGCGAGATCGTTATTGCCGCTATGTCGATCGACAAGAGTAACCTGTCGAAGATGCTTCTGCTTGTCGACACCCTCCCCCCGGAGTTGATCGATGCAATCGGCCCCGCACCAGGCGTCGGCCGACCAAGTTGGCAGCAACTCACGGAGTTTATCGAAAAGGCCCCCTCACCCTCGGACGTCTCAAAATATGCGCTATCGAATGAAGTGCAAGCGCTGCCATCTGCGGAGCGATTCAAGGCGGTGTTGGCCAGCCTTAAGCCTCGACGGGTCTCTCGAGGGCTTCCGGAAATTATGTCGACCCCTGATGGGGATAGATTGGCTCAGGTTTCGCAAAGCAAATCCAAATTGGAAATCACGATAGACAGGAAGGCGACGCCTGATTTCGCGGCCTTCGTCATTGATCACTTGCCTGCGCTTTATCAGGCGCACCGAGCACAGACCCAGAAGAAACAAGGAGAGTAGTCCGCAAAAGAAAAGAGCTCCCCCAACGTCGCCGTCGTGGAAGCCCTTCTGTCTCTCTAGCAAGAACAGAATCGCATTTCCTCGAATCCTCGTCAAGAGTTTTTGCGCCATTTGGTGAGTGATTTTCTTTTGCCTGCTGAAAGGTGAAAGATGATGGAGACTGGAAATGTGACGACGCCCTTTGGGCGGCGGGGTATGACGCTTGCGCTGGTGCGCCGGCAAGTCGCCACAAGCGACATTAAGCCGGGCAAACGTGCGGATAAATGGAAAATATTCAGGGATGCCTCAGCTGCAATGGAATTGCTTGGTATACAATCCAACAGCCTTGCGGTTCTCGATGCGTTATTGAGTTTTTACCCAGAGAATGAACTACGGCAGGATGCGCAACTTGTTGTTTTCCCCTCGAATACTCAACTTGCTCTTCGAGCGCACGGGTTGGCTGGAGCGACATTACGCCGGCATATCGCTGTGCTTGTAGATGCAGGGCTGATCGTTCGCAAAGATAGCGCCAATGGGAAACGCTACGCGCGCAAGGATAACGCCGGTCAGATCGAGCAGGCATTTGGCTTCGATTTGTCACCACTGCTCGCACGCTCAGAAGAACTTGCGATGATGGCGCAACAAGTGATGGCGGATCGTGCCGCCTTTAGGAAAGCCAAGGAAAGCCTTACCATTTGCCGTCGAGACGTTCGCAAACTGATCACGGCGGCTATCGAGGAGGGCGCTCAAGGCGACTGGCATGAGATCGAATGCGCGTATGTATCGCTTGTTGGCAAAGTATCTAGAACACCACCCCTTTCGGAAGTTACTGCCGTTTTAGATGAGATGAACAACCTGAAGAGTGATATTATTAAGCGATTGGAAAATCAGGTAAAATCAGAAAAAAATAGCAGCAATGCTGCTCAATTTGAGCGGCACATACAGAATTCAAATACCAAATACGTTAATGAACTTGAACCTCGCTCTGAAAAAGAGCAAGAGGCAACCAGGGCGCAAAACAGTTCGCCTCAACCTGTGCCGATAAAGTCATTTCCGCTTGGAATGATTTTGAAGGCCTGCCCTTCGGTTAGCGATTACGGTCCGGGTGGAAAAATAGAAAATTGGCGTGACTTAATGACTGCCGCAGTTGTGGTTCGATCTATGTTGGGAGTAAGTCCGGACGCCTATCAGGAAGCCTGCGAAATTATGGGTCAAGAGAATGCAGCTACCGCTGTCGCATGTATTTTAGAGCGTGCAAACTTTATCAACTCAGCTGGGGGCTATTTGCGTGATCTAACCCGCCGATCAAAACAAGGAGAGTTCTCCCTTGGGCCTATGATGATGGCTTTGTTAAGGGCCAATGGCCAAGTGGGCATGAAGGCGGGATAAAGCGCTGAGAAAATTTCGTCAAGACGATGGATTGGGATCGAAACGCGTGTAATTGAGGGCCTGATTCGGTGGTCAGCTGACCACCGACATAAGTAATTGAAAGACCAACGTTTTTTCCACGCGGTTTGAAACCACGATTTTGGATGATTCCTGACGCGGAAAATGCGAATTGCCATGAAAATCATCGTCGTGAGCAGGATATTGAGCCGTTGACTTGCTCATAACAATTGAGAAAGAGCCCAGATTTTCTGGCGGCATCTCCAATCTGGTCCCGTCCACACCTCAGTTCGGGAGCGGCTAAAAAATCGTACTAACATCAGGCCTGCGGCCTGTAAGCCAGGTAGTTATCCTGAATGATGATGTGGTCGGCTAAGTGTCTGGCATCATGCCAGACACCCCAGATGAAACTGGAGCCGCGACCGGAAAGTCCGGGAAGACCCAGGAAATAGAGGCCTTTCTCACATGAGACACCTTGATGATGTCTAGGGCGCCCTGCTTCATCGAAAGCATTCACCTTCAACCAGCTATAGTCGGACCTGAAGCCGGTAGCCCAGATGATCGTGGAGACGCCGGCGTTAATAAGATCCAGTTCGCGGATAGGATTAATAATACAATCTGTTGTCGGACCAAGGATGCGAGCCTCTGGCTCTTCAGGAAGGTTGAGACCGTTGCATGCAACAAAAGCATCCGCTTCGTCGAGCAGCGATAGATAGTTCTGGTCGCCACACTCAAGATTGTCGGCAAGATCTTGAGCGAAGGATAATTTGCCGTCCTTAAAGCTTTCGGTCATGCCCACCAGCACCATGCCCTGTGCTGCTAGACGACGGAAGTCGATCGTTTCTCCGCCTCGTGCGCCACTGACAGCGACCGTAACATGCCTGCTTAGCTTCAATTCCTGTACCTGTGCATCCCATTTGCCGAGAACGCCGAGCCACCAAGCGCAGTCGCGGCCGCGATAGCTGCGCGGAGGACGATCATGCGGCCCAACAGAAAGATAGGTCTTGCAGCCCGCACGCATTAATTCCTCGGCAATCTGCACTCCTGAAGAGCCCGCGCCAATCACGAGAACAGCCCCCTCCCCGAGTTGATCAGGGTTGCGGTATTCGCTGGAATGCATTTGGTTGATATCTGCCGTCGGTGGAACGATTGGCGGAATGTTCGGCAACTGAAACGGACCGGTCGCCACCACCACGTTTAGAGCTTCGATCACACCGTTAGACATCTCGACACGGAAGCCTGGACGACCTTTCAATCGCTCGACTTGAGTCACCTCGGTTCCACAGCGGATCGGTGCGTTATACTTCTTCGCATAGGCTTCAAAGTAGTCGGCAACGCCTTCTTTGGGGATAAACGCATCGGCATTGCCAGGAAAAGTCATGTTTGGAAAACGATCGTGCCAAGCTGGCCCATTAGTGACCAGGGAATCCCAACGCATCGAACGCCAACGCTCGGCTATCCTTCCTCTTTCAAGAACGAGATGTGCTACTTTGTTCCTAGGCCGCACACTCATAAACCGGGTTTGCAAATCGGCCTGATTTTGATTCACTGAGGCCTTGATTTGGAGGCCTCTCATGACCCGTCGCCGGTTTGATCTCACCGATTTCGAATGGACTGTCATCCAGCCCTTGTTGCCCAACAAGCCGCGTGGGGTGCCACGTGTTGACGACCGGCGGGTGATCAACGGCATCTTGTGGCGGTTTCGGACAGGTTCACCCTGGGCAGACGTTCCTGATCGATATGGTCCATATACAACCTGCTACAACCGGTTCGTGCGATGGCGAAAGGCGGGTGTCTGGGATCATGTTCTGGGCGAGATTTCCAAGGCTTTCGACGGCGATATCGTTATGATCGACAGCTCCTGTGTCCGTGTTCATCAACATGCGGCCACGGGAAAAAGGGGGATCAACACGATGGCTGCATGGGACGTTCCCGTGGCGGCTTGACCACCAAAATCCACGCCGTTGTCGATGCCGATGGCCGACCGATCCGTCTCGCACTCACAGCCGGTCAAACCCATGATGGTCGCATGGCAGAACCATTGTTACAGACAATCTCCAAGGGTGCGATCCTGCTGGCGGACAAGGCCTACGATACCAACGCGATCAGAGCATTTGCAAAGCAAAGGCAGGCATGGGCCAATATTCCTGCCAAGAGCAATCGGAAGGGAAGCTTCCCTTTCAGCCAATGGGTTTACCGACAGCGCAATCTCGTTGAGCGTTTCTTCAGCAAACTCAAACAGTTCAGAGGCATCGCAACCCGTTACGACAAAGACCCATTGAACTTTCTCGCCGCTGTCAAATTGGCAGCAGCAAGAATTTGGATCAGATCGTTATGAGTCTACGGCCTAGTGAGATGCTCACTCATGGCGATACCAGCCTGTCCGCCGCCAACGACGAGTGTATGTATTTTTTCGACAGTCATTGCTTCGTCCTTGTTATATTTGAAGTGCGCGTGCTGGCGCCTTGAGCGGTTTTTCTCGCTCGTCGGGCGTCCAGTTAAGGTAGGCATCTCTGGCTTCGGCTGATGCTGCTGAAGACCGTCTCCATTTCTTTTTTGTATGTTTTTTTATGCGCGACCATGTGGCCAATGCCGACTATGTACAACTCCCTGATAATCATGGGCCAAAATCTCAATCGCGTTCGGAGAGTTTAGGTTGGTATGAGACACTTAAAAAACAGAGGAAATTTTGGTGAGATCAACAATGCAATAAGAGACGAGGGGAGGGGAAATGGTTCATCTAAAATTTGGACACATTCACTCAACGCTGGGCAACGAATATTCAACTTTGGCAGTGTGGTTCGCTCACTTAGGATAAGTCTGTACGCTCGAGAGCGGTAGGTGCTTACATATGTTTGAAACGGCCTGTCGCAAGGAACTTAAGAAACAGCCTTACGAAAGATAATGGCTTTAGGACTCCCTTAAATGGATTTTTGCTAAATTTACCCGGTATGCTGTCTAGGCGTTGCGCAAGATGAGCCGATGATATTGAATAACCAGTTTGGCAATCGTAAAAATAGCTTTGATTTGGACGCTGCGGCCGTGCTGGATGAAGCTTGGAACCTCGCATGTACAGGTCGTTCCATTCGCGCGTTCTCCTTAGCAAATTCAGTTCTGACTTCTGCAGAACAGCGAGGAGATCAAGGTCTTGTAGCGCGCGGTTCTCAGCAATGTGCGTGGTATTGCTTTCAACTTGGCGAGACAGAGACGGGGCTAGTATACGCGGAGAAAGCTCTTTCTCTTTGGAAGCAGCTTGAAGAGCCGGCGCTTGAGGCGGAAGCAATTAGTATTGCTGCTTGGCTGCATCTGGAACTCGGTAATTTAGAGCAGGCTGTCGAGTTCGCCGCAGAAGCAATGAACATTGCCGACCAGAGCCGTAATCTCAGATGTCGGTCTCTGGCCATAAATGTTATTGGCGTGATATTCTGGATGACGCGCCAACCATCCCTTGCGGTTGATTATTGCGCTCGTGCCGTAGAGCTTGCCCGAGAGGCACACGATCTTACATTCGAATGTTGGTGGTTGATTAATCTCGGTGGCGCGCATGCAGAGGATGCTTATCTCGTTCAGGAAGCCGATAATCAAAAATTCGAAACGTCGATTAGCAGCGCAATAGATGTTACGAAACAAGCACTCAGCCTCGCTCAATTACTTAAAGACGCCTGGGCCGAGAGGTTGTGTATCGCAAACTTAGCAGAATATTTTAATGCGGTTGAGAATTTTTCCGCCGCAGAAATGTTATTGGAGCGGTACCGTGACATTCCGGGCGACGATTATGTCCGCGGGGAGGGGCATTATCTGGTTACACTGGGAAGCACGCTCGTTTCGTTAAAGCGCTATGAAGAGGCCTTGGTTCCACTTGAGCAGGCCCACTTGCTTGCCGGGGAAAATTTCAATCTTGAGACTTTAATGCATGCCTGTCTGTCTCTGTCAAAAGCTCATGAGTATCTTGAAGCATTCGAGTCTGCGCTCGATTTTCATAAAAAATATCACAAGCTCCATCAGCAGTTCACTGCGGAGCGGATCCAGCAAAATGCCCGTATGGCGGAGATCCGTTATGAAACGAAAAAACTCAAAGCAATGCTTGATACAGAGGCAGAGCGCTCTGCAGAAATTGCCCGGTCATTAGAGGCCCTTCAGCAGCAAACCAATGTCCTGACCGAAGCGGCGAATACGGACCCGTTGACAGGACTTTCCAATCGGCGGCATTTGGAGACGATAATATCTGACGTTAATACTCAAGGCGCGAGTTATGCGCTGGCGATCCTTGATGTCGATTACTTCAAGACAATCAATGATACGTTCTCCCATATCATTGGTGATCGTGTCCTTGTGCAAATCGGGGCACTGGTCAAAATTGTTGTTCGTGAAACAGATCTCGCAGTTCGCTTTGGTGGCGAAGAGTTCGTTATACTTATGACGGACCTAACACTCGCCCACGCGGAAAGGGTTTCCGAAAGACTGCGAATGACAATTACCAACTTTGACTGGTCCGAAATTGCTGATGGGCTGAATGTGTCCGTCAGTATCGGAGTTGCAATGTCAGACGATGCAGTCGACGCCGAAGCGGTTTTGCAACTGGCGGATCGGCGCCTTTATTGGGCAAAGCAGACCGGTAGAAATAGAGTTGTTTGTTTTCTGCCGTCTGGAAATAGGTTTGAACAAACGACCAGCGCGATTACGGATTGAGGAAGCGATCCGATTCTGCTGACTGTCCCATAGCCTCTCGACGTTGCATTTCTCTTACCATGAATCTCTGCTTCCGCCGGAGTGAAGATGCGTACGGAATGCCGTGCAAAACGCGCCATAGCGCATTCGATTTTAATGTCATCAATAACCGAAACCGCTAATCCGATGTCATGCAAGGCTAAAAGGTCGGGGTGTGGCGCGGAAAGGGATTTCGACGCAACGAGCGCGATAAACCATTATGATCTTCGGTAGTGATGGGACTAAGCCGAGGTGCATTTTGACAGGTAGCAGAATTGGACCAGCAGTCGCAATTGCATGCAAAATCCTGGTGAAACAACCGGTCTGAATGGGGTTCGTGGCCGAAAAATCCAATTTTCAGGTGCCAAACATTGTGATCACCAATTCACGGGATGCGAGTTTTCTGGTTCAAACAAACAAAATCAAAGCCCCGCCGCTTTTGTCAAATTGACCCTGAAGCGATCCCTTCGGCGTTGATACCTGCGGGTCATCTCGGCTGAGGCATGACCGAGTTGCTTCTGGATATAGCGTTCATCGACTTCGGCGGAGGAGGCGAGACCAGCGCGCAGCGAATGGCCGGAGAATTTGAAGGCACGTTCAATTTCGCTGAGATCGCCACGAACCCCGGCAGCCATGGCGGTCCGCTTGACGAGCCGTGCCACTTCCTTGTCGTTC
This sequence comes from Agrobacterium vitis, assembly GCF_013337045.2. Classification (NCBI taxonomy): domain Bacteria; kingdom Pseudomonadati; phylum Pseudomonadota; class Alphaproteobacteria; order Hyphomicrobiales; family Rhizobiaceae; genus Gillisella; species Gillisella vitis. Next base: position 8,982 of record NZ_CP118261.1, read on the forward strand.
AAGCGCTCTGGCCCAACCGACTTGCCTTGTCCGGTGACGCGGCGGAAGAGGGGGCCATGGGCAAGCCTGGCGAAGGTGATCCAGCTCTCCAGAGCAACCACCGGGCAGGTGGCGTCCGATGAGCCACGGCCGATCTCGACTTCGCGCCAGCCGGTCTTGCCGCGCAGGGTGACGAGCATGCCCTTGTCAAATATTTCGATCCAGCCGCGCCCGTCTTCGGTTTGGTCAGCCTTGATGTCAAGACCAACAATCTCGGACCGCCTCAGGCCACCGGCATAGCCGATCAGCAGCATGGCCCGATCGCGCAAACCTCTGAGGGTTCCGCGATCAAGCGTCTCGATCATGGCAATGATATCCTCGGCCAGCACCGCTTCTTTTTGTACGGGTGGGCGTGCGTGACTGTTGCGAATCCCCGCCATGACGGTGGCGATATGCCGATCCTTGCGATCGAGCATCAACCCGCGCTGGGCATAGTTCCAGGACAGGGAGGAGAGGCGCCGTTCGATGGTTGAGACTGAATTGGCCTTGCTGCCGTGCGCCGGTGTGCCAACGGTCTCGCCTGAGGCGCAGGCGGTGATATAGAGGCCAACAGTTTGGGGGTCCGGGGGCAGGGGAGCCAAGTTCGAGCGTCGGCACCAGGCGCTAAAATGCTTCCAGTCGGAGGCATAGGCTTTGCCGGTGTTGGCAGAACTTGCGGCCTCGACATAGCCGCGGGCGCGGTCTGCGAGGCTGGCGAGGTACGCTGGCGTCTGGTCCCCGGCAACGGGGGAGAGGAGGGCAGGGGCCGAAGTGTCTATTGCCAATCGCTGCGGCGCGGAAACCTCATGCGCTGCTGCCATACCGAGAGGCGGAGCGGCGCTTTCCTGGAGGTCAATATCGGTGTTGTGCTCGATGATTTGGGCCATTTCTTTATAATGAACATTATGTCCGATAATGCAAGATTATCGGACATTATCTTTTACGGACATGCCGTGCGGTTTCTCACTAAATACCTAGCATAAACCGCGCGTATTGCGTATCGTCTCTGGTATGGATTCGCTCCCGGCCGCTACAGAACCGCCCCAGATATGGTTGCCCCGCCTGCCAGGTTGGGCGCTGTCGCGTGGCCGTGACATCAACGAGACCGACGCCGTATTCGCCGCTGGTATCGCTCTGAAATCACTGGACGATCTGGTTCGGGCCGGCCCGCGATGGCTCGGCTGCTGGCGCGATCGACTTGCCCTCAAATCAGCCGCGGTCGCCGCGAAAATGCTTGGCCGCAATGAAGAGAAAAACGCTCTCCGCGACGCGGTCTTGCTCACCGTCACCGGCGACGACCCCGGCCCCGCCGGAAAACTATTTCTGGCCACACGAATGCTGACGCGTCGATCCGGACCGGTCACCACCTCATTCGTCAAAGAGATTGCCGATCTTTTTGGCCTCCGGTGGGACGACAGTCTTGCTTCAATCCCGGATCTGATTGAATCTGCGGTTCAGTCTGGGCGAGCAGCTCCTTTCGTCGTGGCGGACCTCCTAACGACGGTCTTTGCCGCTCGCCCGGACGCCGAGTTGATGGGGCTCGGTGTGGCCGACGTGGTGCTTTCGCAAAAGTTGAATTGGCCGAAACCTGTGCCGCTGCTTCTGCCCGAACGCTTTGGGCCAGGTTTTCGGACGATCGGCGGCAGAGGTCGCGTTCGGCCGGGCGAACTGGCCTATTCAAAAGCGATCTGCCTGGCGCTGATCGATGGTGTCAACGCGGCACTGCACTCCGCCACCGAGATCGATCGCCGCGCCGCACGTCTGCTGGCCGTGGCGCCAAAGCTTCGCACCAAGGGCGCTGAGCCCGTCGTCCAGAGATTGCTCAACGAGGATGCGGTTCCAGCCTCCGCGCCAGGCAGCACACTATCGCGCTGGGCGGCCAACCGGCTGTTCGAGCGGCTCGAAACCTTGGACGCGGTGCGGGAGCTGTCCGGCCGCACCTCCTTTCGGATATTTGGGTTGTGACGATGGCCGGATCCAACGCAGCCAAAGCTAACCGGCGTCACGCGAAAGAGCGGCAGCAGGAGGCCCTGTATGATCGCGAGCTGGAGGACTTGCCGCCGGAGCTACGCTGGCGGGAATGGATGCTGCGGGTCGAGGCAGTGATTTTTGCCTCGGCCGAACCAGTCTCCCGCGAGACGCTGGCGCGGGTGGTGGGAAAAGATTGCAGCATCGATCTCCTCGTCGATGATCTGCACGAGGAACTCCGTTCCCGGCCCTACGAGTTATTGTCGGTCGCCGGCGGCTGGCAGCATCGCACCCGGCCGCGCTTTGCCGACACGATCCGTGCGTCCTCGACCCCGACGCGGCGAGGGACCGCGGCACTGTCCGAGTTCGAGGCGATGGTGCTGATGGCGGTGGGATATTTCCAGCCGGTCACACGCGGTGAGCTATCCAAGGTCTTTGGGAAGGAGGTCAGTCGCGATACGATAGCGTCACTTCGCGGGGCTGGTTTCATCGGCTCCGGGCCACGCAGCCCGACGCCTGGGGCGCCATACACCTATGTGACGACGCCGCACTTTCTTTCCGCCTTCGGCTTGGAGACGTTGCGAGACCTGCCGAACATCGAAGCGCTGGAGGATGCAGGACTACTCAGCCGACCTGCGGTACAAAACGAAATCGCTGCCTCGGAAGTCGGCGAAAGCGAGACGGACGAAGAGCCGTCGCTTATTAAGTGATGCCGCCCGTCTGAAGCCGCTTGGCCATCAGCACTGGACTGACGAGCATCGCCGCGAGGCCATCGCCCCGCCTCTAGCGGCTCCAGTCACGTTCAGTGGTGCGCAAATCGGTATCAGTCCTATCGTGCCATCGGACAATACCTACGTGCCCCGTGCAGGCGTTCGAGCGCAGTGTGTCTCGCCATACTGACTTAACAGATATTTTGGAAAAGAGCCGTCTTGCCCCGCAAGGCGGCGTCTCTTTGCCCGCTACGGGAACCAATCCCACTGCGAGCGGTTCACACGTCGCGATAGGAGCACCGAAATGAAAAAGATCATCATCACCACAGCCTTTGTTCTTGTAGCCTCGACTGCGGCTTTCGCGCAGTCCGCCGCGGAAAGCACTGGCGCTAACTCGCTGATCGGCCGTGCGCCTTCGACGCAAGACTTCGTCATGCAGGCATCCGCCAGTGACATGTTCGAAATCGAGTCAAGCAAACTCGCACTTCAGAAGGGCGACGGGCCGACCAAAGCTTTCGCGCAGCAGATGATCACTGACCACGAGAAAACGAGCGCGGAACTAAAGGCCGTGCTCGCGGGCGGCAAAGTCGCAGGGGTTCCGGTCGCTGCTCTGACAAAAGACGACAAGGAAGAAGTCGACGATTTGGCAAAGCTTTCCGGCGCCGAATTCAAGGAAGAATATTTTGACGAGCAGGTCGATGCCCACGAAGACGCCGTAGATCTCTTCAAGCGCTACGCTGGGGGTGGGGAGAACGCCGACCTGAAGGCATGGGCCGCCAAGACGCTTCCGGCACTGGAGCATCACTACAAGATGGCTCAGGATCTCGACAAGTAGAGCTTGCCGTTGGGGGCCGGAGAACTAGATTGTTAGCTGGGCTATCCCGGTGACCACGGATGTACTGGCACCTGTAGAAGGTGAGCGCAGGAGGTCGGTGCGACTACGTCGCCCCGGCCTTTGCTTTTTGCTATGACCAGCAGCGGCCTGCGGTCACGGCTTTTGTGGACGAGCTCCGATCAGCTGCAGACACTCCGGCAAGCCTGACCGATCTCTTCGGCCATCAACTAGTCATTTTCTCACTTCGAACCTGGTGGCATTTCCACAATTCTGGCGATGTTTGATGGACGCCGCCGGTCAATTCAGCTCGGCAGCGGCGAAGAGTTAAATTTCTGAGCAACCGCGACGGTTGGCGCAAGTGATCCTGTCCGGTCCACAGCGCGTCATGCCCTGAGGGCAGCTTACCGCCGTTGCCTATCACCGACGTAGCGGTCATACAGGCACAGGCCTTTTCTCAATGGAATACATCATCACGTCATGTCGTCGAGATACATCGAAGGCGTGCGGTATTGTATCGAGAGCGAGAGATGTTGACCTCGAAAAAATCGACCAGCAAGCTTCTAAAATCTTCAATAGAGCTTCGACAAGGCTCATAGCATTGCTGTAGATGCCTTGAATGAGACAAGCAAGGGCTCAGCTGCGCCTGTTCCAAAACTCTAATACGCTTTTTGCCTGAATTGCTAGCTGATGCCCCGCATATAATGATTGGCGGCGGGTGTCAGTCCGCGGCTTCATGCCGACCATCAGCAAGCATTGCCTTGATTGTTTGCAACGTCTCCAGGGCAGCCGCAGCACAAGCCTGAAGCGTCGCGATCTATCCGGTCATCAACGGCGCTTGCCGCGATTTCCAGCAGCCGGAGCTAAGATAACAGGTTGTTCGTCAGGTCGACTAGGTCTGTGCGGTCGTGCATGAGGGCGTCCATTGGCAAGCCACACCATACCGCCAACTCGCAAGAAGCGCGATGATCGGAACAGCCTAAAGAGATGTGGAGCTGCTTGGTCTCGCCCCTTCTTGCGCTGACGGGGTCGAATACATGTCTGCCTACAGGTTTTCGGATAATTTACGGACCTGACGGCAACTTTCCAGTGATCGCCATGTTCGAACGTTGCCGATGCGGCGAAGACGATCTTTGTTTTGAAGCAACATGCCGGAAACTCATCGTTGCATCGGCGCCGCTCCTCGATTTGCTGCCGGATCAGCGATTTTGGCGGCATTCCGAGGCACCGACCTGAACGCCTCCGGAGGAAGCATGCGCTTGACGCTCATACTCATCGTCTCAGCCGTCTTCATAGCTATCGTTGCTACGGTCTTAATCTTTCCGAACAGCTCTGGCCCGGAACAACAGCCATCCCCGCACGCGATCGACCAGGAGGGGAAATGACTAAGTTTGACAAAACCGAAACGCCGACGGGTCTCGCCCCATCGGCAGACTCACCCGAGCAGAAAAGGCGAAAGCTCCTGGCGGGGAAAGGTCTGATGCTCTTCATCGTTGGCATCGCCGCTTTGGCTGCTTTCCTTTACGTGTTCATTGCCGTTTACGGGATCTTATCGAGCACATGAATAGGCAAGGCATTCCTGACGATGCAGACGCCTGACGCGTTTATGCCGGCGATAGGCGTTTGGCAGCCTAAACCGGCCGCACGGCGCGATTTGAACCCCGGTTTCGAACATACGGACCTGACCGAATTTACCCATAGGCCGACTCTACGTTCATCATGCAACTTCATTGGGCTTAGGCGGTTCGGTCGATTGACGCCGGTGTAACGGCCGGAAATTTACGACATTCGGGAATTGTTCTGCGATGAAGAGAAGTGCAGCATGGGAACTGAATACTGTCCTCATTGCGAGAAACCGTTCTCGCTTTTTTTCATCGATGACAAAAACCGACAACCCGTGCAGGTGACGGTGATTTGCCCGTACGACGGATCACCGGTTCGAACCGAGGTTACAACACGGCGGTATTTCTCAAAGGCACTCGTGGGGGCATGTGTGACGAGGGCGGATCACCATCCCTTACCCTAGCAAACGGCCTTACGTGGTAGGAGTCGCCTGACGGCCTCAATAAGGCGAGGTTGCACGCCTCCCTTCCGGCGTTACGCTGCGTCCAGGAGGTACATATGAAAGTCATGACCAAGGACCAAATTCCGTCGTTCGTCGCGGAAATCGCGGCGACCGGATGTAATTATCACTGGAGTTGCTGGCGTGGGATATCTTGTCGGCGATGCTGATCTGCCGAGACCGATTTACCGAAAGGTACTCCCCGAGCTTCGGCGCATTCTCAAGTCTTATGGATGCCGAGACCACCTCCTTAGGGAAATCAGCAGCTACCTGATCTCAATCGGCCGCTCTTATCCACCGCCCGCGCGTCATTAACGGAATTTCGCGCCCGTGGTTGAGCCAGGTGCTGGCCGTCGGCGTAGGGTCAAGTATGAAGAACCCCGGGCGCAACAGTGTCGAGATAATCCTCGATCCTTCGACTGGTCAGGCCATAGTGGATGTGGCCGGACGCGTCATAACATTGCCCGGTCCATTCAAGTCGAAGCAGGAAGTAGAAGATGCTGCTTCAGTGTTCATGGAGGCGTTGAGGCCGCCTTCACCGAAGCTCGTTCGATAGGGATATGCCCCTGAAGCATAGCCCCAACTATCGCCCGTTGCGCAAGGAACACACTGGCATTGCTAATTCGTGATGTGCGCCGTACGTTTGGCTATGCGCGGAAGAATTCCATCTGATGACCCCTTCGCCCTGCCGATCTGGCTTTGCTAGAGCGTGTTTTCGCGCAAGTCATCCCTGAACACGACACCCACCCAGATGAACTTGCAATGCTCCTGGTGAGATTGTTTCAAGATGGCATCCACGATGAGCACGAGCTTCTGATGGCCGCTGAAAAATGGTTCAGATAGCCCGTTGGGCAGAGGACCGACGAACTTGCTAGACGGTCGAGCTCGCGCCCGGTTCTGGGCTATCGCCTAAAGGCGGCCGTGTGACGCTCGCGTGACGGGTGAGCATTATATTACCACAAGCGGGCTGCCTGTTGCCCGTCCGCGATGGAAGGAAAGCCTCTCGCACTACCCCGCGACGGCTTTCCTTTTCTCCTTGGCTCCTAATCACTCAGGTCCGGAAACGGCTCTCGCCGCAATGCCTTGCAGACTATCTGCCACTGCCGGCCGTTCATGCCCGGAATGGCAATGGCTTGGAGAGCGTCGAGCCGGTCTAGGTCACTGAGGGTATGATAGCCGCGAAATTGGAGCTCGCGCACAAGAAGCGGATTCAATGGGAGCACGGATATCGGTTTGTCCATACGCGATGGTTGACAGACAAGCCTTATGAAAGCAACTAGCGCGTCCCTGTGAATGGAAGATGGACCGCATGCAAAACCTCCTGACGCTGGAAGAACTGGTCGCCGCGGTTCTTTTCGAAGCACGCGACCGATTGGCCTGGAACTCAATCACGCTCGGCGAAATCCAGGGCAGATGCCTTGAAGCGGCGGAAGACCTCGCCCCGGATCTTATGGGCGTTTTGAGTAGCGTGGCAGGCTTGCGGCTCCTTATCCCTGCTCTTCAGGCTCAGGCCACCCTCATCGAACCGGCAGATGAGGAGTTGGAAATTTGGACATCTGCTCGTGAGACAAGCTCAGATATCCAGAATCTTTAATTGACGAATCCCTAATGTTTGAGCAATCAGATGCAGCGCCTCGTGGCGGGCCAGGGCAATGACGCACCAGTGCTGGCAAGCGACCAGGCCATGCAGTAGGCGAGGTCTGAGGTGAGGGCTCTCGGCGTGTTGGCTCCCATGCCCTCGTTGACCAGATGCCGGAGGGTTTCGACATCCTGGTCGGTCAACAGCTCGGCGAGCTCATCGCGCCGGTCGATCGGCAGGACCCAGGCGATGGTGTCCAACTCAACGGCGCGCCTTTCGACGCTTGTCCTGAAGCTTTATCTTTCGGCCTGCTCGTGGCAAAGGCGGCAGTTTGAGACAGCCGAGCGTGACCCGTCTCTCTCCAACAGCGGTGCCACGATTACCACGTTCGCATGTCCTTGGTCCGCGAATGCTGCACCCTCAGCGTCCATGCACCGATCTCCTGATTAAGGTCGGTCCGGATGACGCGCAACCGGGAAAAGCCTGGAAATCCGCCCTTGATCGCGTCGAACCGCACCGGGATAGTATAGGCATCGTTGGCGTGGCGGTTCTGATAAAGTGCTTCCCGCCGGGAGACGAAGGTTGGCGCAATATCCCAGACTTCCGACATGGCACCGAGGGCGATGGCAAGCGCGAACAGGGGCACCGTCAAGACGATCAGCGAGACCCATGGGTGTTGACCGAGGTATGGTGCTAGCATTGGCGGCAGGAAGATTGCGATGAGGATAAGCGACGCCAACCAGTAAAACCGCGGTGATCTGCCGGGAGCGCGCTGGGCTCGTGTGTCACTCATGATTGCGTCTGGCTCCGGGTCGAGGCGCCTGACCGCGCCGCACGACAAGGCAATTTATACAACCCACCCACTGAAATCAAACTACCATCGATATGAGGTACTTATCGTTGGTTAGCGCGCCGACCGCCAATCGTACTATGTGAGGAACCCAAAATTTGAGATAGAGTTCCTTTACGACTTCGTTTACCATAAAATCAATGGCTTACGATCTCGGCAGATTGGCAATTTCGAGTTTTTTTGAACCGGCTTTCCGTGCCGGTATCGCCCTCACGCGCCTCGACGAGCGCATCGCCCGATCACCGGTCGCTCAGGGATGGATCGAACGATCCCAGTTCACCGATGCCTGCGCCTCGCTCTGGATCGACGGCGAGCTCGTTCATCTCGAAGACCTCGTCCTCCACGACGCCTTTCGCGACACCCGCACCCCAACCCACGAACTGACCATCGCTCGCGACGTGTTGCGCACCCGCCGGCGGATTGCCGCGCAGTCGCCCGACTGGGCGCTGTCGCCGGAAGGCATTCGCACGCTCCGGCAGACTTCGGAGATTGGGTCAACCGGCACAGGTGAGGCGCAGACCGCCGGCACAGTGCGGAGCGCCGCCTCGATCGATGCGGAAGGGGAGGGGGATGATGTCGGCGAGGGCGCCAAAGATCTGCGTGGCGTCGATTTTGCCGCCATCGATGCGATCCTTGCGCGCTCCGACGCTGCGATCGAACGAGCCAGAAAGCCTGGCCGGGCTCCTGCCGATCCGATGATTTATGATCTCGACTGGGATGAGGATGCCCGGCTTGACGAATGGCGTGGCGTGCTGCGCCAAGCCGAAAACCTGCCGGCGGTGTTGCAGGCGATCGTCGCCCTCGATGCCTGGAATGAGCTGGCCGTGCTGCAGCATGCGCCCTGGCTCGGCCGGCTGCTGGCGGCCTCGATCCTGCGGCAGGCCGGCGTCACTACCGGTGACCATCTAGCCGCCATCAATCTCGGGCTGAAAACCATTCCCGTCGATCGGCGCCGGCATCGCGATCGCGAAACCCGGCTGCTCGCCATCGCCCACGGACTTTTGGCGGCCGCCGAGATCGGGTTGAAAGAGCATGACCGGCTGGCGCTGGCTCGAACCCTCCTGGAGCGCAAACTGGAGGGGCGCCGCACGTCGTCAAAACTGCCGGAACTGGTCGAGCTGGTGATGGCGAAACCATTGGTGTCGGCCGGGATGGTGGCGAAAACGCTCGAGGTCACGCCGCAGGCGGCGCGGCGGATTGTTTTGGAGCTGGGCTTGCGCGAGATGACCGGGAGGGGGAGGTTTCGGGCGTGGGGAGTAATGTAGCCAGCTAGTAGCGCTACCGCGCGAAGCTTCCGGGTTCTCTTCGGAGAAGCGAAGTACGCTTATTTCGATATATCTTCGATGATGATAATACGTGCAGTTTCCTGTCTTCAACCACATGAGGAGTGCTGATGCGCTTGCTTTTTAGCCAACGCTACCACCGGGCGATCGAACAGGGTACAATCGCAGTCGAAATTACCGATGCTGCGCGTCGGAAAGTCTGGGCGTGGCTATCTACTAATAACACCTCCCTTGGCATTCGGCGGGACCCTAACGACAACTGGGTCTCGAACTCCTCTATCCTCGAGGAAACCGAGAGTGGTTTGCTCACCGAGAATGGTTGGGATCGCCTTCCGGTAACACCTTACCCCGCCGACACACAATATCACGCAGCTTTGCGTTTGCTCGTTCTGGACGGCCAAGGTTTCTTTGTCTTCGACACCATCGAAGTTGCGTCGAGCTATATGGCTTCACGACACGAAAGTGGCGAATCTGTCCGACTTTTAAGAACGTATCCGGAACTCAGGTTGGTTTGACCGTGGATGTCGTTGCTTTTTCGGCCTTGAGAGCTTCGTAGAGGGCGGTTTTCCCGATTTTCACGCGGGCCGCGGCTTCCCGGACGTTCAAACCGGCCGCCAGATGCTGGCGGGCTTTGGCAAGTTTGTCCGGGGTTACGACGACTTGTCGGCCACCGCGTCGGCCGCGTTCCTCTGCGGCTTGCAGACCGGCACGTGTTCGTTCCCGGATCAGATCGCGCTCGAACTGTGCCAGCGCGCCGAACAGGTGGAAGACCAGGCGACCGCCGGATGTCGTGGTGTCGATGTTTTCGGTGATGGATCGGAAGCCGACGCCTTTGGCCTCCAGTTCGGTGATGATCTCGATGAGGTGCTTCATCAACCGGCCGAGGCGGTCGAGCTTCCAGACTGTGAGCGTGTCGCCGTCGCGAACGTAGCGGATCGCCTCCGCCAATCCGAGTCGGTCAGTCTTCGTGCCGGATGCCTTATCCTCGAACAGCCTTTCACAACCTGCTTTGCGCAAAGCGTCGAGTTGCAGGGCGGTGTCCTGGTCGCCGGTGGAGACCCTTGCATAGCCGATAGCGGTCATGAGACGTGGTTTGTCCGATTTGCCGTTTCATGACAAGGTTTGCGGACAAGAACTGTGGATGCCGCGAAACGTTCGTTTGTCGGACACGCATTTTCCGTTTCGCTGCACTCTCCGCGGCGAAACGGGAAGATCAGAGAATGGTGCGAAGAGCATTACTGAGCGAGGCATGGTGGCAACAGGCGACGATCATCCCGGATAACGAAAGGGAGATCGCCAAACATTACACGCTGGATCGATCGGATCTCGACCTGATCATGCGACAGAACAAGGCCTCGAACAGACTGGGCCTCGCCTGTGTTCTGGCCACGCTACGATACCCTGGCCGACCGCTTGCGGATGGCGAGGTCCTGCCGGCTGGCGTCTTACGATTTCTGGCGCGGCAGATCGGCGTCGATCACCATGAGATCGAACGTTATTTCGAGCGCCCACAGACGCGGCGCGAGCATCTGGCCCTGCTTTTCGACAGAATGCAGATGCGTCCGTTTGTGCCTTCGGACGTGCGGGCACTCACAGGCTGGCTGACACCTGCCGCACAAACCCTGCGCCACGCCGATGTATTGGCGGATATGGTCGTGGAAGAACTGCGACGCAGGAGAATTCTCTTGCCAGCGCGGCCAGCGCTCGAAGCCATCATTCATGTGGCGATCAGGCGCGGCATTCGTATTGCTCATCGGGCCTTGGCCGGCGGGATCTCAGAAGGCCAAAAGCTCGATCTGGACAAGCTTCTCGATCCGCGTGAGGGGACAAGCGTGACTATTCTTGCCTGGGCGAGAACGCCAGCATTGTCGCCAGCCGCCGTCAACCTCGACAGAATTGCCGAGCGCATTCGCTTTCTCCGGTCTCTGAACCTGCCGACGACGTTGATGGATCGCATTCCGGCCAAGGTCTTTGACGAATTTGCTGCAGAGGGGACGCGAATGAGCGCGCAGCATCTGCGCGACCTTAACACCGAACGCCGACATGCTGTCCTGGCTGCAACAGTGCTCCACCTTTCCCGCCATCTCACCGATTGCGCGATCGACATGTTCAAGAAACTCATGGGCATCCTGACGCGGCGAGCCAATAACCAGGCGGCTGCTCGCGTCACCCGATCCGTTCGGGAAGTGCAGACGCCGTTGAAGGACGTTTCAAAAGTCTGCCATGCGATCATCAAGGCCAGAGAGAAGGGTGAGGACATGGCCAAAGCGCTTGATCTGGTCATCCAATGGCCAGCTTTTACAACCAGTGTCCAGGCGGTCGATACGCTGATCGCGCCGGATGTTATCGACGGTAAAATCGAAATGCTCCAGCGCTATCCGACGATCAGGAAACTGGCGCCACAGTTTCTCTCCACTCTCGTGTTCCGCGGTCACGCAGTGGCGGCGAACCTCTTGCGGGCGCTATCCGTGGTCGCGGGTCTATATCGTACGGGCAAAAGGACCATACCCGACAAGGCACCGATCTCCTTTGCGCCGAAGGGCTGGATGCCTCTCATACTCAAAGATGGAAAGATTGATCGCAGGGCTTATGAGCTTTGCCTGTTCAGCGAATTGAAGCGCCGGCTCGATGCGGGCGATGTCTGGGTGGAAGGAGCCAAACGCTTCCAGTCTTTCGAAAGCTTTCTCATTCCCACGCCGACATTCGAGCTGATGCGTGAGGAAGGACCGCTTCCAATCGCCGTTGATACCGATGTCGAGACGTATCTTCGCCAACAGCGCCAGCTGCTGAACGATGGACTGGCTGACCTCTCGCGTCTGGCCGCAGCCGGCGAGCTCGACGATGTAGAACTGACCGGGGCGGGGTTTAGCGTCACGCCGCACAAGGCTATGTTTCCGGACATCGCCAAGTCGCTGAAGCTAAAGGTGGAAAGCCGTCTGCCTGCGATCCGCATCACTGACCTTTTGCTCGAGGTTGACGCCCGAACGGAATTTTCGAACGCCTTTACCCATTTGCGCAGCGGTCGGACGGCCGACAACAAGCTTGCGCTCCTCACCGCCATCCTGGCGGACGGGATCAATCTCGGTCTCACGAGAATGGCGGACGTTTCCCCCGGCATTACGATGCGCCAACTCGCCTGGGCGCACGACTGGCATATTCGCGAGGAAGGTTACACGGCCGCGCACGCCATTCTCGTCAACGCCCAGAGGCAATTGCCTCTGGCAAGCTTGTGGGGCGATGGAACAACGTCATCCTCCGATGGCCAGTATTTTCCGGCGGGCGGACACGCCGAGGCGATCGGCGACCTCAACGGCCGCTATGGTCCCAACCCCGGCGCCAAATTCTACCGGTTCACCTCTGACCAGTACGGCGCTTTCTACATCATCGCCATGAATGCCAATGCGAGCGAAGCCATCTATGTCCTCGATGGACTGCTCTATCATGGCAGCGATCTCGCCATCGGAACCCACTATGTCGATACCGGCGGGGTAAGCGATATGAGCTTCGCCCTTTGCCATCTCGTTGGTTTCCAGATTGTGCCTCGGCTGCGCGGTCTCAAGGATCGCAAGCTCTATCTTTTCCCGCGCGACGCGCCTCCCGAAAACCTGGCGCCGCTCGTTGGCGAGCACATCAACGTCGAGCGGATCAAGGCAAACTGGAACGACATCCTGCGGCTGGTCACGACGATCCGTTCCGGGCAGGTTCGGCCTTCGACCCTGTTGGCAAAGCTGTCCGCATTCCCACGCCAGAACGGACTGGCGTTGGCGCTACGCGATCTCGGTCGCATCAATCGGTCCATCTTTCTGCCCCAGTGGTGGCAGAACCCCGAAATGCGCAGGAACGCGACGGCCGGCCTCAACAAGAGCGAATCCCAGAACACCTTGGCCCGCGCACTGTTCTTCAATCGCCTCGGAGAATTGCGCGACCGGACTTTCGAGAGCCAGTTCTACCGAGCATCTGGACTGAACCTGCTAATCAACGCCATCGTCTACTGGAACACACTCTATCTTGAACCGGCGTTCGCCGAGCTCAACCGAGATGGCATTCCCACGCCGCTTGACATCATCAAACACATTACCCCACTCGGCTGGCAGCACATCAGTCTCACCGGCGATTACATCTGGACCCCAACAGACGGCGTTGATCTCAGGCCATTGCGGCGCGAAACATCTATCCTCGCAGCGTGATCACCATACGTTCTCAAAAGTCGGACAGATCCAACACTTTCGTGTCGTGACGCCACAACGGGCATTTTCGTTCTTTTGGTATTCCGGTTTACTGGTAGACCACTTCATGATAGACAGATGCCTTCTCGTGTGTCAACGCTCGACAGACAACAATTTTATCTGCCCTGTATGCAGCCCCTTCGGGGGTCGATAAAACGAGAACGGCTCCGTGCTGTATTACGAGTCTTTGAAGCTGGATTGCCCTTGAGGCTTGGATGGAAGGGGATGCCGAATGATCAAATATGCGGACTGGATTTTCGAGAGCCGGACAGCGGGGAAACAGTCATGACGGGACTGAGCAAGATAGCCTTGACCCCGCGGGTTCCTCTCGCCTCGGAGGTTGCTCACCGGATCCTCGACTATCTGTTTTCAGGAGAGGTCAGGCCCGGAGACCAGATTCCGTCCGAACGGCAGCTTTCGGAAGCGCTCGGTGTGAACCGTCCCGCGGTCCGAGAGGCATTGCGTGCGCTTTCCTTTCTCGGCCTTCTGGAAATCCGGCAAGGCAGCGGCACCTATTTCAAGGACCCTTACGAGAACCTGCTTTTCACCATCTTCGAACTCAGCATCATGTTCGGTGACCGAAGGTTGATGGAGCTCATCGATGCACGCGCCGAACTTGAAGTTACGATGGCAGGACTGGCTGCGAAATCTAGGACAGAGGAGCAACTCCATGCGCTTTCGCAAAATCTCGAAGCGCTTCGGACGTCGAGGGGATCGGGCTTCATTGATGCCGACACCAATTTTCACAACACGATCGGCGAAGCTGCCGATAACGATGTGCTCCGAGACATGCTGAAGGGTGTGCGGACGATGGTCCGCAAGTGGCTTGGAACAAACATCCGTTCCGCCAATCCCGAGACCACCGCTATCGCATTCGGCGAACACACTCCGATCTTTGAGGCCATCCGGGACCGGGATGTGGAAGGTGCGCGCGCCGCGATGGCCCTGCATATGGCAGGCGCCAAACAGCGACTGGCCGAGTCGGTGGATCTTTTGCGAGCGACCCGCTCTGCGGAGGCCCGCCAAAGGAGCGCTGGAGCCTGATCATCCCTAAAGCGATCATCCTGACGCTCTTCATCTACATCGTTTTTGATCAGATCCTTCACATTCCCTGGCCGAGGACCGTTGTGGGTGAATTGCTACCGCCCTTTTTGCAGATCCCGGGAATGTGACGGGCTTGTCTATGGGTGAGGTGCAATCCGATGCTGTGCCGGCATATCTGGTTTGCTGCTTGCGTCGCTTGTTGAGCCGCGGCTTGGTCGCCTAGAATGAAGTTGGTGTGGTTTCTTTTGCGCCCTGTGCAGTGCCGATTGAGCCGTAGGTTTGAGTCTGCCGCGCGGGCGCGGGACAGAACGAAATCTGCCAGTATTAAAGGGGAGGATGTCTTGAACGGGAAGTCACGTTGGGAAGGTTGCGCTCGGCACAGCCGTTGGGCGATCTTCATGCTGATCCTGGGAAGTGCCGTTTCGGGAAGTTTTGGAACGGCAACATTTGCTCAGGATGAAGCGATCGAAGAAGCGCTGGTCACGGGAGGAAAAGTTCAAGGATCGTTGAGCGATACTCCGGGCGTGACACAGTTTCTCGGCATTCCTTTTGCCGGGAACGTCGGCGGAGAAAATCGCTGGAAGCCGGCGCCACCCGTCAAGCCGTGGGACGGCGTTCTGGTCGCCGACAAATGGGGCGACCAGATGCTTCAGGATCCCAACAAGCTGAGCGATGCACCGATCAGCGACAATGGCTTGAACCTGGCGATCTGGACGCCGGCTCACAGCAGCAGTGACAGGTTGCCCGTCTATATGCTGATCCATGGCGGCGCGAACCGCCTGGGTGCCAATGGGATGAAGGATCTGTATGCTGCACAGCTCGCGGCAAAGGGCGTCGTGGTCGTGTCGGTTCAATATCGACTTGGCGCGCCGGCCTGGTTGTCGCTTCCCGAGATGGCCAAGGCGAGCTCGGCAGGCCCGAAGGGTAATTTCGGCGTGCTGGATCTGGTTGATGCGCTCAAATGGATTCAGAAAAACGTCCAAGCGTTTGGCGGTGATCCCGCAACCGTCACGATTGGCGGACAATCGGCCGGTGGTGAAAACACCGTTGCTCTGCTTCGCACGCCGCTTGCCAAGGGGCTGTTCAAGCGCGCATTCATCCAGTCGAGTTTTACCGGCTTCCTGCCAGGTAAGACCGTGGATTTCGCCCAGAAATCGAAACAGAACCAGGAAGCCGTGAATAAGATATTTGGCAAGGAGATGACTCTTGCCGATCTGCGTGCCGTTGAATCCAAGGTCTGGCTCGACAAGTGGCAAAGTGGGAAGGAAACATTGTTCGGCGTCATGGCCGGTGCGGTGGCAACTAACCAGTTCTACACCATCGACGACTATGTTTTCACAAAGGATTCCGTGAATCTTCTCCAGCCGGGCGATTTCGACGGGTTGGACGTCATCATAGGTCAGACGGCCGACGAATATACAGGTTTGCGACCGAACGACCTCAAGATGACGGACGAGGAGCAGCACAAGGCCATGCTGGCGGCCATTCGTCCTTATCAGGCAGGCAATGTAGATGAAAATGTGTTTTCGCTTTACGCCACGGACGATCCCGTCGAGGCTTACCGCCTGTCACTGCGGATGCTTAACGACTACATGTTCGAATACGTGCGGATAGGCGCTGAATATGCCAAGGCGCACAGCAACGCCAATGTTTATCTCTATTACTGGGATCATTGGCCGCCAGGCAAGGATCAAGGTTTCCGCCGCGCTTGGCATGCGGGCGATAACTGGTATTTCAACAGCTCGCTGCGCCTGGGCAACCGCGATCAACTACCCTGGACGGATCCGGATATCGCCATGCGCGACATCTCCGTCAGCTACCTCGCGAATTTTATCAAGTCCGGGGATCCGAACGGCCACAACGTTCCGCATTGGGGGCAGGTCACGCCGAAATCCGGCGGTCAGTTCCTCCGATTCCATGAGGGTGAAGCATCCATGCGCACGTCCACTCTTTACCCGTCACGGGACCGATATCTCCGCGAGGAGGTCCTTAAGGGGATTGGTATGACAGAGGACCAGGTTAGGGGTCGCAATTGAGCAAAGTGTGGCGATAGACGCCATCCTTTGCTGGCTGGTCTAGACGATCGGCCGAGGAAGAGCGTGGCGGGGATCTAGGATCTTCTCGCCGCGCGCCGCGGGCATCGCCCATCACGTCCGTTCCGCCGAGATTTCCGCTGAATGGACAACGGTTCGCGCCGACCTTGTTTACCGCGTCTGCGAGCTTCTTCCGCAGAACTTCGTACCTGTCGGGTTGCTGCCGCAGTTTCGCGGACAAGCGCCGCCGGAATGCATTGCAGAACTGGGTCGTATCGGTGAGAAGCTCGGCTTCGTCGGCACAGCCTCAATTCCTCCACGTCCGGCGGCCATTGGATTTTTAAATCACGGGGGGCAAGCCCCTTATCCCCCGTTATGAGGCGATGGCGGAGCTTGAAGTGCCCGCGATGATGCACGTCTCGTCCTCGCAAAACGATAATTTCTATGCCACCGGCCCGCACATCAATGCGGATACGACCGCCTTTATGCAGCAGATTCAAGGGGATCTGTTCAAGTGCTTTCCGACGCTGAAGTTCATAATCCCGCATGGCGGCGGTGCGGCTCTCTACCACAACGGCCTGAGAATTAACGTTTCGGCCTTAGTCCGTCGCCAGATGTTTGACTCCATAGCTTGCTCTGCCAGAGCGTGCGTAAACTTCTGCGGCTGCGCGGGACGCATTGATGACATGAGCGGCCGCAGTTTTACGTGCGCGTTGCTCGTCCCCCTCAGAGATGGCGTCCGCGATAGCCGACATCTCCTCCAAGGACGCGCGGGCCCGGCCGGGTTGGGACATAGACATCCCGCGAAGAAAGCTGATGCGCGCATGTAGACCGTCGATGATTTCCGCAATCACAGAATTCCCAGCTGAACGCAGAATTGAGTCATAGAACTCCCTGGTGTGAGAAATTTGGCCGGCAGCATTTCCCTGCTCGACGGCATGCCGAAAAGCGGCAAGGGCCCCGCGCATTTCCTCCAGATCGGAAGGGAGGGCGTTCCTCGCAGCCAAAGCCGCCGCCTCCGCTTCGAGCAAGTTGCGGGCCTGGTAGATCTCCTGGGCTTTAGACCACGGCAGCACGGGAACGATCGGGCCGCGATTTGGTATGATATCGACAAGCCGCTCAGCTTCGAGACGCCTCAGAGCCTCTCTGAGAGATGGTCTGCTGATGCTCAGCAATTGACATAGCTCGGCTTCCACAAGCCGGTCGCCAGGGCGGAAACGCCCTTCAAGAATGGCGCTACGCAACGCGCGCACCGTTTCGTCCAATACCGTGCCGTTGACGGCGCCGCGATCGA
Source organism: Agrobacterium vitis (assembly GCF_013337045.2). Classification (NCBI taxonomy): domain Bacteria; kingdom Pseudomonadati; phylum Pseudomonadota; class Alphaproteobacteria; order Hyphomicrobiales; family Rhizobiaceae; genus Gillisella; species Gillisella vitis. Next base: position 26,881 of record NZ_CP118261.1, read on the forward strand.
TCTTGGTTTGCAAAATACCTCCCTACGGTTCTTTTTCTTGCTGCGGCTTCACCATAGCATGCTTCCGATCGTCAGACAAACAGATCGTCCCTCGCAATTTTGTCTGACGATATGCGGTTATGCTTGACATATTGTAAGACGATAAGTATCTTCCCACTAGAAGCAATTGTAGGCGATTATCCCAATGGAACTAAATATCCGTCGTATGCTGACGGTCAAAGACGACGCCTATGACGATGGCGTCACCCGCGTGGAAAGGCCGCTTCGAAAGGTGGCCGTCATCTTCGTCGTCGCGAATCCGCTTGCCGGTACGCGGGGAGCCAATGTGCAGGGGTTGATCGACGTCAGCCCGAAGCTTGGTGAAATGATGGGGCGCAAGCTCGTCGAGGCGATGGGAGAGTTCGAGATCCAGGGCTATGGCAAGGGCGGCCTCGTGGGGCTGGGCGGAGAGCAGGAGCATGCCAACGCCTTGCTGACGACCGCTTTTGCCAACCCGCTGCGGAGTCAGATTGGCGGGGGGGAAGCGTGGATTTCTTCCTACCAAAAGGTTGTCGCACCGAATGCGGTCATCGACATCCCGATGAACCACAAGGACGAAATCTATGTCCGTTCGCATTATGACGGCATGACCCTCACCGTTCCGAACGGGCCTCAATACGACGAGATCGCGATCATCTTCTGTGCCGCGAGCCGCGGACGGCTGAGTGCCCGCGTCGGCGGCCTTACCCATGAGGAGGTGCTGACGCGCAAGATGGCTGTTCAGGCTAGTCGGGAGGGCGCGACGTGAAGACCGCGATCGTCAACATTGGCAAGATAGTGTCCGGTGATCTGGCCGCTCCCTTCGTGGCCGGGGATGGCCTTTTGATGGAAGATGGGCGCATCGCCGAAATTGGAAGCCTCGATGCCGCACAGATCGAGGCTGCTGATGTGGTCATCGATGCCGACGGCGCGGTCGCGATTCCCGGGCTCATCGATTCCCACGTCCATATCACCTTCGGCGACTACACGCCGCGGCAAAAGACGGTCGGCTATCTCGAAAGCTATGTTCATGGCGGTGTCACGTCATCGGTCTCCGCCTCGGAGGTGCATGTTCCCGGCCGGCCCAAAGATCCTGCGGGTGTGAAGGCGCTCGCTGTCGCGGCCATGAAGTGTTTCGAGACATTCCGGCCAGGTGGCATGCGCGTTCATGCAGGCGCGGTCATATTGGAACCCGGCCTCACGGCCGCCGACATGGTGGAGTTACGTTCCCTGGGGCTGCGTTATGCGAAGGCCGGGTTCGGGGCGTTCGCCACTCCGTTCGACTATGCATCCCTGGTCAAGGCGGCTCGAGATGCCGGGCTCATTACGATGGCGCATACCGGCGGAGCATCTATACCCGGGTCCTCCGGAATTTGGGCGGAACACATTCTTGCAATGAACCCCCATGTTTCGTTTCACGTCAATGGCGGTCCGATAGCAATGCCCGAAGCGGGCTTCGAACGGCTGGTATGCGAATCTGAAGTTGCCTTGCAGATCTGCACCGCGGGAAACCTGCGTACCGCCCTGCTTGTGGCCGATCTTGCGACGAAACATGACAAGCTCGACCGACTTTTGATCGCCACCGATACGCCCACCGGAAGCGGGATCATGCCGCTCGGAATGCTGTATACGATCAGCCATCTTTGCGCGCTGAGTGATATGCCCCCGGAAATTGCGATTGCAGCCGCAACCGGAAACAATGCGAGGGTTTTCGGGCTTTCTTCCGGCATACTGGCTGTGGGCCGAGATGCGGATGTCGTGCTGGTCGATGCGGGCGCAGGCGGATCGCAGACGGATGCTTTGGCAGCGTTGCGAAACGGCGACATACCTGCCGTGTGCGCGGTCGTTACGGATGGCGTTCCCCGTTTTGTCGGGCGCAGCCGAAACACGCCAGCCGGCCAGCGCAACGTTCGCACGGCGTCCAGCCGCATCGTCAATCTTTTCGATCACACGGGACATTGAACCTCGTCGCTTTTTGCCCCGCAAGCAGCCAGGAGCAACCATGCCTGCCGATGCCGTTCTCTTCTCTGAAATGACGCCCCAGCCGGATTGGGAAGATACCTTCAACACGTGGTACGACACGGAGCACATCCCGATTCGGATGAAAGTCCCAGGTTTCGAGGGCGCGCAGCGCTATCGCGATATCGCAGGCGGCGGATATCTTGCCGTGTATGACATGGCTGCGCCCGAAGTGCTCGAAAGCGCTGAATATCTGCAGATCAAGAACAGCCCTTCAGAGCAGACCGCCTCCATGCTGGGATCGGTGTCCGGCTTCACCCGCTATACAGGCAAGCTAATCGGCTTGCAGATGCGGCCGCAGGTGGAGGACGTGGACATGCTTCTCTCATCACCATTCCTGTATGCGGTCTTCTTCAGCGTTCCCGCAGACAGCGAGGCGGATTTCAACGCGTGGTACGACGCTGAACACGTCCCCATGCTGCTTGGCTGCGCCGAATGGCTCGGATGTCGGCGCTATCGGATCGTGTCGGGCGCTCCCGAAAACTTCACCCATATCGCCCTGCACCATCTGAAGGACCTGTCGGCACTCGACAGCCCGGAACGGGCGCGTGCGCGAAGGACAGAGTGGCGCGACCGGCTCGCGTCCAACGACTGGTTCAAGGGAAGCTATGGTACGTTTGCCCGTCATGGCGAGCGGTTTATCGGGGACGCCCCGCAGTTATCCTGACGCAGTTTCTTCGTCATCGCCGCGGATGCCCGCCGTACCGGCCATCGCGATCATTTTAGAAGGCAAAGTGAGAATGGATAATCGTATCGTTATCGTCGGCGCTGGACCGGCAGGTCTCGTGACCGCGCTGACCCTCGTGAAGGCAGGCCTACCCGTTCTGGTTATCGAACGAAACGCCACGCTGCTGGACGATCCGCGTGCGGCGACGATCCATCCCGCGACGCTCGATATTCTGGACGAGTTGGGCATCGTGGACAAGGTGAAGGAGGAAGGGCTGTACGCGCCGGTCTTCCAGTTCTGGGACCGCCCGTCGGGCGCGATGGTCGCCGAGTTCGATCATGCGTTGCTGAAGGGAGAGACCCGCCACCCCTATGTTATTCAGTGTGAACAGTTCAAGCTGTCGCGTATCGTCTGCGATCTTATTTCCGCCAATGCGCTTGCCGAGATTCGTTTCAATGCGAATGTCCAGGAGATCGCGGTTGTCGATGAAGGCAAGGTCCGCCTGACGGTTTCGACGCCCGAAGGAAATGAGACGATCGAAACGCCCTGGCTGATCGGTTGCGACGGCGGTCGCAGCACCGTGCGCAAGTCGGCGGGCATCGAATTTGGTGGCTTCACGTGGCCGGAGCGTTTCGTGGTCATCACCACGCCCTTCGATTTCGCGGCAGAGCATGGCTATAGCTATCGCAGCTACTTCGCCGATCCCGACGAATGGTGCAATTGCTTCAAGGTGAGCGGCTATGACGGGGTGGCGTTGTGGCGTACTGTATTTCCGGCCGATCCGGCCATCGGCGATGACGAGTTGCTCAGCCGGCAATTCGCCGAGCAGAAGCTTCAGCGCTTCTTTCCCAAAAGCTCGCCCTACGAGGTCGTTCATCACAATATCTACACGGTTCATCAGCGCGTCGCGGAGACCTTCCGGAAGGGCCGTGTTCTCCTCGCCGGGGATTCGGCCCATATCAACAATCCGATCGGCGGGATGGGGTTGAACGGCGGCGTGCAGGACGCCTTCAGCCTGGGGCAGAAGCTTGCGACCGTTATCAGAGCAGAAGCTGGCGAGCACGTTCTCGACCTTTACGATTTTCAGCGCCGCACGATCACCACGAAATTCGTTCAGGAACAGTCGATCCAGAATAAGAAGCGGCTTGAGGCGAAAGACGCCGATGTGCGCCAGCGTAATCTCGATGAACTCCGGTCGATTGCCGCCGATGCAAAGCTCGCCAAGGAGTTCCTGATGCGAACCTCGATGATCGCTGCACAGCGCGCGGCCAACGCGCTCACCTTGTAGCCGTAACTCGTACTCACAGACAAATAAAGAAAAGGGGAATGACATGAAAATAACGAGCAAATTTACTTACATCGCCGCCATGCTGGTCCTTTGCGCAGGCTCCGCCCATGGCGCGGAAACGTTCCGCTATGGAACCGTCGCCATCAAGGGAGATGCCGGTTTCGTATACATGGGCACGCAACCCGGCATCACCAAAAAATATGGTGCCGACATCGACCTGCAAGCTTTTCAGGGTGACGCTATTCTTTTGAAAGCGCTTATCGCCGGCCAGATCGACGCCTATATCGGCAATCCTGGCGGTCCGATGATTGCCGCAAGCAAGGGCGCGAACATCAAGATCGTGGGATGCCCGTGGCCCGGACTTACCTATGCCCTCTACACGAAATCCGATGTCGGGTCGGTCGCGGACCTGCGCGGCAAGACGATCGGCGTTTCCGCTCCAGGAGCGTTGCCCGACCTTTTTGCCAAAGCAGTGGTCATGTCGGCCGGCATGACCGCTAGTGACGTGAAATTTACCGTATCAGGCAGCGATGCCGAACGCGTGGCGGCGGTTGCCGCTGGCGTTACCGCTGCCGCACCCAGCTCAAGCGAATTCACCGCCAAGGCTGCGAGCCTTGGTCTGAAGCAATTGGTCCATGCTCGCGATATCGTTCCCAAGTATATACGGTTCTGCATCATGACGCGCGGCGACCTGCTCAAGAGCGAGCCCGGTCGGGTCGAAGCCTTCCTTGCGGCGCAGATCGATGGTTTTTCGAAAGCCCTCAATGACAAGAAGGCGATGACGGAACTGTCTTTCGAAAAAGCCAACCTGCCGAAGGACGATCCTTCGCCGGAGCTGATCTACAACGAGGTGACGCAGTATAATGCTGTCGATCCCACTATGGCCGTAAACGTCGAAAACCTGGCCTGGATGCGGGATCTGCTAGTGAAGACAGGCAACATCAAAGGTGATTTCGACCCCGCGACCATGGTCGATACGGCTGTGCTGACAAAGGCCCGTGCTCTTGCCTCCAGCAAGCAGTAGGCCGGAGGATTAACAGTGTCACTTGTCCAACTGCAGAATGTCGCCAAGACCTTCCTCACGAAGGTCGGCGGCAGCAAAAGGAGTGTCGAGGCTCTCCGCGGAGTTTCGTTCAACGTCGAAAGGGGAGAGATACTAGCTATCACGGGGGCAAGTGGCTGCGGGAAGACCACGTTGCTGAGAATTATCATGGGCTTGGAACAACTGACGACGGGCGCGGTGTTTGTCGGCGGCAGACACGTTGATGGATGTGGTTACGACCGAGGGCTGGTCTTTCAGCATGCGGAATTGCTTCCGTGGCGCAACGCGCTGAAGAACGTCGCCTTCGGCCTGGAACTAAAGGGCGTGGCTACTCCCGAGCGCGAAGTCGCGGCTCGCGAGTTCCTCGAACTTGTCGGCCTCGGCAATGCTGCCGATCGTCTGCCTCACCAGCTTTCGGGCGGGATGAAACAGCGCGTCGGGATTGCGAGGGCGCTGGCCATTCAGCCGGAAGTCCTGCTGATGGACGAGCCGTTCGGCGCGCTGGATGCCCAGACCCGCGAAGGTTTGCAGGACGAGCTCATGGAGATACAGACGAAGACGCAGCAGACCGTTATCATCGTCACCCACGATCTAGACGAAGCGGTGCTGCTGGCCGACAGGGTCGTCGTCATGGAAAAAGGGGTGGTGAAGGAAATCCTCAATATCAAGCTGCCGCGACCGAGGCCGAGTCTTGCGGCTCTAAGGGGCAATCCCGAATTTGGCGACAAGCGGTTGCGCCTCTGGGAGCTTCTCAGACAGGGCAAAGGAAAGCAGGAAGGCAGAGCATCATGACGATGGAGACAAACAGTCCTAAAGCGCGTAGTCCGTTGTTTTCGGCCGCCCGGGCCTCCTTGGATCGCCGGTTGCTCACAATTTTCTCATTGGTCGTCTTCTTTGCGTTCTGGGAAATGTTTGGGCGACAGATCAATCCGTTGTTCGGATCATATCCATCGGCAATCGCTGAAAAGCTCGTGGAAATGACGCTCAACGGCCGTTTGCCGACGGCATTCTTTCAAAGCATGCAGGTCTTCTTCTTGGGGTTTGCGATTGCCACGCTTAGCGGCATAAGTCTCGGCCTAGTGCTTGGTCGGTCGCGTTCGCTTGAAGCTCTGTTTGGTTTCTATCTGACCGCCGGAAACTCGATGCCGATGATCGCAGTCGTGCCCCTGTTCATCCTGTGGTTCGGTCTCGGTTTCGGCGTGAAAGTCGCGATTATCGCCGCCCTTTCCTTTTTCCCTATCTGCATCAGCACCTGGGACGGCGTGCGATCGGTTCCCAAATCCCTGGTTGAGGTCGGAAGATCTTTTGTTGGCTCACGTTCGGCGATCCTCTTCAAGATTGTGCTACCGGCTTCGGTGCCATCGATCATGGCCGGCCTCCGGCTTGCCGTCGGCAAGGGTGTTATCGCACTCGTAATCGCGGAGTTCCTGACGTCATTGTCCGGACTTGGAGGGATCATCCTCAGCGCAGCAAACAACTTCGACACCGCCGAAATGCTGGCTCCCATCGTGGTTCTGCTGGCTTTCGCTGTCGCGTTGAATGCGGTAATGCTGAGGCTGGAGCGGTTCTTGGCACCGTGGCATCTCGAGGTGACGGGGTAAGAGGCTCGCCGGCCTCCTGCAACGCCGCCAGGCGCCGATCCGATCCGCGGCAGGGCCTTTTCGCCGCGCCAACTGGCCGGCGTCCTGATGAGGCATGAACAGCAGCTTTATTATGGTGGTCGGCAGAAGGCGTCCGAGCGCCACGCACCAGGCGATAGCTTCTCGAAATTCACGATCCGATCTGGGAGGAGCGTGGACGACTTTCCCGGCAGCGTTCCGTTCTTGAATGGGACAGGGGATCTTGCCTGTCGTGTTTTCGACGTTGTTCGAAATGTAGAAAGCTCTTGAACCGCTGGAGCGACAGGACTGGCTCAGTGGGCAACTCGCCGCGGCCCATCTGGGCGTTCGGGGAAAGATCGTTTCGCATCTACGGTCAAACACGCCTCACTAAGAACGCGTGAAAGACGCGGCCGAAGTGCACTTTCCCTTCTGCGTCGGTCCCTACCGACGCTTCCCTGCCGAACATTCGCTTCGGTCTTGCTCATTTTCTCGACAATCTTACGCGTGCGAGATGACAGGACCAAGCCTACAAATTCCGAGACGCTGAGCGGAAACATGGCGGGTTCCCTCAGTTCCTCAAAATTCCAAAACCGCGAATGGCAGCAAGCTGGTACGCCTCCGAAGAAGGCCGCATTGTGCTTGTGAGTGATGCCGTGGATGGTCTGTCTATATAGACGGCAATATAGACGGTGCTTTAACCATGGACATTATGGATGACCGCCCGGGTCTGGTCAGCCGGATGGAGATTGTCGAGAGGGGTCGACGTCGGCGATTCACGGATGAGGCGAAGCTGGCGATCGTGGCGGAAAGTTATAGCGGTCTGCGCCAGGTCACCGCAACGGCAGCGCGTCACGGGATCACGCGCTGGCAGTTGAACGGGTGGCGCAGGGCCGCGCGTGAAGGAAAGCTTTCCGGGACTTCAGCGGATGGCTTCGTACCGGCACTGATCGTACCGGAGCCCAGTGTCGCAACAGCCGAGCCCGCATCGACTACGCCCGTGCAGCCCCTCGCAACGAACTGCGGTCGCATGGAAGTCATGAGCGCGAACGGCAGGCGTATCATCGTAGATCGGGATGTCGACGTTGAGGCGTTGCTGCGGATCATGCGTGGTCTGGAGACGCTGAGATGAACCCATTTCCAATGGGATCAGGGGTCAAGGTGTGGCTGGCGACGGGCCATACCGACATGCGGTGCGGCTTTCCTTCGTTGGCGCTACGGGTACAGGAAGTCTTGAAGCATGAGCCATTGTCAGGCCACCTGTTCGTCTTCCGGGGTCGCAGATCGGATATTTTGAAGATCATTTGGCACGATGGATTGGGCGCTTGTCTGTTTACCCGACGGCTGGAGAAAGGTCGGTTCATTTGGCCGAATGTGGAGGGCGGCGCGGTTGCGATTTCGCCGGCGCAGCTATCTTATTTGCTTTCCGGGATAGACTGGCGCAACCCGCAAGAAACATGGCGCCCGACGCGGGTTTGAGTGCATTTTGCGATTGAATTTGCCGCCAGGTCTGATTCACTATCACCATGACGACGGCACCGTTCTCCCTTCCTTCGGACCTTGCCAGCGCCCAGGCGGCGCTGCTGGCTGAACGTGAAGCGCGGTTGCGCAGCGAGGCCGAGCGGGATGCCGCCGTCGCCGAAGCGGCGAATGCCCAAGCCAGGCTCTCCAGCACCGAAGCTTTGATCGCGTATCTGCAACTGCAGATCGGAAAACTGGAACGTGAACAATACGGCCCGCGCCGTGAGCGCACCCAGCGGCTTATCGACCAGCTTGAATTGCAACTCGAGGAACTGGTGGCTGCGGCGACCGAGGATGAACTGGCGGCTGAAGCTGCTGCGGCGAAAGCCCAGACCGTACGTGCCTTCACGCGCAAGCGACCGGTACGCAAGCCCTGGCCGGATAATATCGAGCGCGAACGCGTCGTCATAGATGCCCCCACGGTTTGCAACGGCTGTGGCAGCTCGCGGCTGTCGAAGCTTGGTGAGGACATTACCGAGACATTGGAGGAGATCCCCCGCCGCTTCAAGGTGATCGAAACGGTGCGAGAGAAGTTCACTTGCCGTGATTGCGAGGCGATCAGCCAGGCGCCGGCGCCGTTCTACACCACGCCGCGGGGCTTCCTCGGCCCCAACCTGCTGGCGGCGATCATGTTCGACAAGTTCGCCCAGCACCAGCCGCTGAACAGGCAGGGCCGACGCTTCAAATGCGAGGGGATCGATCTGTCGACCCAGACGCTGGCCGATCAGGTCGGCCATGTCAGCGCCGCCGTCAAGCCGCTCTTCGATTTGGTCGAAAGCCACGTGTTCGAGGCCGAGCGGCTTCACGGCGACGACACGACGATACCGATCCTGGCCAAAGGACAATGCACGACGGGCCGCATATGGACATATGTGCGCGACGACAAGCCCTTCGCAGGTCCCGCGCCGCCCGCGGCGGTCTTTTACGCCTCCAGCGACCGGCGCGGCGAACATCCGCAAAAACACCTGGCCGAATTCGAAGGCATTCTGCAGGCCGATTGCTATAACGGCTTCAATCCCTTGTTCGATTGGACGACGAAACAGGTGCCGGTGACGCCTGCCTTCTGCTTTGCCCATGCGCGCCGAAAGTTCTTCGAACTTGCCGATGTCTCTCGAAACGCCCGTCGGGGCAAAGGTGCAAAACCTATCTCGGCAACTGCGCTGGAGGCGGTGAAGCGGATCGACGCCCTTTTTGACATTGAGCGTGACATCAACGGATGGAGCGCCGATGAGCGGCTCGCCGTGCGTCAGGAAAAAAGCAAGCCGCTGCTCGTCGACATGGAAGAGTGGCTGCGCCGGGAACGAGAGAGCCTGTCGCGGTCCTCACCCGTGATCGAACCTATCAATTACATGCTGTCGCGCTGGGCCGACTTCGCCCGATACGTCGACGATGGCAGAATCTGCATGACGAATAACGCGGCGGAAAGAGCCTTGCGCGGAATTGCCCTGGGGCGCCGAAACTGGACATTCGCCGGTTCCGAACGCGGTGCGGACCGCGCGGCAGTCATGCTAACCCTGCTCACGACTGCGCGTCTGAACGAAATCGATCCCAAGGCCTGGCTCGCCGACGTGCTCGCACGTATCGCAGACACTCCCGTCTCCCGCCTGCATGAATTGCTGCCTTGGAAGTGGAAGGCGCAAAGATCCCCATCTACCCTGGCTGCCGCGTAAACAGCTGTCGGAATAGCTCCTCCGACTGCCGCAGGCCTTCATCCGTCAGAATGAGCGACTTCGACTTGTTGACCGGATCGCCGATCAAACCCTTCTTGTGGAGCCTATCTGTCGTTGCCCAGTCAAAGCCTTTCCAGGCGCAGCACTCGTCGTGGAGCGTTAGCCACAACAGCGCAAGAACCGCATCGTCGATCTTGTCCTCGTCGATATCCATTCATCGATCTTACCATGCGCGATGAGCAAAATCCCGCGGCCTTCCTCGGATGGATACGCAAGCTGGGCTGCGTAATCGGGACGGGAATAAACACGCCGTCTGCGATCGATCGAGAAAGACTATCACAGTGCTCGCGGCCGGTGAGCATTCGTCTCGTACATATTCCACGATGGCAAGGATGCCGCCCAGAGCAAGAGCGCGGCTCGCCGCACGACAGAAAGTGGGGTGATCGGACGAGCGCGCCGCTGTTGCGGCCACCACACCGAGCGCACCTCCATCAGCGACAGGCCGGTGCTCTGCCTTGCCGTCGCGAACGGAGACGCAAGAAGTAGCCGGCTGCATTATGCCCTGCTGGGCGCACCGGAGGCGAGTTGACGGGTGAAGATGGCCCGTACCGCGGCCGACATCGAGCATCGGCAATCCCGAACGCACAGGAGCTGCTTCAAGCCGCGCGGCACCCAGCGGAAAGCGCCAGCCGAATATTGCCGCGGACCTGTGCGTAGCGGTCACCGATCGTCTATGCGCTCTGATTTGACATTCACATTTGCTCTATCAGTTATGCCGTTTGCGAGCATTGACTTAAGTCGATTATGTTCGACTTTACCGAGGTCCTCCCAATAGGAGGCATCCCGCGGCTTTGGAGGAAGCTGCTGGGTTTACCAATTTAGCGCAAGACGATTTCTTACGCCCGAATGTCGTCACGGATTGGAGGAGTACCAGATGAATTACAAACGAACGCTTACATCTAAAGACCTTTATTTCGCCACTGGTAAAACGACGCGCTGCCTCGCATTGACCTCGGCCATCCTGCTCGCGAGTGTGGGAACTGACTTGGTGGCCTACGCGGCCTCGTACACGTCCGGGGCCGATGCCGCCGTTGTCGATACCAGGGCCGGTGAAGTTGTCGGAGCCGAACGCAACGGGGTCTACAGTTATCTCGGCGTGCAATATGCGACTGCCGAGCGTTTCATGCCGCCGAAACCGGTAACGTCATGGGAGGGCGTGCGGCCTGCAGTGGCGTTTGGAGAAACATGCCCGATCCCGGCGATGAAATCGGTCGCAGGTGATGAGCTGTTCAATCCGCACCGCTATTTGCCGACCAGCGAAAATTGCCTGTCCCTCAATCTCTGGACGCCAGGCCTGAAGGACGGAAAGAAGCGGCCCGTCATGGTCTGGCTGCATGGTGGCGGCTACACCAACGGTTCCTCGATCGAACAGGTCGCCTATGACGGCGAAAACCTGGCGCGCAAGGGCGACGTTGTGGTCATCACCCTCAATCATCGCCTGAACGCGCTCGGTTTCCTCGATCTTTCCGCCTACGGGCCTGAATACAAGGAATCCGGTAACGCCAGCATCGCCGACCTCGTCGCGGCACTGCAGTGGGTGAAGGACAATGCCGAGGCCTTCGGTGGCGATCCGGGCAATGTGACGATCTTCGGCCAGTCGGGCGGCGGCAGCAAGGTACGAACGCTTATGGGCCTGCCAGCGGCAAAAGGCCTGTTCAGCAAGGCGATCGTCCAGAGCGGTGCGACTACGACTCCAACGACCAACCAGAAATCCGCGCAACGCATCGCCCAACTGACCCTGAAGAACCTTGGCCTCGAGACCTCCCAGGTCGCACAGCTGAAGACTTTGCCGGTTGCGACACTGATCGAGGCCGGTACGAAGGCGCTGGAGGATGCGAAGAAGGAGGGTGATCCGAACCCGCGCTGGGCACCGGTCGTGGACGGCTCCTACCTTCCGCGCGATCCGGTCGGTGATGGATGGGTCGACCAGGCAAAGGACATTCCGCTGCTGATCGGTACCGTGCTGAACGAGCAGGAAACCGTCACCCGCTTCAACCCGGCCGTTCTTTTCGCCGACAACAAGAACAAGTGGACCGCCGAAAAGACCAGCGCCAAGCTGAAGGAACGCTTCGGCGACAAGGCTGATGCCGTCGGCAAGGCTTTCGTCGAAGCCTATCCCGACAAGAAACTGGCCGATGCCGCCTATGTCGATCTCACCGGTCGGCCCGGCACGCTGAAGAACATCCAGCTCAAGGCCAAGCAGGGTGGCGCGCCTGTCTATTCATACGTGTTCACGCGTGAATCGCCCGCCATGGGCGGTATCGGCGGTGCATGGCATTGCTCGGAAATTCCCTATGTCTTCGCCAATGCCGAACTTGTTTCGCAAGCGACAGGCGGCGGACCCGAGGCTGCCGCCTTGCAAGACAAGATGAGCCAGGCGTGGATCAATTTCGCAAAGTCCGGCAATCCGAACCATCCGGGCCTGCCCGAATGGCCGGCTTATGCCGCCGACAAGGGTGCGACGATGATCTTCGACAACAAGAGCGAAGTCCGGTTCAATCACGACCTGCCGCTGCTCAAGGCCGCCGGCGTGATGTAGCCCGCATCTCGGTCCCATTCCTGATGAGTGACAAACTTCCGGCGGTGCCGTCGCCGGAAGAGTGGCTAACCTTTACGCGATGTCACCGGATGTCCAGCCGGCGCGCCACAAGAACCGGCTCCTGCATTTCTTTTCATTTATTCCATCGGAGAAAAGCATGAAAAAGACAGTTATTAGCCTCGCAATCGCATCGAGCGTATCCGCCCTGGCGGCGGTCCCTGCCGCGGCGCAGAGTGCAACGGGCACGCTGCGTGCGGGGGCTGCGCGCATAGAGATTACACCGCCGGCGAACCCGACCTATCCGGCAATGAACGAATACGATCACGAGAAGCTTTATCTCCGGGCGATCGTCGTCGACAACGGCAAGACGAAGATGGCGCTCATCGGTGCTGATCTCGGCGGTATCAACGAGGAAGTCTGGGCCGAGGCCAGCAAACGCATCGGCGAAACGCTCGGCATTCCGCTTCAAAACGTTGTCCTGTCATCCACCCATACCCATAGCGATTGGCCGGCCAACGCGACCACGGCGCCCGGCCAGCCGCGCTATGGCAGCGATTTTGTATCGAATGTTGCGGTCGATGCGGTGAAGAAGGCCGTTTCCGCATTGCAGCCGGCAAAGGTCGGCTATTCCACGGGAGAAGCTTATCTCAACGTCAATCGCGACGCGATCAATCCGCAGACGCATCTGTGGACGCAGGCAGCGAATTTCAATGCCTATTCCGACAAGACCGTAAGTGTCCTTTCCGTCATCAAGCCGAGCGGCGAGCCGATCGCGACCTATGTCAACTACGCGATGCATCCTGTGAACGGCTACCTCTCGGGTTTTGTCAGCGGAGATTTCGCCGCCGCCACGAGCCGCTATATCGAGCGCAATTTCAGCGACGATGTCGTGGCGATATTCACCCAGGGGGCATCCGGTGATCAAAATCCGCGCTGGCTCAGAACCGGTACCAACACGCTCGCATCGAAAACGGGATTGCCGATCTCCGGCTACGAGATGAGCCGGGAAGATATTGAGGCGCCATTGCGCAACAAGCAGGTAGCGGACGGCCCGCTCGATCCGAAAAGGGCGCGTCAGCTTGCCGATTATATCCAGGCCCTCGGGGTTATACTCGGAGAAGAGGTCATCCGCGTCATGTCGCATACGGATGGATGGATGGCATCGCCGGAAATCTGGGCGGCGCAAGCGACGCTGACCTGCCCCGGCCGGACGCGGCTCGACAAAGTGCGCGAAGGAGCGGCTGGTCAGTACGAGGACGGCAAGGATGTCGATATCCGGCTAGGGGCCGTTGGCATCGGCGATATCGTGCTCTCGACCGTCAACGCCGAGATCTATAGCCGTATCGGCCAACGCACCAAGCAGATATCGCCCCTTTCGAAAACCATGTTGATCACCCTGGCGAACGGTCGCGCCAATTCCGGCTATATTCCGGACGACCAGTCGTTCGAACATCAGACGTTCCAGGTTCTGGGTTCGCGGCTGAAGCCGGGTTGTGCCGAAGAGGGTATCGCGAAGGGCATTGCCGGTCTGGTCAGCGACCATATCGAACGCAAGGGCACGAACTGACTTGCGCCAAAGGCTCCAGAAATAAACTGAGGACCTTAGATCAGGAGTAATACGAATGTTGTTTGCACATCGCCCCGCGATGATCGGCGTCATGCTGCTATCATTCATCGCACCCGCCGCGCATGCCATCACTCAACCGGTTTCCGCGCCTGTTGGCGAAGTCGTCGGACAGGAGCAGGGCGATCTGCTTGTCTATCAGGGTATACCCTATGCCCGACCGCCGGTCGGTGATTTGCGCTTCGCTCCGCCTCGGGAGGCGGAGCCGTTCAAGCAGCCCTTCGTCGCAGATGCCCCCGGCAACGAGTGCGTCCAGCACGCGGTGTTCTGGCGTCCGGACAAAGGGGCAAGCTGGACCGAGGATTGCTTGACCCTTACCATCTACCGGCCGTAGGGAGATGCGGGCAATCTACCCGTCATCGTGGGATATCATGGCGGTGGATCGCGCAATGGCGCCAAGACCGACTGGGACCCGAAGGAGATGGCAAGGCGCGGGAATATCGTTGTAACCGCGAACTACAGGCTGGGAGCTCTCGGTTATCTCGCGCTTGCGGAACTGAATGCGGAATCACAGGATGGCACGAGCAGCGGGAACTTCGGGGATCTCGACAAGATCGAGGCTCTCAAATGGGTCAAGAAGAACATCGCCGCTTTCGGAGGCAATCCGGAAAGGGTTGTGGTTGCAGGACAATCGGGTGGAGCCCGAGGTGTATGCTTCATCGTCGCGTCGCCGCAGGCGAAAGGCCTGTTTCATGGAGCGATCATAGAAAGTGGACGCGACTGCCCGAGCATGTCGAACGAAAAGGCCGTGGAAAGCGGGGAGAAATTCGCAGCCGCAATTGGTTGTGCGGACAAGGCAAGCCGGCTTGCCTGCCTTCGCAGCAAGAGCCCCGATGAAATCCTGGACGCTCAGGAAAAGTCCGCTCTGCCTCTCCCAACGGTTTCCGGCGGCTATGCCATGCCGAAACCGCCTCTGGAGGCATTCGAGACCGGAGAATTCAACCGGGTTCCGGTCATCGTGGGTAATACGCGAAACGAAGCGCGCATATTCGTCTATGAGGCCAACGATCTGAAGGATCAACCGGTCAGTCAGGCCCAGTATCGCGCCGAAGTCCGCAAAAACGAGGGCGACAGAGCGGAAAAAATCCTCGCCGCATATTCGGCGACCGAGAAGACCGCCCCCGGAGCCGCGCTGGCCGATTATAGCACCGACCGAGGCTCTACCTGCCCGACAACGAAGCTCGTCACGGCACTTGCCCGCTGGACCTCAACATATGCTTACGAGTTCAGGGACGAGACGGCGCCGTTGCGGTCCTATGCCTCCGTGCCGCGGTCCTTCGCCGTAGGAAGCGGCCATAGTTCGGAGCTTCCCTATCTGTGGGGAGAAAGCATGGTGCCTGCGGGCTTGACGACCCGGCAATTGAAACTCGCCGAGGTGATGCGTCGTTTTTTTTCGGCGCTCGCGGATCCCAAAGGAATGCCGTCTGAATGGCCTCGATTTACCGTGGAAAGACCCCAGCGTCTGGCGCTTCTGGAAGACGGCGTTACGAAGGTCATCAGCGAAGACGAGTATCGCGCCGCTCATCGTTGTGACCTGTGGCAGGCTGAAAAATAGTCAGCATCGTCCAGCCATATCCGCATGTTTACCAGATCCATCGTAAGGCAAAGCTGATTGTGGGAGTTCCGCGATTAATCGCGACACTTCGGGGCGCCCAGCGGGATCGCATCAGGGATCGCATCAAAGGTTTGTTCCGGGCGGGACGCGTAGCAAGATGGTCCTCGCCCCAATAACTGTCTGTCGCGCTGCTGTGTATGGCGCGTCCGGGTGTTTGCTGAAGCGATATGACGGAGCGGCTTAGAGGTACTGTTCGGTCAGGCAACGGTGCTACACAAGATCGAGATGGACTTTCTCGACGACATGCTGGCCGCCTTGCGGGGGAAGCAACCCCGGAATGGCTGATGATCGATAGCACTTTCGTGCGGGTTCGATTCTGCAAATCAGTCCGGGCGAGCAGCATCCTTCGCAGTGGCGGACCTGTTAACGGCGATCTTTGCCGTTCGCTCGGACGCCGAGGTGATGGCGGCGGGCCTCGCAGAGAGGGTGTTGGCGCACAAGTTGAAATGGCAAAAATCCGTGCCGCCGCTGCTGCCTGAGCGTTTTGGTCCGGCTTTCCGCACCATCGGCGGCAGAGGCCGCGTTCGGCCGGGCGAACCGGCTTACCCAAAAGCTATCTGCCTGGCGCTCGTCGATGGCGTGGACGTGGCACTTCGGTCCGCAGCAGAGATTGATCGCCGCGCGAGGCGGCTGCCGGGCGGTGGTGCCGAAGTCCGAACCAAAGGCGCCGAGCCGGTGATCCACAAGCTGCTGACCGAAGATGCAGTGCCGGCCTCTGCGCCGGGCAGTGATCTGTCACGCTGGGCCGCGAACCGGCTGTCCGAGCGCCTGGAGAGCTTCGAGGCGGTGCGCGAGCTGTCCGGCCGGTCCTCCTTCCGGATATTCGGGTTGTGACTATGGCGGGAGCGAGCGCTGCCAAAATCAGGCGGGGACAGACGAAAAGACGACAGCAAGAACTCTTGTACGATCGCGAGCTTGAAGACCTGCATCCGGAGATGCGCTGGCAGGAATGGATGATGCGGGTCGAGGCGGTGATCTTTGCCTCCGCCGACCCGTCACTCGCGAGACGCTGGCGCGGGTGGTGGGAAAAGACTGCAGCATCGATCTGCTGATCGACGACCTCATTGAGGAACTGTGCGCCCGACCCTACGAACTGGTGTCGGTGGCCGGTGGCTGGCAGCACCGAACCCCGGCCGCGGTTCGCCGAGACGATCCGCGCGTCTTCGGCGCCGACAAGGGGAGGGGCGGCGGCGCTCTCCGAGTTCGAGGCGATGGCGTTAATGGCGGTGGGATATTTCCAGCCGGTGACCCGCGGCGAGCTCTCGAAGATCTTTGGCAAGGAAGTGAGCCGTGACGTTATCGGCAATTTGCATCCTCGGGTTTCATCGGCTCGGGGCCGCGCAGCCCGACGCGAGGGCGTCGTACACCTATGTGACGACGCCGCACTTTCTCTCGGCCTTCGGCGTGGAGACATTGCGGGACCTGCCGAACTTGGAGGCGCTTGAGGATGCGGGCCTGCTGGGCAGGCATTTTCTGCAAAATGCGGCAGAGACGTCTAAGGATGAGGGCGAAGAGGAGGCAACATCCGATCGGTAAACGGGAGAGCCTGGCGTCACCAAATCGCCTTGGCTTTTAACTTCATTCGAAACAGATGCAATGAGTGGTAATAGTTCTATGCGGTTTGTGAATCCAATCCCTTTCGTTCGCGATATCAGCAGATCGCGGGAATTTTATGAGAAGAAGCTCTACTTGAGAGTGCTGGAGGATGCGGGAGGCTTCGTCCTGTTCGAGTCAGGCTTTGCCATTCACGAGGGAGTGGCACTCGCGAGAACCGTTTGGGGCGATGTGGCCGAAACGGAAGAATCCTATGACCGGCGAAACCTGCTGCTATCTCTTGAGCATGAGGATATCCACGCGGCATTTGAAAGCATCGGACCGTATGTCGAATTGATCCATCCGGTTGAACGCTCAGCCGCCCAATCCTCGCACCGGTGACATCTTGCGCTAAGTGGACGGCCGATCCGATGGTGACGCATCACCTCACCCTACCATGCGCAGCGGAGGTCGGTTAGACGCCCCAAATCACCGCCTCTTCGTGACGCTTGATTAATTGCCGCAAGTTCTGAAAACCGGAGCGGATGAAGGTGCTGAATTCGTCAATGGCCGCAGAATGCGTGGCGTCTATGCGCTTCAGGATCGCCAAGGCTCGTTCCGGATGAGGAATGCTGATCGGAAGAGCCGTGATCGTCTTCTCCTTGCGTTGGGCAAAAACGACGCTGTGGGGCATGACTGTCAGCGCATCCGCGGTTTTCATGTAGTTGATCACTCCCATTAGCGAGCCGCCGGAATAGCGTATCTTGATCTCGGTTGCACCGAAGGAAAGAAGCAACGCGCGCAGATCCGTCAGCAAGGGGCTGCCCGGCGGCGGAGCGACCCAGGGGTAGTCGAGCAGTTGGCTCGGCTGCGGTCGGCGCTTTAGGAGGAGGGGGTGCGTTACCCGACAGGCGACGACGTTGCGGCCCGGCAGGATCTCTTGGAATTCTAACCCGGAACCCTCTTCGAGGATATCGATGGGGCAGATCGCGAGGTCGATCTGGTCAGCCTTCAGCGCAGCCCGCAGGTCGGGAAAATATCCATAGCTCTGCTCGATGCGCACGTCCGGGCGGCTCGCCTGAAATTCCGCGCAAAGGCCGGCGATGAGCGCATCCATGAAGAAGGGCGTGCCGCCGAGCCGAACGACACCGCTCTTGCCCAAGCGAAAGCTTTCCAGAAGGTCGGAAGCCTTTCGGGAGGCCGCGAGCATGACGAAACCGTGCTCGGCGAGCGCTAAGCCTAAGGAGGTTGGTTGCAGTGGTCTGCGACCCTTGATGAACAACGGCTCGCCGACGCGCTTTTCCAAGCTGGAAAGGGTGCGCGAGACGGCGGGTTGAGCCAGCCCCAGCAGGGCCGCGCCCTCCGTCACGCCGCCCGTCTTGACGACGGCAGCGAGCTGGATCAGGTGGCGTTCATCTATTTTCATAACAATCGGTTATATCTAACCTGAAAAAAATCATCAATCCGTCCGTCCCCAGCTGTTATTATGATTCCACCGGCACAGCGGACTTGGGAGGAGAAGCATGGCGGAGCAGGCCAAGGCGCTCATATTCAGCGAAGCGACATCTTCGGAAGCATTTGCTGAGCGCTTTTCTTCGGGCAAGGATCGGAAATTTGCGGCGCTGATCGTCGCAGCCGTCACCCATGTACATGATCTTATCAAACAACACCGTCCGACCCAGGAGGAGTGGCGCAAGCTGCTCGCCTTTCTGACCGAGGTCGGCCATGCATCCGACGAAAAGCGACAGGAGTGGGTACTGCTGTCCGATCTCATCGGCGCTTCCGCGCTGGTCGAAGAGATCAACTCACGACGGCCCAAAGGGGCAACCCCCAATACCATTCGTGGCCCTTTCTTTCGGGCAGATGCTCCGGAGCGTGTCAATGGCACCTCCATTTCACTGGACGGCATCGGCGAAGCGTTGAGCGTGCGCGGACAGGTGGTCGATCTCGACGGAAAACCCGTCACCGGCGCGGCGGTCTTGACCTGGCAGGCCAATGCGGAAGGTTTCTACGAGAATCAGCAGCCGGACCGGCAACCCGAACATAATCTGCGCGGTCTCTTTCGGACCGACGTTGATGGACGGTTCCACTACCGCTCGGTGATGCCGTCAGGCTATGGCGTGCCGAACGACGGCCCGGTCGGGCGATTGCTTGCCGAGGCCGGCTATCCGTTGCACCGGCCGGCGCATCTCCATTTTGTTGTTCGGGCACCGGGCTTTGAAACCATCACCACGCATATCTATGACGCCGGCGATCCGCTTCTCTCGGAAGACGCTCTGTTTGGTGTCCGGCCGGAACTCGTCAAATGTTTCGAGGTCAAGGACAACGAGGGGCGGCGCATGAAAACCGTCGATCTCACGTTCGTCATGGTTCGGGCCAAGCCGGGGAGGGCCGCCAGATGATCCGCAGATTTTCCTATGCCGGCAGTCCGGCGCAGATCGTCTTTGGTGCGGGCAGCAGGAACTCGGTAGCCGAGTGGATCGGCAAGGCCGGATGCAGGCGTGCTCTGGTCCTTTCGACACCGCACCAGCGGGCCGATGCAGAAGCGTTGGCTGTAGAAATCGGTCCGCTCGCCTGCGGCGTCTTTGCCGGGGCCGTCATGCATACGCCGGTCGATGTGACCGAGACCGCGATGAAGGTGGCAGCCGACATGCGTGCGGACTGCGTCGTGTCGCTCGGCGGGGGATCGACGATCGGGCTCGGAAAGGCGATCGCCTATCGCACGGATCTTCCGCAGATCGTCGTGCCCACAACCTATGCCGGATCGGAGGTAACCCCTATTCTCGGTCAGACCGAGGCCGGCCGGAAGACGACGGTGCGCGATGCGAAAATCCTCCCGGAGATCGTGATCTACGATCCGACAATGACCTATGGCCTGCCCGTGTCTCTGAGCGTGACCAGCGGTCTGAATGCCATGGCCCATGCCATCGAGGCGCTTTATGCGCGTGACCGTAACCCGATTTCGTCGCTGATGGCATTGGAAGGTCTTTCAGCCTTCAAGCGAAGCCTGCCGGTCATCGCCGAAAGCCCGGAAGACGCGGATGCACGCGGTGACGCGCTTTATGGCGCTTGGCTCTGCGGTTCGGTGCTCGGTACCGTCGGCATGGCGTTGCACCACAAGATCTGCCACACGCTTGGCGGTTCGTTCGATCTGCCGCATGCCGAAACGCATGCTGTGATGCTGCCGCATACTGCGGCCTTCAATGCTGCCGCTGCAGCACCGGAGCTTGCGGCTGCAGCCGCGATCTTCGGAGGCTCGCTCGGCGGCGGGCTCTGGGATTTCGCCAGGGCGATCGGTGCGCCGTTGTCGCTGAAGCAGTTCGGACTGCGCGAGGAGGACCTGGATCGTGCCGCCGGGATCGCGGTCGAGAACCCATATTGGAATCCGCGTCCCATCGATCGGGATTCGATCAGGCAACTCCTGCAGGACGTATGGCAGGGCCAGCGACCGGCAGGATGACATTTCATCGCGCGCCTTATGGCGCGCTCTTTGGGAGGAGAGACGATGACTGAAGGCATTTTTACAAGACGCAGATTTTTGAAGACGACGGCCGCCGGGGGCGCTGCACTTGCTGCATCCGGCCTGGCTGCACCAGCGATTGCCCAGAAGGCGGCGATCAAGCTCGGTTATGTCAGCCCGCGCACCGGTCCGATGGCGGCATTCGGCGAAGCGGACAAGTTCGTCATCGACGCCTTTCTCGCCACCACCAAGCGGATGGGCCTCAACTACGAGGTCGTGGTGAAAGATAGCCAGTCCAACCCCAACCGCGCCGCCGAAGTTGCCAAGGAGCTGATCGTCGATGACGAGATCAACCTGATGCTCGTATCGTCGACGCCGGAGACGACCAATCCGGTCTCGACAACCTGCGAAGCCGAGGAAATGCCCTGCATTTCCACGGTTGCGCCATGGCAGCCATGGTTCATTGGCCAGCAGGGCAATCCGGGCGATCCGGCATCGTGGAAACCGTTCGATTATGCCTACCACTTCTTCTGGGGACTGGAAGACATCATCGCCGTCTTTACCGGCATGTGGGGCCAGATCGAGACCAACAAGAAGGTCGGTGGCCTGTTCCCGAATGACGGCGACGGCAATGCCTGGGGCGACAAGGTCGTCGGTTTCCCGCCGGTTCTCGAAAAGCTCGGATACGGCCTCACCGATACCGGCCGCTACCAGAACCTGACAGATGATTTCTCTTCGCAGATCAACGCGTTCAAGAAGGCAGGCAGTGAGATCCTGACGGGCGTGATGATCCCACCGGATCTCACCACGTTCTGGAACCAGGCCAAGCAGCAGGGGCTGAAACCGAAGATAGCTTCGATCGGCAAGGCACTCCTCTTCCCGCAGACGGTCGAGGCACTCGGCAATGCCGGACACAATCTCTCGACGGAAGTGTGGTGGACGCCGAGCCACCCGTTCAAGTCCTCGCTGACCGGCGAAACCGCTGCCGCGGTGGCGGATGCGTTCACCAAGACGACCGGCCGTCCCTGGACGCAGCCTATCGGTTTTGCGCACGCCATGTTCGAGATCGCCGTCGATGTCATGAAACGAGCCGGCGATCCCGCCGATGGCGAGGCTGTAGCGAAGGCGATCGGTGCTACCAAGCTCGATACGCTGGTCGGGCCGATCGCCTGGGGCAACGAGAAACTTCCGCCTTTTGCCCGCAAGAATATCGCCAAGACACCTCTGGTCGGCGGCCAATGGCGCCTGAAGTCAGGTGGCGGCTACGACCTTGTGGTTGTCGAAAACGGCCTTGCGCCGAACGTCCCGCTCGGCGGCAAGCTCGAAGCGCTGGCGTGAGATAATGCCTCCCGGCCTTGCGGCCGGGAGGCTTCAGCAGAGGAAAGCCGATGCCCATACTGGAACTCAACGGTGTCTCGAAATCCTTCGGCGCGCTTGTCGTCGCGGAAAACATCGGCTTTGCGGTGGAGCAGGGCGAAGCGCTGGGCGTGATCGGGCCGAACGGCGCCGGCAAGTCGACCCTGTTCAACCTGATCAACGGCAACCTGCCGGTCGCAAGCGGCTCGATCAGCTTCGACGGACGCGACGTCACCCATATGCCGCCGATGCAGCGCTGTCTTGCGGGCATGGGGCGTACATTCCAGATTCCGCAGCCCTTTGAACGTTTGAGCGTATATGAAAACCTGCTTGTCGCGGGTGCCTTCGGCACTCAGACCGCCGAGCGCCATGTGGCGGATGCCTGTGCCGACATCCTGGTCGAGACGGGGCTTATCGGAAAGGCGAACATGCCAGCAGGATCGTTGACGCTTCTGGAGCGCAAGCGTCTCGAACTGGCAAGAGCGCTAGCTACCCAGCCGAAGCTTCTGCTGCTCGACGAGATCGCCGGCGGCCTGACGGAAGGTGAGTGCCATCAACTGGTCGCTACGATCAAGCGGGTCCATCAGCGTGGGATGACGATCATCTGGATCGAACATGTATTGCATGCGCTGACGGCGGTGGCGGAACGTATCCTGGTGCTCAATTTCGGTCGGGCCATCGGGATCGGAGCGCCGGACACGATCATGGCTTCGAACGAGGTGCGCGAGATCTATCTGGGGATGGAAGCCTGATGGCAAACCTCATTGAAATACATGGCCTGACGGCTTTCTACGGTGACTTCCAAGCGCTGTTTGGCATCGACATCCGCCTGGAGGCCGGCGAGACGATTGCCGTGATCGGTGCCAACGGTGCCGGAAAATCTACCTTGATGCGGTCGATCGCCGGCGTGATCGCCGGCCGCCCCGAGATGATCCTGCATCGCGGCGAACCCATTGGTCAGCTTGCCGCGCCAGACGTCCTGCGGCGGGGCATCGCTCTGGTCCCTGAAGGGCGAAAGCTCTTTCCGTCGCTGACCGTCGAAGAAAACCTGCTTATCGGCAGTTACGGCCGCAAGGGCAGGGGACCGTGGACGCTCGAAAGCATCTATGCGCTGTTTCCGATCCTGAAGGAGCGGCGGAAAAACCCGGCACCGGCCCTTTCCGGCGGCCAGCAGCAGATGGTGGCGATCGGGCGAGCCTTGATGTCCAACCCGGAAATCCTTCTCTGCGACGAACTCAGCCTCGGTCTTGCGCCTGTTGTCATCAAGGATATTTACGCCGCCTTTTCGAAAATCCGCGCAGCCGGTGCCGCGATCGTCGTCGTCGAACAGGACATCGCCCAGACTCTCAAGGTCGCCGACCGCCTCTATTGCATGATGGAAGGCCGGATCACCTTGACGGGCCGGCCGGCAGATCTGGATCGCAGTCGTATCCACGACGCCTATTTTGGAGCGAAACCGCATGAACTGCCTTGATACGCTCCTTCAGGGCGCACTGCTCGGCGGTCTTTATGCGCTTTTTGCGGCGGGCCTCAGTCTCGTTTTCGGCATCATGCGTCTCGTCAATCTCGCGCATGGCGACCTGATCGTGCTGGCCGCCTTCCTGATCCTGCTTCTGGTTTCCTCACTGGGGCTCAACCCATTCGTTGCAGCAGCGATTGCCGCGCCGCTGATGTTCGCCGTTGGCTGGTTGCTGCAGTATCAGCTGCTCAACCGGACGCTCGGCAAGGACATACTGCCGCCTCTGCTCGTGACGTTCGGCCTGTCGATCGTCATCCAGAACGGCCTGCTGGAGGGGTTCACGACGGACAGCCGGCGCATATCCGCCGGTGCGCTGGAAACCGCATCGATACAAGTTGCTGGCATCAATGCCGGCATGATGCCGCTGATCACTTTTGCCTCGGCTGTTCTGGTGATCGTCGCCCTCAACCAGCTCATCTACCGTACGGCGCTGGGGCAGGCATTCCGGGCGACGTCGGATGACGTGGTCACCGCGAGCCTGATGGGAATCCGGCCGAACGGCATCTTCGCCATGGCGACCGGTTTAGCGATGGTGATCGTAACGATCGCGGCGCTTTATCTCGGCATGCGGGCCAATTTCGATCCGACCGCCGGACCGGCTCGGCTGATCTATGCCTTCGAAGCCGTCATTATCGGTGGTCTCGGTTCGCTGTGGGGCACGCTTGCCGGCGGGGTCATTCTGGGGGTCGCGCAAACGGTCGGCTCGGCGATCAATCCGGAGTGGCAGATCCTGGCGGGGCATATCGCCTTTCTGCTTGTGCTCGTCTTCCGGCCGCGCGGCCTTTTCCCCAGGGCGGCGGATTGAGACCATGACGACGACGGATCTTAAAACGATGACGAGCGAGATCGAAACATCCTCTGGCTGGCGGGTCGAGACCCGCACCCGGCTGTCCGGTACATTCGCCATTCTCGGGCTGCTTGTCTTCGCTTTACTTGCGACGGCGCCCTTCCTGGCATCCCGCAGCGTCGTGCAGAACCTGTTTTTCATCCTGACCATGCTGACGCTGGCTCAGAACTGGAACCTGCTTGCCGGTTATGCAGGCCTCATCTCCGTAGGCCAGCAGCTTTTTGTCGGCTGCGGTGCCTATGCGCTTTTCGGCCTTGTCATTCTGGCGGGCGTCGATCCGATCCTGGCCGTTCCGCTTGCGGGCGTATTCGCCATGCTCGTCGCGCTGCCGACGGCCTTTTTCGTCTTCCGGCTCTACGGCCCCTATTTTGCGATCGGCACCTGGGTCGTGGCCGAGGTCGGGCGATTGCTGCTTGCGCAGTGGAAAGCGCTTGGAGGTGGGACCGGCACATCCCTGCCGCGAGACGCTATGCGGGATATGCTCGGCCTGTCCGTTTTGCAGGATTGGTTCGGCATGCGCGCCTCGGTCGCCGTGGATGCTCTCACCTATTGGCTTGCACTGGCGCTGGCTTTCGTGACGATCGTCTTTGTCTACAAGCTGCTGCGTAGCAAGCAGGGGCTTGGCCTGGCGGCTGTGCGGGACAACGAGACGGCGGCGCGCGCACTTGGTGTCGATGCGAGGCGGCTGAAGACCGTGGTCTATCTGCTGACGGCCTTCCTGACCGGGATTGCGGGCGCACTGGTCTACCTGCAGAAAGCACGGATTTCTCCCGATGCTGCATTCTCGCTGACGGATTGGACGGCCTATGTCGTTTTCATCGTGGTGATCGGCGGCATTGGCACCATCGAAGGGCCGATCATCGGACTGATCGTCTTCTTCCTGCTGCAGAACAGGTTTTCGAGTTATGGTTCCTGGTATCTGCTGGCGCTGGGGGCGCTTGCCATCCTGACCATGCTTTTCGCGCCCCGGGGTCTCTGGGGCCTGATATCCAGCCGTACCGGCTGGGAACTCTTTCCGGTTCGCCGCCTGCTGAGGGGCGGACCCATCCGACAGACTGAAAAGGGAGGGCCGCATGGCTGACATCACCACCGACGTTTTGATCATTGGCACGGGACCCGCGGGCTCGGCGACTGCCGCCCTGTTGGCGACCTACGGGCTGGAGCCGCTGGTGATCAACAGGTACCGCTGGCTGGCCAACACACCGCGGGCTCACATCACCAACCAACGCACGATGGAGGTGCTGCGCGACCTCGGCCGCGATGTCGAGGATGAGGCTTACCTCTTTGCGACCGAGCAGAATCTGATGGGGCAGAACGTGTTCTGCACCGCCGTGGCCGGCGAGGAGATCGGCCGCATGCAAAGCTGGGGCAACCATCCGCTCTCGCGGGCGGAACATATTCTCTCGTCCCCCGGCCGGATGAACGATCTCCCGCAGACCTACATGGAACCGCTGCTTTTCAAGACGGCATGTTCGCGCGGCGCCCAGTCCCGCATGTCAACCGAATATCTGCGTCACGAGCAGGATGCCGAAGGCGTCACCACCACCTGTCTCGACCGATTGACAGGCAAGGAACTGACGATCCGCTCGAAATTCCTGATCGGTGCCGACGGCAGCAATTCCAAGGTCGCCGAGCATGCGGGCCTGACTTTTGAAGGCAAGATGGGCGTTGCTGGCTCGATGAACATCCTGTTCGAGGCTGACCTTTCGCGTTACGTCGCCCACCGTCCATCAGTTCTCTACTGGGTGCTTCAGCCAGGCGCCGATGTCGGCGGCATCGGTATGGGGCTCGTGCGCATGGTGCGGCCGTGGAGTGAATGGCTCATCGTCTGGGGCTACGACATCAATCAGCCGGCGCCCGAGGTCGACAACGCTTTTGCCACCAAGGTCGTTCGCGAACTCGTGGGGGTTGAGGATCTAGAGCCGAAGATCAAATCGGTCTCGACCTGGACGGTCAACAACATGTACGCCACCACGATGTCGAACGGCCGTGTCTTCTGCATGGGTGATGCAGCCCACCGCCATCCACCGTCGAACGGGCTTGGCTCGAACACGTCGATCCAGGACGGTTTCAACCTGGCCTGGAAGCTCGCCATGGTGATCAAGGGGCAGGCCGGGATAGGGCTTCTGGACAGCTACCAGGCCGAGCGCGCACCTGTCGCCAAGCAGATTGTTGCCCGCGCTAACAAATCGATCGAGGAAACTGGGCCAATCTTCAGGGCGCTCGGCTTGCTCGATTCCGTCGATCCAGTGAAGATGCAGCAAAATATGGACGCGCGTTGCGACGACACAGCCGGTGCCGAGCATCAACGCAAGGCAATCCGGGAGGCGATCGCCCACAAGGTCTACGAGTTCGATGCCCACGGCGTCGAGATGAACCAGCGTTACAAGTCGAATGCCGTGGTGACTGACGGCCAGCCTGAACCGATCTTCGAGAAAGATCCGGAATTGCATTTTCAATCAACGACTTGGCCGGGAGCTCGGCTGCCGCATGTCTGGCTGTTCGGTGCAGACGGCGAAAAGGTCTCGAGCCTCGATTTGACGGGGAACGGGGTCCTCACACTGCTCACCGGTATCGGTGGCGACGGCTGGATCACGGCGGCCAAGACTCTGTCGAAAGAGCTTGGCATACCGATCGTCGTCCACAAGATCGGGCCACGGCAGAAGTGGCAGGACCTGACCGGCGACTGGGCGCGCGCCAACGAGATTAGCGATACCGGCGCGTTGCTTGTTCGTCCCGACCATCACGTTGCTTGGCGTTCGCATGCCGTGATCGTCGATCCGGAAGGCAACCTGCGCCGTGTCCTGAAGACCATCCTAGCTAGATGAGGCAAACATGAGCACTTGGGAAAAAGGCTATTTCACTGAAGAAAACTCCGTCGAAGTCGTTACAAACCGCAACGCAAATGCCAAGAGCGAGCGACTAAAAGAGGTGATGGAGGTCGTCACCCGGAAGCTGCACGAGGCGGTGAAGGAATTGGAGCCGACCCAGGACGAGTGGATGGAAGCGATCCTCTTCCTCACCCGAACGGGGCACACTTGCACCGATTGGCGACAGGAGTTCATCCTCTTGTCCGACGTGCTCGGCGTCTCCATGCTCGTCGACGCCATCAACAACCGCAAACCATCCGGCGCCTCGGAAAGCACGGTGCTCGGACCCTTTCACGTCGCAGATGCCCCGGAATTGCCAATGGGCGCCAATATCTGCCTCGATCAGAAGGGCGAGGATATGGTCATCGGCGGACGCATTCTTAATACCGAGGGCGGACCGATATCCAACGCCGTCATAGATGTCTGGCAGGCGAATGACGAGGGCTTCTATGACGTGCAGCAGAAGGGTATTCAACCGGACTTCAACCTGCGCGGCGTCTTCCGCACCCGCGAGGACGGACGTTACTGGTTCCGGGCCGTGAAGCCGAAATATTATCCGATCCCCGCGGACGGCCCGGTCGGCCAGCTACTTGGACACCTCGGCCGTCATCCGTTTAGGCCAGCCCATCTGCACTACATCATCAAGGCAGACGGTTTTGAGACGCTGACGACCCACATCTTCGATCCTGACGACCCTTACATCAATTCAGATGCTGTGTTCGGGGTCAAGGAGAGCCTGCTCGCCGAATTTCGTAAGACCGAAAATCCCCAGCGAGCAAAGGAACTCGGGTTTTCGGAAAAGTTCTGGGAGGTAACTCATGATTTTGTACTGGCGGCTCACCCAAAGCGACTTCGGCGCACGCGCGAAGAATAACCTACAACATCAGGGCGGGTACAATTTTACCTGAGAGAACGAGGCGGATCAGCTTTTAAGTGTGACCGCTCGATCAAAAAATCACCCCATCCGCTCGAGGCTACCGCAGAATGACCGTCTGAGCCGTTGCCAAGACGAATATCTCGGCCTATCGGATCCAGCTAAGTGTGTCCGGCCTGCGGGGGCTGATGCAGTGCCGTTATTGGCGACCACCCCGACTATAGGTCAAATCAAGCGCGAGAGTGAAGAGAGCGGACAATACCAAGCCAGACCGGAAAATTTGTATGTCGAAGCCGGGCTCCAGTAATAGGTCAACATGTATCCCGTCACAATTGCGACGCTGCGGCCAAAGCCAATCACTAAACCGACGCCCGTACCGCGCAACAGTCGGATAGATCGCTGGGGTGATCGCAAAGTATGCGGCAATACCGCCGTTCGTGCAAATGCCGACAAAGAGCGCCAGCCTCTTCGCAAAGCTTTCATTGCGACGTTGGCCGCATAAAGATGGTAAGCTAGGCTAATCCTCTCGAGCCCACGATCAGAACAGTTGCAATTCGTGGTTTGATTTTTGTGGCCAGTACGGCAAAAATGAGTGCACCGGGCACACGGCCAGATGCGATCAGCATGCCGACGACAATGGCAAGCTGGGGATCGCCGGAAGCGTCCGTCACTATTTTGGCATACCAGGTGTCGGCACAATAGAAGGCCGAAGTAAATGATGCGTAGCCCAGCCACAAAAACATCGTTCGCCAGATCAGATCGCGCTCAAGAACACCACCCAGACCCCGATGCTTCCTTTGTTCACCTGTCACTTCTGGCAGTACCATGCTTCGGAGTGACCGATCAACCTCGCGATCCGATTGTAGGTTGCGAGAGCATGCTTTGGCCGTTTATGGAGGATAATTCCACCGATTTCGGCAAAGCGCAATACGCAGCGAGGAGAGATAAGCCGGAAAGCCCGGCTCCGAAATAGAAAGGTGCGCGCCAGTCGAACGCATCTGTCAACGGCGCGATTGCAAAACCAGCCAGCGATGAATCAAGAGGAAATCCATCCCGGAGATACCAAATACGGTTTCTCTGCGTTTCTCGGATGAATATTCAGAAACCATGCTATTGAAGCTCGACACTAGCTCACCAATGAACACCCCAGCGAAACCCCTCGCCATGAGAAGCTGAGCCAACGACTGTGCCAATGCCGAAAGAACCATCGCGATGGTAATTGCGGCAAGGCACAGCAGAACGTGCTTGCGGCGCCCAATGCGATCCGCAATGGGCGAGATGATCAGCGCGCCCATTGCCTTTCCAAAAACACTGGCGCTCAAAAAGTATCCCACCTCATAGTTCGGAAGGCTCCAAACCGTCGCAATCGAAGACATTCAAAAGGCATGACGACGACTTCGTAGCCGTCTATTTTGCCAAGACAAGGCAAAGCCCAACAATGCCTTATTGAGCTGCACTCATCGGTCGTTGTTTGATGGCATCATTGACAGTCACGAGATCCTCGCATTTTGTCTCTCGGTATCATCGATGCAGCGCATGCATCCTTGAGCCGGCACCGCGGCCGAGGCACTACCGCCTGCTGCTACGCTCAACGGTCCGCGACGGACTGACACCGCGTCGCGTCGGCACATCAAAAAAATCAGCGCGGGCGTGGTTGGCTTACCTTAGGCGTCTTGGAATGTGTCATCAGACAACGGGATTTGAAGCTGTCGAGCAAGCTGCAACGTGAGCTTGGATAAGCCCGCGCTATCATCCGCCACCCCGAATACATAGCCATCGGGCCGGAGAATGACAGCCTTCACGTTCCAATCCGCAAGGGTCGCGATGAGCTCGGCGCTAAGATCATCTATCATTATCGCGCTAAGATCCTCCCAGATGCCTCTAATGCTTGGATCGACTAACTCTAGTTGACTTGCGTCCCCGAGGACGGCAAAGCGCCCTCCGATCCGTTCTTCCAAAAAACGTCCATCTCTAAGGCGCGTCTCGGGAAATAACCGCCCATTTGGTGCCGGCCCTTGGTCCCAAATTCCCTGACCTAACTGTGGCCTAGGATACTCAAAAACGTTGTCGGCATCGATCGCAAGACGGTGATCGCGCTCGGTAGCTGCCTGTTTGTCGGTGGTTTGGATGATACTTCCAAGATGGACGGCAAGCTCGATGAACGTCCTAGCATGCGGACGCCTTTCGCATTCATACGTGTCTAAAATCCCGGGATCGGCGCCCCCCCTGATGACCGCATCGAGTTTCCATGCCAAATTAACGGCATCGCGGATGCCCGCGCAAAGCCCTTGGCCAAGGAAAGGGGGCGTCTGATGACAACTATCGCCGGCCAGCAGCAGCGCGCCGTGTCGCCAACCTTCGGCGATCAGAGAATGAAATGTGTACACAGCCGAGCGTTCAATGTTGGCGTCGTTGGGGCCAATCCACCGGGAAAGTAATGGCCAGAATACCGATGGATCGGTCATCCGTTCCGGATCGTCTGTCGGCATAAGCATGATTTCCCAGCGACGTCGGTTATCTCCAACCCAAAAAAAGGTCATTGGCCGCTGAGGGTCGCACCACTGTATGGAATACTCCGGGAGATTTCGTGCTTTGGACGAGTTCAAGTCCATAAGCAGGTCAACCACTAGCCAAGGCTGATGAGATCCAAGGTCTTCCATTGCGGAGCCTATTTGTCTGCGGACGAAGGAGCGGGCACCATCGCATCCGACGACAAATCGTGCTCGGAATTCTTGTTCCTTGTCGCCAATAAGATCTTTGGCTCTCAGCAAGGCATAAGCGCCTTCAGGCTCAATGGCAATCACTTCGTGCTGCTGCAACACCGTAATTGTACTGTAGCGATCAACACCATGGCGCAGCTCGGCTTCCAGATGGGGTTGATGAAACAGCCAGTTGGACCCACGCCGCTTGAGCAAAGTTTCTCCTTGCGCGTTGATGAAGTGAGTGCCCTGGGTCGATGGCCGGGCGATTGTTTCGATGGCGTCTGCCAGTCCGAGCGAACGGAATACCCGCATGATCTCGAGGTCGAAACTTACTGCCCTTGGCAGAGAGTTTGAGCCCGCTTCCCGCTCTAGTACAAGAACGGAGAGACCTGCTTTACCAAGCAAATTTGCCATCGTGGCCCCGACCGGCCCGTACCCCACGATTGCCACATCGAAGCTATTGTTCTCGAGAATCATTGGTTCGTCCTGAATATGCGTTATGGTTATGTCCCAGCAGACCTCGGCGGAGAAAAAAGCTGCCTGCGGTCCTTGCTGCCGTGTCATCAGTACGGCCTTGGCTTTGCCGATTGCTGGCGCGTGCTTAGAGGTCCCCGTGGAGGGCTCTCCCTAGAATTGCCGCCCCGACGTGCGCGATGACCACATCTTCCTTCGTCGTGTCTGGCGTTGTCGCCATGGTTCAGGCGTACTTTCGATACCTTTCGCGTCTAGATCCCATAGCACTTCGAGAGGCCGCTCTCCCGGGGTTGAACGCTTCGGATGCCCGATCGCTATGAAGATGTGAAGACGTTGGGTGCTCACATCGTCGGTGTTGTCCAAATCACTGAAAGTCCCTCCCACTGAATATTCGCGCTTGACGAGCCCTAGAAATATTCCGCTATATGGAAACATATTTCAAGAGGCGGATTGAAACTTTGACCGTGGGAGGGTCTTATGGCGGTGATGGATGAAACAATGACCGTAGCTGAACGGATTGCGCTATCGCTCAGGCGTCATGGCGTGAAAATGATCTTCGCGCAGAGTCTCCCCTCCGCTGTGGTTCTAGCCTGTGAAACGCTGGGAATCCGTCAAATCGCGTATCGGCAAGAGAATATGGGCGGGGCGATGGCCGACGGGTATGGCCGCATTTCCGGTCAGGTTCCTGTTGTATGTGCCCAGAACGGACCGGCTGCCACATTGCTAGTCGCCCCACTAGCGGAGGCGCTCAAAGCATCTGTTCCAATTGTCGCTCTGGTGCAGGAAGTAGAGCGTCCATACATGGACCGCAACGCGTTCCAAGAGCTCGATCATTTCGCGGTGTTTTCGGGCTGCGCCAAGTGGACGAGACGCATCATAACCAATGATCGGGTAGAAGACTACATCGACCAAGCGTTTGTCGCGGCCGCAAGCGGTCGTCCGGGACCTGCGGTACTGCTGCTTCCGGGGGACTTGTTACGCGAACCTGCCCGCGAACAGCTCTATGAGCGCGCTGACACATTGGGCAATTGGCCGTTGGACACGATCCAGCCCGGCGCCGCGCAGGTTCAGCATGCGGCCCGATTGATCGCTGAGGCAGCCCATCCCGTCGTCCTCGCTGGCGGAGGGGTTCATTCCGCCGGCGGCGCTACGGCCCTGGCCCAACTTCAAGAGTTGGCCCATTTGCCGGTTTTTACAACGAATATGGGTAAGGGAGCCGTCGATGAGCATCATCCGCTTTCATGCGGTGTACTCGGGGCGTTGAACGGACCAAGGTCAGTGGGACGGCACACGCGACCGATCCTCGAGCGGGCGGATGTGGTCCTCTTGGTCGGGACGCGCACTAACCAGAACGGTACGGACACGTGGCGGCTGATCCCGCCTTCGGCCCGAGTGTTGCATATCGATATCGATCCCAACGAGATTGGACGAAATTATGAAGCCGTGCGACTGGTGGGAGATGCCGCCAGCACATTGAACGCTCTTGCCGCCGCCCTGCAGACGTCTAAGCTCTCCCGTCGCCGTGCCGGACGTTACGCGCTTGAAAACCAGATCGCGGCCGCCTGGGCGGCGTATGCGCGGGACCTCGAGCCTACATTGTCGCAAAATGCCTCGTCGATCCGACCGGAGCGGGTTATGGCGGAGTTGCAGAAGCTGCTGACCGAACGAAGCATCGTCGCCGCGGACGCCAGTTATTCATCAATGTGGGTAGCGGGGCAGTTGCGATCGTCCGCCGTGGGAACGCGTTACATTACGCCGCGCGGGCTCGCTGGACTTGGCTGGGGCCTGCCGCTGGCCATGGGTGCCAAACTGGCGCGACCGGATGAGCGGGTCATCGCCATCGTCGGTGACGGTGGATTTGCCCATTCATGGGCCGAACTGGAAACAATGGCGCGGATGCAGATACCGGTCTGTGTCATTGTTTTGAACAACGGTGTGCTTGGTTACCAAAAGGATGCGGAATCGGTAAAATTTGGGACCTTCACAACGGCGTGCCATTTCGCTCCCGTCGATCATGCTGCCATCGCTCAAGCCTGCGGCTGCCGAGCAGCCCGGGTCGGAGACGTAGACGAACTCGTTTTGCGGCTTACCGAAGCCTTCAATGATGACAGTCCATGGTTACTGGACGTGATGACCGATCCGGATGCGCATCCGCCTCTGTCCCTTTTCGCGGGATCGCTTAATCCCTTTGAATGAGAAAGGGCGGGAGGCTTCGCTTTTGAAGCTGGGAAGTCCAACCAGCGCCGCGTCACCTCAGCGCGAATCAGAAGAGGAAGTTTTCGGCCGGCTCGCAAATGTTGCCGTCATGCGCCATCAACAAGGATGAACCTATCATGGCCCCTGTAGTTCTTATCGATTCCTGTCGACACCCCGTGGCATACGACCTGCGCGGGCCTGATGCCGCACCGCTCCTCGTACTGCTCCCCTCGCTTGGGATTTCGAAAGAGATGTGGGAGCCGCAGATGATGGCGCTCACCGGATGGTTCAGAGTATTGCGCGTCGAGCATCCCGGACATGGAGGAGAGGGCCTGACACCAGGTCCGTATACGGCCGAAACCCTGGGGAGGCGTGTGCTGGAAGTCGTTGACAGTATCGGCGGTCACACCTTTTCGCTGGTCGGATCATCAATGGGCGGGATGGTCGCAATGTGGATCGCCGCGCGCTATCCTGAACGTGTCACGCGCCTTGTTCTGTGCTGCACCGCCCCTGTCATCGGGCCGGCCGATTTATGGAACGAAAGAGCCGGCAACGTGCGTCGCGACGGGACACGGCCGACGAAGCAGGAGCTTGCTGGGCGCTGGTTTACCCCGCGGTTTTCCGCCGAGAACACCGTACTCATCGACAGTTTACATAAAAACTTCACTCAGATCGATGCAGAGGCGTATGCTCTTTGCTGTGAACTTCTAGCCGAGGCTGACCTCCGCCAGGAACTCCCTGAAATCAAGGCTCCTACACTTGTCATTGCCGGCGCGCTTGATTCGGTGATCTCCATACAATCTTGTACTGAAACGACGCTGGCGATTAAGGGAGCGGCCTTAACCGCTTTGGCGGACGGTTCGCACCTGCCGAACCTCGAGCAGCCGGCGTCCTTCAATGATCTGTTGCTCCGTCACCTGATCGGTGAAACAATGGAGCGGGGAAACACCGTGCGGCGGGCCGTTCTTGGAGAGGAGTATGTCGTTTCTCAGGGTGGAAACCTGCCCAGAGAACCGTTCGAAGAGTTTATGACGAAAGTCTACTGGGGAGAGGTTTGGAGTCGCCCGGGCCTCGATATCTCCACACGCCGACTTTTGAATATTGCTATGCTGACCTGCCTAAAGCACACCGATGGCCTGGCAATCCACGTTCGAGCGGCGCTTCGCGCCGGAATTTCCGCAAACACTATTCAAGAGGTCGTCCTTCAGGCAGCCGTAGTCGCCGGCGTGCCGGCGGCAAACGCGGCCCGATTTGTGATCAACCATGTTATTAATGAAGAGCAGGCGACGAGACTTTGACTTCTCTGAAACGTAAGAGGCCCAGGGTACAGGCCCCGCTTTTTCAGTGGCGGCGCATTCGAAATTCGACCTACTTGCGTGGTCTGCCGGTGGGTCCTGAGTCTCCGAACTTTAGGAGCCTATCGGCTAATTCCCGCGCCAGCGACGTTACGTAGCGAGAAAGCGCTTGCTGGTTTCCGTTCGAGAGATCTAGGTCGCCTATGCAAAGAACGGCCAGAATCGGCTGCTGATCCGTACCAAGCACCGGCGCCGCGATGCCACGGGTGTCTTCAAAACGCTCACCATTGTCGACTGCGTAGCCTTGCGCCTGAATCTGTCCCATCTCTTTCTCGAGTTCGACGATATCCGTAATAGTCTTCGAGGTGTAGGTCGGGAGCCCTTCGACCTCATAGAGATATCTGCGCTCCGATTCGTCTAAAAAAGAAAGGAGCAATTTGCCGTCAGCACTGGCATGTGCCGGTTGGGCTAGCCCCGGCTCGAACTTCAGCTCTGGCCTTAGGGTTTTCGGGCCAGCAACATGGGCAAGAGAAACGACGCGCATGCCTACCAGAGTGCTCAGTTGAGCATCATGACCCGTAGCCTCGACAAGTCGAGCAAGAAAGGCGGTCCCTTCGAGCACCGCGGGATTTGTAAGCAAAGCTGTGGTTCCGATGCCGAGCATTCGCGTACCCAACCGATACTTCGAGGTCCGAGAATTCTGTTCAATCCAGCCGAGGCCTACCAGCGTCGCCATAAGCCGATGAGTACTCCCAGGCGAGAGCTGTACACGTTCGGCCAGTTCAAGGATCCCCATCGGATAGGGATGTTCGGCGAGAGTTGTAACAATCCTGGCAGCTCTTTCGACTGCTCGTACTTTGGGCACGGAGATTGGCGTAACCACTTGTTCTTTTTCCTGTCGATGGTAACTCGTTATGCCACAGTTAGTATAACCGCCATCAAAGGGCAAATTGTTTCCGCCTGCCGGAATATGTGACGAGCGGAAGGACAATGCGCGTGTCCTGCAGGATGCCGAACCTGTGGCGGCCTTGAATGCAATCGTGCGTAGCGGAAATCAAAGTGAGTTTCGTCTCACCCTAATCGCCGCGCTGTGCGATCGGCCAACGACCAATTGTATCCCTTGATTGATCCTTTTCCATCCACATAGGACGTCCTTTGTCCGTGAAGGTATTGTCCAGCCTGGAAATGCATGCTAATGGAAATGAAATGATGTTCCGTCTGTTGGAATGTGCGGCGAGGAATATGGCTTAAACCGGCCGCGGGAAGATGTTCAGTGCGAGTTGAATGAAAGTGTAGGCGCCACTTCAGGCATGGCGCCAGCGAGGAGGAGTGAAGCAAATGTATTCTCAACACAAGGTTCTCGACGTGCATGGCCACATGCGCGCCGTAGTCCCTGCATCCAGCTATCTGGCACTTCTTCTCGGGAGCAACACGGCCATTCCCAGTCCGCTCTCAGGACTGGCGGACGATCCAGTAGCGCCGTTCCTGACGATGAAGAAGCGAGACATGGTGCCGCAGTCTTCCAATGAAGACATCCGCAAACTCGCAGACCAGCATGCGCGCTATTTGGAAGCGCGCAACATCGACGCCCAAATTCTTGGCCCACATCCGGTCGAGTTTCACGGTTGGCTCCCGTCGGCGCTCTTTAAGGAATGGACGATCTTCATCAACGATTTGATTTTTCGTTTCTGTCAGGCGCGACCTGATCGTTTTGTAGGAGCTTGCCAACTCCCGCAGCTATCGACTGAAAATGACGCGTCCCACATGCTTCCCGAACTTGAGCGTTGCGTAAAGGAATATGCCTTCGCCGCCACCTATGTGTTCCCAGATCCCACTGGACGACGCGACACTCCACTGCTCAATCACCGCTATTGGGATCCGCTCTACGACTACTGCCAGGAGCATGACCTGCCGATTATCGTGCATGGCTCCGGCTCGCTGGATCAGCGGTTCGAAACCATTCCGATCGACTCGCAAATGGCCTTTGTGTGGGAGCAATACTATTCGTTGATGGCGTTGCGGCACAGCGACGTCTTCGAGCGGTTCCCCCGCCTGCGTGTTCTCATCTGCCACTGTGGTGGCGCGCTTGACCGTTTCGTTCAGCAATCGCCGCTGGTTAATCCCAAGCCCGAGCGGGATTTATCAGAAAACCTCTTTTTCGACACCTGTGCGCACGATCTCGATTTTCTTGCGGCGGCCGTGCATCAGCGCACCCCGGCCCAAATGTGCTTTGGAAGCGAGTCGCCCGGAACTGGCGGATTAAGACGTGCAGGCACGGAGCGAACGGTGGACGACCTTGTTCCAATGTTTGCCGAACATCCCAAGCTTGCCTTCCTCTCAGACGAGGAGAAGCTTAAGATACTGCATCACAATCCTGCAAAGTTCTGTCGGGGACTTGCTGATCCCAGCGCCGCCAACAAAAAGGCCCGACGCGCAATTGGCGTGAATTAGCGACAAGGATTATCGGGGAGGAAATCAAAATGATTAAATCTCGGCGACTTGGTTACGCCAGCTTCAGTACACCTCGCATGCAAGAGCAGGCAGAATATTTCAAGGAGATCCTCGGGCTATCCGTTTCACAACGGACCGAGAGAAAGGTCGTCCTCGCCACATCTTGTGGCCTGGAATCGATCGTTCTGGAGCCAGGCGATACGGCCGGCTTGCTCGGGCTCGCATTTGAGATCGCGCCAGCGGTAAGCCTGGAATATGCAAAGCGGGAGCTTAAGGCGCTTGGTATCAAAGCTGAGATTAGAGAGGGTCGCGCCTCCTCCGTCGGGCGGGTTGTCGCCTTCCATGATCCAGAAGGAACCGAGATCGAGCTTTTCAATTCTTCCGCATTCCTTCCTGAGATTCCGCATTATCGCCCTATAAGTCCCCTGAAGCTTGGTCATGTCGCCTGTCAGGTACCAAATATTGAGGATCTAGCGGAATTCTATGTCAATGCCTTAGGATTTAGGAAGTCCGACTGGGCAGAAGGCTTGGCGGTCTTTCTACGGTGCAGTCCTGATCACCATACGGTCAACTTTTTCTCTGGACCGTCAAGGCTTGATCACATCGCATTTGAGGTAAAGGATTTCTCGGAGCTTGTCCGAGCGGCTGACCATCTCACGATAACTGGCTACCCTCTCGAATGGGGGCCTGCCCGCCATTCAGCCGGTCATAATTGCGCAAGTTACCACTTTTCCCCAGATGGCTTCCCAGTCGAGCTTTATGCCGAAATGGACCAGATGAAAGACGAGGAACTCGGGTATTTTGAACCTCGTCCATGGCATGCTGATCGCCCACAGCGGCCAAAGAACTGGCGTCCAGATGAGTTTGTGCGAAATATCTGGTCACCTCAACCATTCGATGGAAGCGGCCCGAACAAAGGCTGACGCCACAGATGGGATCGCGCGACCGTACTTAAGCCCAAATGCTTCACTCAGCGAGCAGCAAATCCTAGCGCCGAGGACGCGTGACCGCGAGAGATATCACCAGACGCAATGACCCATAGCGGCTACAATGGAGTGATCAATGACGAGTCTAATTCGGCAAATTGGTATCCTCACCTTCTCCTCATCAGATATCGACACGGTCGCGAACGATCTGCAACAAACGATTGGATTGCGACGGCGGGCCTGCGGAGACAATACAGTGCAACTCTCCAGTAACGCGCGGGAATGCGAGATAAATTATGTGACGGCGAAAGAAACCGGCGTCGTTTCGATCGGCTTAGAAGCAACTGACGCCGCTGCCGTCGACGAAATAATGCAGCGACTGAGGTCCGAAGACCTTGAAGTCGTTCGCGACGACTCTACGGTTCCTGGAGTCGAGAGATCCGTCACCTTTAGAACCGGTTTTGGGCCCGTATTCGAAGTGCATACTCCCGTCGCCCGAATAAACGGGCAGCTCCACCGCTACAATCCGTGCAGGATTGCGCGGCTTGATCACTGCACTACCAGGACGAATGATCCGCAGGGCTTCCATGATCTGGTCACAAGGATGCTGGGTCTGCGGCTCTCTGACCGGACCGAGAATTTCTCGAACGCGTGGTATCGGGGGGCGGATGGTTACCATCACCTACTTGCCGCAGGTATCGGGTCTGGGCTGCATCACTACGGTTTTGCCGCGAGATCGGTGATTGACATAGCGGACCTGGCAGACACACTCGCCGCAAAAGGCAGGCGCTTGCTTTGGGGCCCAGGCCGCCACGGGGCGGGGAACAATATCTTTTCTTACTACAGAGATCCGCTCGGGTGCATCGTTGAGGTCTCAACTTCGATGGAGCATATCGATGTCGATGACTTCAGAGAACCTGGTATCTGGTCCGACAACGATAAGCAGGATCTTATGGACCTGTGGGGCTCCACGGCTCCTGATGGTTTTGGTACCAAAACACTTCCGTATGTCGTCAACTGACCTTTCACAGGGCCTGACAACCAGTCATCACCAATACCGGTAAGACACCGATGCTCCCGCTGGCGGCATGTGATTCCAGAACTCCTGAGATGATTGGCGGTTGTTGAGATAGCGGATTACGGCGAGATTCACTTGACAAGTAAGCGCAATAGTGGTCAGATTTCGTCTGACGGAATTTTATTCCGTTTTGGCCCCTTGCTCAGCTACTCAGCCAGGCAGATTCAGGCGACCTCGCAGGCGAGTCGTGCTCGCGCGCTGCACTCGAAGAAACGAAAGGAACGGCGGAGTGACACATCAAACGGCCACTATCACCAATAGCTGCACGGCTGTTGATTCTGCAGAGCTGCTGCGGCGCGCACAGGCGTTGGTTCCTATCTTGAAGGCGCGTGCCTCCAAGACCGCCGAGGCCGGGAAAGTTCTGGATGAGACTGTACAGGATATTCTAGCCGCCCAGTTAAACAGGATTGGAGTTCCATCCCGTTTCGGCGGATTCGACGTTGAATTCGACACACATCACAAGGTGGCGATGGAGCTGGCTAGAGCGTGTGGCTCGACTGCATGGTGTTACTCCCTTTGGGGCGCGCATACATACTGGCTGGCTTATTTCGGCCCCAACGCTCAGGAAGAGCTTTTTGCTGACGGTCCCGATATCATCACCTCGTCCGCCAGCTTCAGTGTAAAGTCTGATTATAGAAGAGTCCAAGGCGGCTTTCACGTTTCGGGCCATTGGCGTTTCGTCAGTGGATGTGACCACGCTCAGTGGGTGTTTGCTATCGTAGACGGGCCTGAAGGCAAGATGGATGCGATCTTGCCGCGATCGGCCTTCAAAGTGATTGATGGAACATGGGCTGTGTCCGGACTTGAAGGTACCGGCAGCAAGGACATCGTCGTTGACGAGGTATTCGTGCCCGATTATCGAACCCAGTTTGGCGGGGGAGAACTTTATCACGTAGACCATCCGGCGCAGCGCCCGCCTATGCCATATCACTCGCAGCGCAGATACACCGTCCCGAAATATGCCTTGGTCGTTTGGGACCTCGTGGCTCCGACAATCGGCATGGCTCAGGGGGCGGTAGACGAGATCGTCGAGAGAATGCGCGGGACCTCCGGAGGACCCCGTTCCGCGGATTCTGCGGTGGTGCAAAATAAGATCGCTGAATCTTGTGCGGAAATCGACGCAGCAAAGGCTCTCCTCCATCTGGACTTTCAGGACGCGCAGAACAAAGGGGAGCGGGGCGAGACGTTCACCACCGTCACGTTGGCGCGTTATGCCCGTGACCGGGCATACGCCGCGAAGCTGGCGGTGAATGCAGCCGACCGTATGTTTGGAATGGCGGGGGCGCGAGCGCTATCGCTCAAAGATCCTCTTCAGAGGATCGTAAGAGACGTACATGCGGCCGTACATCGTGACGGTTTGGTGTTCGATTTCGCGTCGCAGCCATTCACGCGGGCACTCTTCGGAATGGATCCTGGCTTTAGCGTTTTGCGCAAAGGGGAAAATAGCCGGCAGTAGATTGGTACTCCAATCCTATTGACCATCAGCCAAGCTGGAGGAGCCTCCGGGGAGGCGGAACTATATAATCGGGAGGAGAGCACGTCGTGCAATATCGGCACCTAGGAGGAACGGGCCTAAAAGTGAGCGTAATGAGCCTGGGAACGGCCAACTTCGGCGCTTCGGGCAATCCGGACCATACAGAAGCGCAAAAGGTGATCCATAAGAGCCTTGATGTTGGCGTCAATCTGATTGACACCAATGATGTCTACTCAAACGGAGAGGCAGAAGAAATTGTCGGCGCGGCTCTCAAAGGCCGCCGCGACGATGTTATCGTGTCCACCAAATTTGGCAGCCCTTCGGGCCCGGAAGTCAATCGAGCAGGCGCCTCGCGGCGATGGATCATACAGGCGGTCGAGGCAAGCCTAAGAAGGCTGCAGACTGACTGGATCGACATCTATCATCTTCATCGCCCCGCGCCGGACTGTGATCTGGAGGAGACGTTGGAGGCGCTGACCGATCTCGTAAAGCAGGGCAAAATTCGTTATTTCGGTTCTTCATCGACAAGCGCGCCCGATATTGTGGAAGCCCAGTGGGTGTCTCAGCGGCGCAACCTCGGCCGGTTCGCCAGCGAGCAAATTTGTTATAACCTCCTTGCTCGAGGGGTCGAACGGGCAGAACTCGCAACTTGCCAGAAGTACCGCATCGGAGTGCTCGTCTGGAGCCCGCTCTGTGGAGGTTGGCTTTCTGGTGCCTATAGAGTTGGCGCTGAGCCGCCGCGTCCATTACGCTCCAAGATCCCGATCTTTGCCAGTCTCTACGATACAGCGATCCCCGAAAACCAGCTAAAGCTAGAGGCGGCTGATCAACTAGCGACTCTCGCAGAAGAGGCAGGGATTTCCCTGCCTGAGCTGGCGCTGGCGTTCGCGCTCAACCATCCCGCAGTTAGCTCGGTGATTCTAGGCCCCGATGGCCTTGCTCACCTCGAGAGTGCGCTGAGAGGAATAGATGTGGTTCTGGCGGACGACATCATGAACGAGATCGATAGGATTGTCCCGGCAGGCACTACTATCAACGCAGTCGATTGGGGCTTTTCGCCTTTATCGCTCAGTCCGAAGGCGCTTCGGCGTCGCCGTTGAAGTTGCATCAGCTACAAAATGCGATGCGACACAACAACAAGACCTTAAGGGAGAGCTACAATGCGTTTGGCTTATTTTGATAATACGCGATTGGGTGTCGTGGTTGGAAATGAAATTATCGACGTATCGGACGCCGTCCTTGCACAGAAGGTCGCGGTTTATCCAAATGAACCCGGTGAGGCATATATTCGGCCTGGCGACTTTGGGGCGCTGATCGAGCATTGGGATCGGTTCGGGCCGTTGTTGAGCGAGGCGGCGCGTTCCGGTTCGGGGCGGCCCCTAAGCAGTGTGCAACTACTGGCACCAGTCCGGCGGCCGATCAATATCGATTGCCTGGCAATGAACTTCATTGAAGATGGCAGCGGTATCCCTCCCGCACCCATCAATGCCTTTCACAAAACGGCCGGCGCAATCAGTGGTCCCGGCGAGACTATGGTACTTCCTGACGTTCCGGGCAGCATTTTTGAGGCCGAAGCGGAGATGGCCTTGATTGTTGGTAAGCGGGGCTATCAGGTGCCGGCATCACAAGCGATGGAGCATGTGTTCGGTTACGTAAACCTTATCGACGGTTCGGTGCGTGGGTTAGGACCCGACAGGAACAATTTTTACCAGATGAAATCGCGCGACACTTTCTGCACCGTCGGTCCTTACGTGGTGACGAAAGATGAGATCGCCGACCCACAAAACCTTGACGTCAAGCTTTGGAATAACGGCCAGTTGATGCAAGATTTTAACACTAGGGACATGGCTTATCGCATTGAGCGGTGCGTTGAATTTGTTTCCTCTGTGCACACAATCGAACCTGGAGACATCATAGCACTCGGCACCAATCACCAAGGCTTACATCCCCTGATGGACGGTGACCGAATTGAGCTGGAGGTCAAAGGTTTGGGGAGGCTCACAATGGACGTTATGGATGAGCTTAAACGAACCTGGGACCGGCAAACGAGGGCCGAGCACGAGAAAACTGGGCGACCTGGCTTCTTCGGTCCGCAGCTGACCGGAAAGTATGCCCCGTAATCTCTTTAATCGACCATCATCTGAGATGGCGTTGGTCCAAGTAAAGGTAGGTTCGCTATGACATCGATGAACTTCAGAGGGTTTGGGAACGCCACAATCAAAGGCGAAACCGTAGGTGATGCGGATGACCCGACCGTGCTGCTACTGCACGGCGGCGGACGTACCCAGGAGGCGTGGACGGATGTCGCCCGAGCCTTGGTCACTGCAGGTAGGCAGGTGATCTCTATCGATCTACGAGGTCCCGAGTTCATAGAAAGCCCCGGAACGCGGCGATTGACGTTCGATGAGCTTGTCGAAGGACTGCGATATGTTCTCAGCCAGCTTTCCTCGCGTCCGACCATCGTTGCGACCTCGGTAGGTGGATGGGTAGCATGCGCCGCGTTGGGGGAAAGCAGGGCGCCGGTGGCGTCCGGCCTGGTGATTTGCGATGCGCCACCTAATTTTGATCGCGATCCACAAGAGGAAGCCGGCAATGGAGGCTTCGATTGGGATCCCTCGTACGAAATCACTTTCGACGTAAGCGACATGCGAACTCGTCTCGAGGCCGCAGCATCGAACGTAACAGTTCCTCTGATGTTTGTTGCCAGTCGTCATGCCGACAGGGCAGAAGACGTATGCTTAAGTTTCCACCAAACGGCGCCCAATCTTGAAGTCGTCGAGATCGCTACCGCCGAATATCTCAATCCTGCAGAACGCCTCGATCTCTTTAACGCGGTCCTCCTAAACTTTTTGGAACAGAAGGACCCTCGCACTCCGCCCGACTATAT
Source organism: Agrobacterium vitis (assembly GCF_013337045.2). NCBI lineage: Bacteria > Pseudomonadati > Pseudomonadota > Alphaproteobacteria > Hyphomicrobiales > Rhizobiaceae > Gillisella > Gillisella vitis. The sequence continues at coordinate 70,484 of NZ_CP118261.1, forward strand.
TGCCGGATCTGATTCGCGAACACTCCGAAACGCGATGGGTTGTTTTGCCACCGGCATTACGATCATCACAGCACTTCGCTCCGACTCGACACCGATTGGCCTTACGGCAAATTCCTTTACGTCGGTGTCCCTTGATCCGCCGTTGCTATTGGTTTGTATAGCAAAAAGTTCCAGCAACCTTGTCACGTTTGAGCAGACCGATAGTTTTGCGGTCAATGTCTTGCATATTGGTCAGCAACCGACATCGAATCTGTTTACAAGCAAGTCGGGCGACCGCTTTTCTCACGTCGAATGGCGCGTCGGAGAGAGCGGTGCGCCAATTTTGCCAAAATCGCTGGCATCCATCGAATGTAGCACCCACGCAAGATATGACGGTGGAGATCACATTATCCTGGTTGGGAAAGTAGAGCGAGCAACCTTCGATCCTCGCCGCGACCCGCTACTGTATTTTAGTGGTAAGTATCGTCGATTGCATCTCGGCTGAGTGGGCCAGATTAGAGAGTGTTTTTATCTTCGCGAACATCGGCGCTGAGGCGGTAGGACGTCTCGACTAGCAGGGGCAGTTGGTAACTGGCGATCCGCCCCGCTCCAATGAATGCCGAGCATTCAACGTTCGCGGCGCCAACGTATCCGGAAGCCACTCATAAAAGCGAAATCTTATACGGCGCGTCTTATGTCGAATGGTTCGGCGAGGAGGCAAAACGCGTTTATGGCGACACGATCCGAGGTCACCAGCAAAATAAGCGCATCCTGGTGATCAAGCAGCCGATTGGCGTCGTCGCAGCGATCACGCCCTGGAACTTCCCCAACGTTATGCTGGCTCGCAAGTTTGCGCCGGCGGTGGCCGCCGGATGCGATGATTTCGAAGCGGGCATCCGAGACGCCACTCTCAGCCCTGTCGCTCGCCATTCTCGCAGAACGCGCCGGCCTGCCGGCAGGCGTCTTTAATGTCGTGACCTCGAAAGATTCGCCTGCGCTGAGGAAGGAATTCACCGAGAACGACAAGGTGCGCAAGTTGACCTTCACCGGTTCGACGAGCATTGGTAAAACCCTCATGCGTCCGGGCGCCGAGGAAATCATGAAGCTCGGCCTTGAGCTCGGAGGTTCCGCGTTGCCGAAGCTCTCGAATACGGCATGGTCGGCGTCAACACTGGTCTGATCTCGACCGAGGTTGCCCCGTTCGGCGGCATCAAGCAATCCGGTCTGGGCCGTGAAGGTTCGAAATACGGGATTGAGGATTATCTCGAGAATCAAGTCCGTGTGCCTGAGTGTGTAGTTCCTACCGCGTGAGCGCCGGTGACCCCGAACCTCTGGCCCAAGATCTGCCTGCGTTCCTGCGTTGCGCGCTAGACGGTTCACTTGCTTCTTAGGGATACTTGAGCGATTTGGAACCACATGCCAAACGAATAGCGTACCAAGTAGTCAGGGGCGTTGTCTCAGCGACGGATGACTATTGTACTGTTCGATTGCGATCATGGAACGATGGACTAATCCAACTTTGACACACCAGTGGCTGGATAGAAGAAACTAGCTCCATATAGCGGACGCTACCTCCTCTGAAATTCCGCTCTCTCGGATTTCTCCTAATAGGGACCCTTCGACGGCTTGCGGCCGCAGTTCGACAACCGAATTGCCGCAGCCAAGCTGAGCTATTCGCTTCACCACAGCAGAAGATGCTGTTGTGGTGGCTCCAAGATTGAATTGACCGACGAGTTCGCGCAATTTTTCCGCTTCTTGAGCGAGCGCTGTCGAAGCTGCCGTTGATTGCTCTACCATAGCCGCATTCTGCTGGGTAGTTTGGTCCAGCAAAGTGACAGCGGTATTGACTTCTGCAAGCCCGATTGATTGCTCTCGGGACGCGGTGGCGATGGCGCTCATGTGCTGATTGATGTCAGCAATCCGTGCAGCAATTTCTTTCAAAGCCATTCCAGTTTCACGCACAAGCTGGACGCCGGTATCGACCTCCATCGTAGATGCATGGATAAGTGCCTTGATTTCTTTTGCCGCGGTCGCAGAGCGTTGGGCCAGTTCACGCACTTCCTGCGCCACCAAAGCCTTTTCCTGCTTCGCCAGCACGAGCCGCCTCGACGCCTGCGTTAAGCGCAAGAAGATTCGTCTGGAAGGCAATCTCGTCGATGACGCCGATGATGTAAGAAATCTGAACAGAGGAATTTTCAATTCTCTGCATCGCATCTTCGGCCTGCGCGACGACCTTCGAGGAACGGGAAGCGTCTTCGTTGGCGGTCGCCGCATCGAATTGCGAATCAACAGTTCTCCTGGTCGAATTGGACACGTTGATGGTGATTTCATTCAACGCCGCGGCTGTTTGCTCAAGAGACGCAGCCTGCTGTTCGGTCCTGCGAGAAAGATCGTTGGCGTCGCAAGCGATTTCCCGCGAACCGTTGTTAATAGTAGAGATACTATCGGAGATCGCCCGTAGCGTATCTCTAAGCTGTTTGACCGACGTGTTGAAGTCGTGACGCAACGGTTCAAAGTCGCGGGAGAACGCTTCATTCAACTGCCACGAAAGATCACCGGCCGACAAGCGCTTCAGTCCAGTTGCAAGCCCAGATGTAGCCACTCTCAACCGCTCAGCTGCATCGGCTTCAGCGTTTTCCTGGGCGGCGCGACGATCGGATTCAGCCTGACGACGGGCAAGTTCAGCATCTGCTTCCAACTGCTCGTTGGCGATAGCCGCCTGAAGAAACACTTCTACCGCCGCGGCCATCGAGCCGATTTCGTCCTTACGCCCTATCACTTTACACTCAATGTCAGTTCTCCCGCTTGCTAGGGCCGCCATGTCCCTTGCCAACATAAGAAGGGGTCTGCTGACTGTTTTGCGGAAGAGATAGAATATTAGGCCCATCAGCAAGACTGCCGTTCCAAAAAGCCCGTGCAGAATATCTAAGATTATGTCGATACTGACCCAGTCCGAGCCCTGCTCAGAACGCGCATCTATCTGATCGCTTGCCTCTTCCATCGCGGTTTCGAGAGCCGAAAACTGCTTCGTGAAGTCAGACAAGGCCTTTTTGGCCTCGGCCTTGTCTGTTTGTGCCAATGCGACAAGGCGGGTGGCGCTATCAAGAAAGACCAACAGATGGGCTCGAAGCCAGGTGACACTTTTTGCATCTGGGAATCGTTGGCGAGCCTTTTGTTTTCTGCAAGCATTTGATCAAGTGCCGCAGCATGCTCCGTGAAATTTTGTTTCACGGCATCCAACGAAATCCCGGACGAGGGATCGGACGCCTACAGGGATGCGAGAACATCGCCACGAAGGGCATTATGCATCATGTTAGCCTGCATGTGGTTCTGTAAAAGTTTCGACGAGTACGTGATTTCTTCGGCCTTTTTCGCAAAGGTTAAAACAGACCAAAGACCGGTGCCGGTAGCCCCACCAGCCAACACGAAAATCGCGATGCTTGTAAGTGTGATCTTCTGCTGGATGGATGCCATAGCTGGTACCTCAATGAAACGCTAGGGAGTGCGCGACGGTGTTGGATAAAGTGCGGGACGGCCTTGAGCGCAAACGACGAGATTGATGAGGCACTTGCTTCCTTCGGCGCCGCTGGCGATGTCGGTGAGAACGACGAAACCGCGGGCAAGTGCCCAGCACAAGTGAGACAAAGCCCATAATGCTCCTGCCGGTTATGCGAGGCTAAGAGAGCGCCGTGTGGCAACTTTGGAGCACGGGAGTATGCGTTCTGATGTGTAGTGGCCCAAGCTCGGCGTACCGACCAGCATGAACTGCCGAAGGCTATTCCTTCGGACGCGCGGTCCGCGCGTCCGCCTATGGGTCACCATTGTCTCGAAGCAAGCAATCGTCCGTGTTTCTTTCATTGCTAAAGACTTTCCGAATTTGCCGCCGGCATAACGAAGGGTAGCCGGCGACCGTCCGTAGATAGAGCGGAAGAACCATTGCGGTTGCGGTCTGGAGACAGAGATCGGTATGGTTAATGTCTTCCACGCTCATGCGAGCTATTTGCTTCTATACCGATTGCCTGCCTGCTCCTCTGGCATGTCTGCGCCCTCGGGAAGGATTGGAAATTTCGGCATCGCGTAAGTGAGGGCAGCTATGGCCAATGTCATCGCAATAAGCGTTATCAGCAACGTGCCGCTCCCAAATTGTTCGCGCAAGATCTGGGCGAGAGTGGGAGCGGCCCCTGCGATTACGGCACTCAGTCCCATGTTCAGTGCGAGAGCTTGGGCAAAAAGGCCCTTTCCAAAATAGCGGAGCATCAAAAGCGGGGGGACAATGAGTTCCGCGCCGAATGGCATCCCGATCAGGAACATGGCCACGAGCAGAGCCCAGAACACATTCTGCGTTGTTGCGACGATAGCCAATCCGATGACGACGTTGACAAATAGGACAGCGATCACTCGCGGCGATGCCGCTCGGTCCAGCATGGGTCCAATGAAGATCAGCCCGATGACGGAGCCCACTTTTGCCGCCGACAACGACAGCGAGATTTGTCCGATAGTGTAACCAGATTCGCTCAGCAGAGACTCAGCGATGTTGAAGACGACAACGGTAGGCGCGAGCAACATCGCGTTGATTAGGATCGACGCAAGGAGAACTGGTCTGCGCAGCAATCCCCACATTGACTTTCGGGGGGCGCGCTCCTGATTAATTTCGCTGGCGTCTTGGTTTGTTGTAATGCCAACGGCAGTTCCACGCGTATCGTTGGTCGGTGTTGTCAGAAAGAACAGTTGCATCGGCAGGGCGACGATTATGTAGCAAAGCCCGATCGATACGAAGAGGGCGCGCCAGCCTATTGTGGCGGCTGTCTCGGCGAGGATGGGCGGCAACAAGACACTAACAAGGCTAGTCAAGGAACCAACGATTGCAAAAGCAGCACCACTATGAACGGGCATCCACCCGGCTACCGCTCTGAAAGCAACGGAGAAAACAAGGATGAAGCTGCAGCCTACGGACAACGTTAGTGCGATGAGGATCACTGTGAAGTTGCCTGGCAATACAGCAACCGCAGCAGTGCTCAGCCCGTAAAGAACTCCGAAGATCGCCCCAGCGGTGCGAAGCCCGGAGCGCCCGACCAAATAACCACCCAGCGGTAACAGCAGTGCAGGCGCGATAATTATCGGAAGCGTAAATGCCGCTACCGCATGCGATAGTGGCCAGTCGAACCCCGCTGAAACTGGCCCCACGGTGAAGGCCACAGCGGATTGGTAAACGGTGCTGCTGAAGAATACGACAGCGATCGCTGCCAGCAGCGTAGTCCATGCCTTCTTGGGATAGGTACGCATTATAGCTAGATATTGTCTGAACGAAGCGGGGGGGATGTTCGGAGTAAGAGCAGAAAGCGTAGAAGTTTGCGACATTTTCGTTGTTCCTCCGGATTTGACAGACTGTGTTGGTCTTTTTGTCAGAATTGTCGGTTGAGTATTGTGGACGTGGGGCTCGATTGACCGACCCCATTCTGGAGCCAAAATTGGTTTCGTTGCTTTTTGTAGGCATCCGCCTGATCCGTCCTCCTCGGATCAAAGCGCCCTACATTGAACGTTCCGATTAAACCGGCCGGTCGTTTCACGGGTACCGACGCTGCTGCGGTCAGGAAAGACAGGCCCGATAGCTGGTGGCAAAAATCATGTCGGATTCCGAAAAGCACCGAGAGCGACGGCGCCGTAACGCTGAGCGGTCGAATTATATTGGCTACCGCGGTGAGTGCGGTAAATCGCGATGTCGCGCAGGTACCGCTGCATGGGCTGATTCGCCATGGACGCGGAGGTCCCGGCCGAGCGGAACAAGATATCAACGGCGTCACACGCCAACTCTCCGGCTTCGAGAATCATGCCGGCGAAAGTATTGTCGGCCTTGACGTCAAATTGCCGGCTGCCGGTTACCGCGTCGCGGCTCAAGGCGCTCATAGCCTCAGCTGTGTGCAATACGATAGCTTCGGCAGCATCAGCTTTCATCTTTGCAGCACCAAAATCACGCTGATAAAACGGATCTTGGAACCGCAGTCCGCTTGTCCCCGGTGTCAAGGGAGCTTTGGTCTTGGCCAGTGCCTCATATTCGTCCAATGCTGCGCGTGCAGCACCGACGACGGTAACCACAAGTTCGAGTTGAGCAAAGGACACGGAGGGACCGCCGGCGTAGATCGGGTTATCGTGTAGACGCGCACCCGGAACGCTCCCCACCGGAGCCGGATCGGGCCCGAACCTGGCGACCTGATGGTCGGCGACGACAAGATCTTCAACAATAACGGAATTGGATCCGCTAGCCCGCATACCGAATACCCGATCGGCGCCCCAGTCATCACTGACTTTGAACTTGCCGGCGGGTATCAGCACGTGGAGCATTGCCGAAAAGTCGGCGACACGCGCTGGCGCGTCGGAGGCCGGCGCTTTGAGAGCCTGCTCGTCGACAGCGCGCACAGTGACGGTGGCATGGGTGGCGTAAGCAACACCGGATTGATAGGGCGAGCGGGCATTGACCAACCAGCCGCCTTCAACGCGCTGCGCTGTACCGCTGGGATTGACCCCGTGTGAAGCGCGAAAGTAGCCGCTGCCATTGTGGAATGCCTCGCGCTGGCCTTGTTCTGGCCAGTGCGTTGCAGTGGTCAACGCGTGACCTTGCCCCAAACACAGGCACCAAGCGGTACCGGGGTCTCCGCGGCCGATCTCGATCATGATCTTTGCAAATGTGCGCAGGTCGGTCTCCAACCCACCATAGCGGGTCGGGGTAAGGAGATTGTAGAAGCCGGATTTCAGGAAAGTTTGGTGCAGTTCAGGGGTATAGCGACCGAGACGTTCAGCTGCGCCGGCTTGGGCGCGTATCTGGTCCTTCAAACCGCAGGCCCGCAGGATCAGTTGATTTGATGCCTCCTTTTCAGGGAAGGTCTGGATGGTCATCTCTCTTGTTCTCCTAATGATGCGCCAGCAGTGGCGACTAGATGCCTGGCAGCACAGTGGCGCCAAGAACGGCTCGGTTAGATACATCGCGCAGAGCCTGGCCAGTCTCGCCAAGGCCATAGCTGCGCTGGGCAAGCGAGCTGAGATCGAGCTGGCCTCGTTCCGCGAGCCGTATCAGCCATGGAAGATCACGTCGCATTATGAGGGAGCCTTGTTGGCAGACGTGGATCACTTTACCACCGAGGGCAAATGGTGCCGCCGGAAAGCTGACCATCGCGCCGGGGCGGATATCTATGCCCGCGAGCACGACATGTCCGGCCGAGCGCGCCATTGCCCAAGCTTGTTCGACTGCACGAGCATCGGTCGCCGCTTCGAAGACGTAGTCGGCGCCACGGCCCTGCATCTCGCCTCCGGCATCGCCGGATAATTCCTGCACCGCGGCAACAGGATCGGTTTCGCGGGGATCAATGATATCCGTGGCGCCGCACCGCAGGGCCGCCTGGCGCCGCTGTGCCAACGGCTCAACGGCGATGATCCGTGAAGCACCAGCCAGCCGGGCAGCCATGATGTAAGACAGGCCAACCGGTCCGCATCCAATAACGGCGACGATGCTTCCCGCCTGGATAGGTGCGGTGACCAAGGCAGCGCCTACTCCAGTACTCACAGGGTTGCTGATCAATGCCAGCTGTTCTAGTGGCAGATCGCTGAAGATCGTCGTGACCTGGGTCTCGCGAGTGACGGCCAGTTCAGCGAAGCTGCCAACATACGAGTTGCCGTGCACTTCTCCGCCTGCATCGGAGCATGCGATGGGAGGACTCACCATTGTATTTTGAGCGCATTGATCCATTCGCCCCCGCCGGCAAAAGTGACACTGGCCACAATTAGCGGAACTCGTCACGAGGACGCGATCGCCTACTTTGACACCACCGACAGCCGAGCCAACGTGTTCAACCAGCCCCACCGCCGCATGACCGTGGATTATGTTAGCCGGAAGCCGCGGCAATGTAGGCAGGACTGATGAAGCTCCATCAGCGACTTTGTCGGCGGTTCCGGGGGGTGGCGGCGCATCAATCGACAGCACATCTGCGCTGCCGACATTCGTTGCTTGGACCCTGACAACCACTTCTTGTGGGCGCAGCGGCAAAAGTTCCAGAGTCTCCAGCTGCTCGCCGGACTCTTTGCACATCATAGCCTGGAAACGCATATCTCCTCCCTAGACGAGCGTCCAATAAACGGTACGGTGGTGACTTGTCCTCCTGACAGCCAGATCCACTCCCTCGACGCTTTCAGATTATTACTCGGAAATCTTGGAGTGGCTTATAGTGAATGCAATGAGTCGCCCTTGAGTGTGACGGAGTTCCGAGGCCGTCGGCTCAGAGCGAGGCGGCTCCGAATTGGTGGCAATGCGGCGTCACGAGCAACCTTAGATACTTCTCCAGTCGAAGCGGCGGCGGCGAGACGGCGCAAAAATTGCGCAGATGTTCCCTCAGCCCAATTGAATGGGAGATTAACAAGCCCTGACTCGCGGAGCCGGAGAGGCTCCTCAGCCCACAACACCAAGACAATCATTTGCTGCCGGAAAAATCGGTCTGTTACGGCCGTTGCCCGGGGATTTGCTAAGAACACTACCACGAGACTTTCTCCTCCCAGCCGTCGTGACACGATGGACAAAACGCCGTATTCCATCTAACGGAACATTATTTCATCGAAGGGAATGATTTCGCAAATGAGATCCAATGTCAAGGGTAAGCACGCGTAATGGGAGAGAGGCCTAGGATTTCGATTCCCCCTATTAAGCTCCCGGCACCCTCCGACAAAACGAGCAATTTATGTGATACAAATAGATCCATTCACAGTTGGTTCGCCCCTGGTGGGAAATCTGTCCCATTCCCAAAATCGACCTCGTTATTACAATCTCTGTGCCGAGCATCAGTGTAGCGGAATGCGGCGACTACAGTGCCCAGCGGTTGATTCCAGCTCAAGACGAGCGCTGCCTTCGAAAACAAGCGACAGAGAGCTCGCCCCGATAAGCCTATGAAAAGCCAGACAAGCACCGCACAGTCTTCGCGGGCTGCCTCCCCGTCATTGGGTCGTGAAGAACCTAGGTCCCGTCCCCGACAACACGCAACTACTCTTTGCTTCGTCTACCGTGTTATCGGGAGCAAGAACACATCGGAAATTATCAGAAATACCCCACTTGACCGATGAGGGCCTGCGCCATACTATGGAACTATATTCCGTCACGCGGAATAACAGGCAACACTTGGGAGGAGAAAATGGTGCAAATCGCCTTAATCGGAGCCGGACGAATGGGACAGGCTATTGCTCGGCTGGCATCCGCTGCTGGCCATGAAGTGATTCTGTCAAATTCTCGGGGACCAGATACGCTCTTAGATCTCGCTCAAGATCTTGGCCCTAAGGTTTCGGCTGCCAATGTCAGTGATGCAATCAAAGCAGCCGATCTGGTCATTCTTGCGACGCCGTGGGGTAAGACCAAGGATGCCGTCTCGACCATCAAAGATTGGAACGGCAAAATCGTTGTCGACACGACGAATAACCGGGCCGGACCGCAAATTTTCGACATTGGCGGCATTCCATCAAGCATGGTTGTCGCCGGTTACCTACCCGGCGCGCGCGTAGTGAAGGCCTTTAATCACAATGCGATTCATGTCTTTGCTGAAGCCTTGGAAAGCAAAAGTGAAGCCAATGCGCTTTATGTTTCAGGGGACGACGCTCAGGCCAAGAAGGTCGTGGCCGAGTTTATCTCCAGCATCGGCGGCGAACCGATCGACGCTGGAGATTTGGGCACCGGTGCCCGCCTTTACGGGACTGGTGGCGTTCTCCCGGGTAATCCGCTTGAAATGCTGCGCCCCGCGGAAGCCAGAGCTAAACTGACAGAGGCTATGGGCAAATGAGTATCACAGCGGATTGGTCGATCGACTGGCGGCTGAATGAAAGTGCGGACTTTCGGCAAGCAACCGATGCAATCTTAACAAAGGCGTGGGACCTCGCTCCGAAACTTAGGGAAAGAGCACGCGAGACCGAATTGCTTCGTCGTATGCCCGAGCAAACGATGGCTGACGCGAAAGACCTCTGGAACATGTTGGTTCCCAAGCGCTGGGGTGGATTGGGATTGGGCTCTCGGGCCATATGCGAAACCGCGCGAATACTCGCACATGGCGACGCATCGAGCGCCTGGGCGCTCTCTTTTCTCATTGAACACAGCCACATGGCTTGTCACCTCCCATGGGAGGCGCAGGAAGAATTGTTCGCCGATCGATCCTTCATTCTCGCCTCTGCTCCGCTTAGCCCCGGTGGGAACGCATTAAAGGTCGATGGAGGTTATCAACTAAGCGGCACGTTTAGATATGCGTCCGGCATAGGGAATTCAGACTGGACCTTTGCAACGGCTTTTGTCGACGAGAATGGCGTGGATGTTCCTTACACGTTTCTAGTGCCGCTCAACAACGCGAGTGTCACGGTAAATGACGATTGGCACATGTCTGGCATGGCTGCAACATCGAGTGCCTCGGTCACAGTTGATCACCTGTTCATACCCAAACAATATGCTATCAATACCGAAATATTCGACTCCGCTGACCTCCATCCAGGGGCTCGCCACGAGGAGGCTTTCCTGCGGTATCCACCGCTAGGCTCAATTCGGATCATGGTGGCGGCTGTTTCGCTGGGCTCGGCGGAGGCGTGCATAGATCTCGCCCGAGAACGCATGGCGCAATCGAAGATGTTCAATATACGTCGATTGGATCTACCCCTGGTAAGGGTACGCTGGGCGACGGCATTTCAGAAAGTGCGAGCCGCGCGGCTCATCTATCGCGATCTTGTCGAGCGGATGATCAAACAGTGCGAAGCGGTCGAGACCTGGACGGAGGAATTCACGGGGCAAGCTGAACTCGATCTCGTGACCATCGTGCAACTCTCCAAAGAGGCGGTATTTATGGGCACCGAGGGCTTGGGGTCGTCGGTCTTCAAGTTGGATGATCCGGTCCAGCGCTATCGTCGCGACGTAGATGTCATGTCTAGCCATCTCTTCCAGGAATATGACTTCGTCGCAGAGCGGGCAAGCCGGGTTCTTCTGGGATTGGGATACCTCCCGACAGACCCCTATCCGACCCGACCACCCAAGGTCAGTCATCACAACGAGCTGGAAAGGTTTGCCTCGATCAAGAAGACACGGTCGTCAGGGTGACGTGCCTCTGCGAAGCTATTGATAGATAGCTCAGGTAATCGCCAACGCTGCTTTCAGTGCGTTGAACAGGCAACTAGGCGACCAGGGGTGGCAAGCCAACCGATTGTGCTTCCGGACCTGTGCCTATTCGGCGGCGGTTGAATTTCCTGGCAAGGTGGCTGCGGCATCCTGAGTCGTCGCAGCCGCGTTTGGTTCATCCTACAGTTGCGAACGCCGGCACTTGAATGGCTGAACACGGACGAAACTATCGTGAAATAAATCAGGTGGAACGACAACTACCCAGGTCTATTACGATCCACCTGAAGCTATTCTTATGCTGACAGCAGGTTCTTTTGTCACGGCGGACAATTTTCCTTAGTTTCGGGGAGCAAGCCCAAGGTCAGTCCTGTTTCCCTTATTGAGGTGAAGGACAAATCTGATCTATCGGCTCAGGAAGCACATGAACGACTGGTAGCGGGGCTGACAGCAACGCTGCTTCTCGAGTTTTACAGCATCAGTTCGGTTGTATTTCAAAGACAATCCCGAAAGAGACACGCTGGGAGGAGAACACAGCGATGCGCAGAGTAAATCGTGCCCTTGCAAGTGTGGGGACATGCGGGCTGACGCTAATTGCCATTAGCAACATCGTATGTGCTCAGGACTCATCAAAAAGAACGGATAGGATTGCCCAAGCAAAGCAGGGCAATGTCCCGCTGTCCGAAAGCAAGAATTGTCCTAGCTCGAAAACCCAAAAGCCTGGCGCCCCCGCTACGGATGGGTGCCCATCCAACTTCGCCGCGGAGGAAAGCACACCTGCGCAGGGTCCTGGTGGCTTCGGCGGACCGCCGCAAACAGGCGCACTTCCCCCGCCACCACGTCGCATGACAATTTCGCCGCAGACTTTTGATGCTGGGCCACCGCTCGCAGGTCCAGCGGCGATCAACGGCGTTGGTCCCATATTCATACTGCCACCAGGGTTGGTCGGGGATCTGAAGCCTGGACAAACTCTGCTCGGGTTTAGTGATGTCGCTAAACTTCCTCCAAGTCCCGATGGTTTCACCCATAAAGGTATCGAGATCGGTGCGATGGGCGGCTCCTTCGGCCGGTATCGTTCGACCCTTCAGATCGGCCAGTCGAACGACAACTTTGCAGCCTATCTCGCCGGAAGCAAGATCAAGGATCCGGGATGGCGGGATCACGCAAACAGCGATCTCGAGGAGCTATATGGCGATTTAGGTTGGCGGGACGGTACTTCCAGTTTGCATCTGACCTTTAGTCAATCAAACAGTAGTTCCGCGGGTGGGCCCACTCCCATCGAATTACTTGCGAATGATCGCGGAAGTTCTTGGCTGTGGCCAAACGACAGGTCCGATGAGACCCGTAAAATCGAACTTTCGGGCGAGCATCAGACAGACAATGGGTGGACGTTAAGCGGCAAGACTTATTACGGATATACCTCTCGTCAGGCACGGCAAACCGAAGGTGCGCTTGGTTTGCCGTGTGCAGACGACCCTTCCACTCTTTGCGGCGTTTCGGGTGCCTATTTGGACACCAACGGAAGTCGATATCCGCTATATGCGACTTCGGGTCGATATGGATTTTTCAATGAACTCGAAGATAAAACGAATGCTTACGGGGTTTCGTTCAAGGCGCAGACCGAAAACCCGCTGTTCGATCGTCCGAACAATTTCGTCATCGGCGCCTCATTCGATGCATCGGATACTTCCGCATCAGTTTCTCGAACTTTGGGGGAGTTGACAACCGATCTGGGCTTCACAAACCGGCAGAACACCTACCAGTATACCTCGGTGAAATCAGAGGCCAAATACTTCTCTCTTTATATGGCCGACCAGCTTTCAGTGACTGATCGCCTTACGGTGGGTGCCACACTTCGATACAACCTTTCCAACATCGAACGGTATGACGGATCAAGCACAAACATTTCCTACGACTACAGCTTGAACGATAATCGAACCTTCCAAAGCCTCAATCCATCACTTGGGTTGACCTATAAGGTCACTCCGGATTTGGTTGGCTATGCCGGTTGGAATCGTGAAAATCGTGCTCCGACGCCCTTTGGCACGATGTGCGCCAACGTCGAATCGGCTTGTGCTTTCAGCAACTATTTCATTGCGGATGAACCTTTGGACCAAGTGCGGTACGACAATCTCGAAATTGGCCTGCGTGGACAGAATACACTATCCGGAGAAGCGACGCTTTCGTGGAATATCCGTCTGTTCTCCAAGCATGCCGACAATGACCTATGGCTCGTGCAACGCGAAGAACGGCCAATGTTCACCAATGTAGGAGAAACATGGCGGCGAGGCATTCAGCTTGGCGCAGCGTTGCAATCCGGTCCATGGAACGTCGGATTAGATTATATCCTTCAAAAGTCGACTTTCGAGGAGGAGTTCTCGTTTTATAGTCCAGAAAACCCTGCGGCTGACGCGTCCCGAAATATCACCGTTCCTCCCGGTTCCGAGATGCCGAATATCCCGAACCAAGTTTTGAATTTCAGTGTTGATTATGCCCTGAACGAGCGGTTGAACGTGGGAGGCATCGTTACAGCGGTTGCAGGGACTTACGCGTTCAATGATGAGAACAATCAATTACAAAAGTCGGATCCATATGCTGTTTTTTCGATCAATGCGCGCTATAAGGTTAGCGATCACTTTGAGTTATTTGGGCTCGTCTCAAACGTCTTTGACACGCAGTATGACACAATAGGCGCGTTGCTGCCGGTCAGTAGAGTGGAGGTTAGCTCGGTACCAGGTGCATCGAACCCCATCAGCTATATTCCAGGGGATCCGCGGACCTTCTATGTCGGAATGCGGGCAACCTTCTGAAAGGAGAGAGCGAGATGCCGGCACCACGGCGGCACTTGTTTATAGCGCTGTGTATTTCGGCCCTTCAAATGGCGTGATCATGGTCCTTTAGGTCATAGCTGTTGGTTGCCACGCGGAACTGAGGCGGTTTTGGAGTGAACCCCCTCGGGCTGGACCAGCGAGGAGCTTCAAACTAAGCCGCCTGCTGGGCGAGTTGGGTTTCAAACTCCGCTGGCGGTCTGTAGCCATGGGCCGAGTGCCGCCGCTTGGCATTGTAGACATCTTCAATGAACCTGGGCAATCGCTCGGCCACGTCCGCGAAGGTTTCGTAGCCAGCGGGGTAGAGGTCCTCCACTTTCAGGGTCTTCATGAAGCTCTCCGCCTGCGCATTGTGATATCGGTTGCCGACGGCGCTCATCGAACCCTGCAGGTCCGCGGCATCGAGCGCCCGTCGATAGGTTTCACTTGCGTATTGGGCAGATTCAACCGGTCGCTGCAACACCTTCGCTCATATCCGATTTAAGCAGGCCGTCCAGCGCTTCTGCCGGCGTGCGATAACCCAGCGACTTGCGAGGCCTGCTATTAAGGGCATGCGCCACAGCACTAAGCTCATCGGCTCCGTGCTGGCTTAAATCTGTACCTTCGGAAAGTACTGACGTAACAAACCGTCGGTGTTTTCGTTGCTTCCACGGTGCCAGGGGCTTTGAGAGTCACAGAAGTAGATATCCAGGCCAGTGTCAATCCCAAGCTGTGCGTGCTGCGACATTTCTGTGCCTTGGTCCCAGGTCAGGGATCGGCGTAGATGCGCCGGAAGTTCCATGATGGTCTCAGCGATCGCATCACGAACCGCTCCAGCACCGTGTCCAGCGAGTGCAGGACCGTTCTTGACGGATTTTTCGATTCCGTGACCTTCCATGCGTGGCAGGTGCAGGAGCATTGTGAACCGTGTCGTGCGTTCGACCAGAGTGCCGATCGCGGAGCTGCCGAGACCGAGAATGAGATCACCTTCCCGGTGACCGGGCGCAGCTCTGTCGCCGATCTCCGCGGGACGGTCGCTGATCATCGGTGCATCACCAAGAAAGGACTTACCACGGCTACGAGTCCGTTCGCGAGGCAACCTCAGCGCTCGACCGGAACGCAAGCAGGCCATAGTTCACGCTTCAGAGCGCCTCGACCTCGAATGTAAAGCGTCTGATAGATGGCTTCGTGGCTGATGCGCATCGTCATGTCCTCGGGGAAAGTCAAGTCTCAGACGCCCCGCAATCTGTTCTGGACTCCAGGCTTTGGACCAGCGTCGGCTTTGCCGATGAACGGCCTGTCGTCCTTTCCATACCACGGCAGGTCCATCAAACGCGATGCCATGGGGTGTGGCAATGAGGCCGTCGAGCCGGTCCTGTACTAGTCGCGAAGGGCAATATTGGCTGCCAGTTTCGCCACCTTCGGCCGTCGAGCCGCTCGATCAGCATGCCACTATGCAGTAATCGCACGACAGTCGAAGTCGCCGCCGCGCGTCGCTGAATTCAGCCTGATCTCGCGCGAGATTGTGCTCGGTGATCGTCCCAGCTTACGTGCGATGGCACGGATTCCAGCACCTCGGGCGCATTTTTCCAAAGCAATTTCCTCACGCTCTCTGAGCGTCAGGCTGCGGTTCCTGAGTGGTATTGCCGAGGGTGAAAGATGTGTGGCAGGCAGACCGCCTGAACTCCGAAACCACCGGTTCCTGTCAAGCGAAGCGAAGAATTGATCGATCATTTTGCACCCCCGTCTGACAGTGATGGCGGAGCATCTCCCGCTGTCGCCGGCGATCGGCTGGCGCGGTGTTTTTTCACTAGCCGGGTTACTGTCCTGTGCCCGCTGGCCAGCGTTGCGGCTGTGGGGATGATGCCTTCGTGAAACGATCATGGAAGGCGGCGCGCGGTGCTACGTCGGGATCGGCGACGGAGGCTGGAAATGGACTATTACTCGGGACTGGACGTATCGCTGGAGGCGACCAGCGTGTGCGTGGTGAATGGCGAGGGCAAGGCCCGTCCGGGAGGCAAAGCTGCCGTCCGACCCGGATGCGATCGAGTTGTTTTTGGCCGAATGGGGCGTCCACCTGAAACGTGTCGGGCTGGAAGCTTTTTCGTTCAGCGCCTGGCTGCATACGGCCCTCGACGACAAGGGCCTGCCGGTCGTGTGCATCGAGACGCGCCACACCAAGGCGGCGCTGAACGCCATGCTGAACAAGACCGACCGCAACGACGCGCGCGGCATCGCGCAGCTGATGCGCACCGGCTGGTTCCGGCCCGTGCATGTGGAATCCGAAGCTGCGCAGGCGCTGCGCGTGCTCCTGGCCAGCCGCAAGGCGCTGCTCGGCAAGATGATCGACATGGAGAACATGATCCGCGGCCTGATCCGGCCGTTCGGACCGAAGGTCGGACAGGTTTCGACAGGCCGGTTCGATGCCCGCGTGCGCGAGCTGGTCGCCGGCATGGCCGAGCTGGAACAGATCGTCGAGCCGCTGCTGGCGGCCCGGGCGGAGATGTGCCTCCAGTTCGCGCGGATGCATCGCATGGCGCTGGCGGCAGCGCGCAACGACAAGGCGGTGCGGCGACTGATGACGGTGCCCGGCGTCGGCGCGATCGTGGCGCTGACCTTCCGCGCCACCGTCGACGATCCCGGCCGTTTCAAAAAGTCCGTGACCGTTGGCGCCCACTTCGGGCTGACGCCGCGACGATGCCAGTCCGGCGAGACCGACTGGTCGGGACGCATCTCCAAATGCGGCAACGAAATGATCACATCCAACGCGTCGGGTATTAGCTGGCTTGCGGATGTAGTCGTTGCCAACGACATCGAATTTGCGTGCCTGGTTGGTGTCAAGAATCTGGATTCGAGACATGCGAAGCTTTGCTTAAACGACTTCACGAAAATACAGGTCAGGCGCTCGTCGTGACACTCGGCGCCAATGGCGTAATTGCTATCCGGCAAGGCCGGATCCATCGGGCCAACGGATTGAACATTCTTCCCGTGGATACCGTTGGTGCGGGGACACCTTTTGCTGATACTTGGTAGCTGGGTTGGACGAACAACTTGATTTCGATCATGCCTTGTGCCGGGCCGCCGCCGCGGCTTCTCTCGCCTGTCTCGCTTCTGGCGCACAGTCTTCGATACCCGACGCAGCGAGAGTTGCCGCGGAGCATCGAGTGCGCAGCAACCCTACTCGCTGACGATCCAGTGAAAATCAACAGAACCATCCTGCACAGATCCCCAGAATGATCCCTGATGGCTGTGGCACGCGGTGAGGACATTGCTACGTTCGACTGAACCCCCGCCAAATTTCCCGCTCAACCTAGAGTCTAAATGAAGGTAGAAATCGCCCAGCGCAAGAACTATTCATCAGTTTATCGCGCGACAAACATTGTTCGAGATCAACAGACCGCGTTTAGGATCCTAACCTGCCAGTGGAAGGCGAAGCCACAGCGTGATCGCACGGTCTCCGTCTTCTCCTCTAGATTAGGCCGTCGTGATTGAACCACGACCACCACAGGTAGTTGAAACGACTGACCATAGTCAGTTCTGAAGTCTAAGTTGATTCAGTGTCTCTGTTGCCAGCGCAGCAGGCGCCGCTCTATCGTGGCGAAAATCACCGATGTCAGATAACCAAGCCCGCCGAGCACAATAATCCCTGCATAGAGATCTGGCGCGCGAAAGGCCCGAGCCGCGAGCAGAATCCAGCTACCCAGACCTTCCTGACTGGCTAGCATTTCACCGACAACCGAGAGGATCAGCGCCACGGTCAGGCCAAGCCGCATTCCGGCAAGGATATCCGGCATCGAACTTGGCAGCGCGATTTTGAAGATGACCTCTCCACGCGACATCCTGAACATCCGCGAAACTTCGTAAAGCCGGGGCTCGACTGCAGAGAACCCATGAATCGTGGCCAGAAGCATAGGCCAGATTGCTCCGAAGGCGATGACAGCCAGCACCATGGTTTCGCTGAGGCCGAGTAGCGCTATCGCCAAGGGCACGACGGCCGAAGCCGGCAACGGACGCAGAAACTCGACACCGGGTCCCAAATATTCGCGAATGCGTGGCGAGATACCGATGAAGGCGCCAATCGCGATGCCCAAGAGTGATGCGAGCAGCCAACCATACAGCATTCGCCGCACTGTTCCGAGCGTATTGTCAATCAAAACACCGCTTTCCACGCCGCGAAGTAGCGCGTTCCAAGCGCTGGCTGGTCCGGGAAGGAAGACGGGTGACACAAGGCGTTGAGCGGTGATCCACTGCCATAGCAGAACGAGAAGCGCGCCGACGCAAACGCTGACAGCGAGCCAAATTATGCGTTCCGACCGGGTCATGCGGTGCCCTCGACAAGTGCTGCAGGCCCGAACAGAGTTCGCTGGATCATCAGAAGTATGGCGCCGAGTGCCCAGCCAACAATGCCGATCCACACCAGAAGCGCCAAGGCATCATCTGGTCGCAGCGACTGTTGTGCGTTCATGATCGCATACCCCAATCCAAGCGTGTTGATGCTGATCTCGACGGTGACCGCGACGATGAGAGAAATGCCCACCCCCAGCCGCAACGCCACGAAAATTCGGGGAAGGGCAGCAGGCAGGATGATTTTTGTAATTCTATCGATCAGTCCGAATCGCAGCACGCGTGCGACATCGTTGAGCTTCGGTTCAATCCCCGCGACGGCGCTCCGCGTCAGAATGAGCGCGGGCCAGAGAGTTGCGAAGGCGACGATCGAGTACTCTAGCCTGTATCCGAAACCGAACACCAGAAGCCCGATTGGCATCAGGGCGATCGGAGGCACGGGACGTATTGCCTCTACGCTGACTTCGAACATCCGATCGAACACCGGCAAGACCGCGAATAATATGCCGAGGATCATCCCGAGCGAAAATCCGATCGCAAGGCCGGCTAAGGCTGCGGTCAGGGTCTGAACGGTAGCAAGAAGGATCGTGCCATCGACGAGTTGCCTCCAAAGCGCAACGAAGATTGCGCTCGGGGCTGCCAAGCTGTCGCTTTGAAGATGCGATACCTGTGCGCCGACTTCGGCGAGCAGCACCAAGGCGATCGGTAGAACGAAGCCACGCCAGCGGATTTTTCGCGCGCCAGTTTTGTCCGGCCCACTCATCTTTTTTCCGCCTCCGCGATGAAATCGAAGAGCTGGCGGCGCATATGCAGGAATTGCGGCAGCTCCCGCGTCGTGAGCTGGTTGCGCGGCCGCGGCAGATCGACATTGATGGAGAGCGCCGTGCGTCCCGGATACGGGAGTAGGCCAATCACCCGATCGCCGAGGTAGATTGCCTCTTCAAGATCGTGAGTGACGAAGAATACCGTAGCTCCCGATTGGGCGACGAGGGAAAGGACTTCGTCCTGCAAGTGCTGCCGCGTCATCGCATCGAGCGCTCCGAAAGGCTCGTCCATCAACAGAACGGCCGGCTGCTGAGCGAGACAACGAGCGATCTGCAGGCGCTGCTGCATCCCGCCGGACATTTGAGCCGGAAATTTCTCGGCTTGCCCAGCCAGTCCAACCTTAGCGAGAAGCGCATTGATGCGATCAGGTCTTTCAGCCTTCGGAACACCGAGCGATTCCAGCGCCAGCGAAACGTTTCCGGCGGCAGTGCGCCACGGAAGCAGTGCCTTTCCGTAATCCTGGAAGACGAATGCGATATCCGGTCGTGGCTCCGTAACCTTTTGTCCGTCTATCGAGACAGTGCCGGTTGTGGGTTGATGAAGGCCGGAGAGAAGGCGCAGCAATGTCGTCTTACCGCAGCCCGACGGGCCTACAACACAAACGAATTCTCCCCTGCGAATGTCGAGATTGATGTCTCGCAGGATTTCATATCCACCCAGTGAGAGACCCACACCGGACAACTTCAAGAGTGACGAGTTGCCGACTGCCCGGTTTTTCAGTTGTGAAAGATATTTATCCGGGTCTGCTGATACCACTTTGTCTCTCCCGTGCATTGACCACCATCATTATAATAGGCACAGCGTCCTGCAGACGCCCCTCCTCAGAACTGAAGAGAGCAGACCGAGTGGCCCAGACGATCTGCGCGCGTGTCGTTCGGCTCACATGGAGCTGACGGCAGACACTATGCCATTTATGGCCAGATCACATCGGCAACGGCAATTTTCGAAATCCGGCCTTGGCGCTTCATCTCGGCCATCCACCAGTTGAAACCGACCTCGCTGATCTCGGGGCTGAGCGTCGGCAGACCGAAATTGGCGAGAACCTCCGGCGTCAGCTTGAGATATTTGCCGATGCTCGCGCGAAGTTGCGTCGGGTCGGCCTGCCCCTTCGAGACACCCTCCTTCATGGACTTGCGGAAAGCGGCGAGCAATTCGCTATTGTTCTGCGCCCATTCGCGCTTGGTAACGTAGAGATTGAGAGGCAGGTTGTCGGGAAGTTCAGCGGGGAGAAGCGCCAGAATTTCGCCAACGCCGGAGTTGATGATGTTGGTCATGAACGGGATGGATGAGATGGCCGCATCCAGAGTTCCGGCTTTGATCTGGTCGAGTTGTGTCGGGAACGTTGCTTCGACGATCTTGACCTTCTTGACGTCTATCCCCTTTTGACTGAGCCAGGCACGCAGAATGACGTCGAACACCGCGCCAAGGCCGGGCACGCCAATGGTTTTGCCAGCCAAATCTTCAACCCTGCTCACTCCACCGCCCTTGCGGACCACGATGCCGTAATCAGGCTTGTTCTTGTTGCTGACGGCGGCACCGCCGACAATCACGATATCAAGCCCGTTCTCTGCCGCCTGCAGAATGGTTGAAACCGTGCAGACACCGATATCAATAGATCCTGCGAGCAATGCTGGCGGCACGTTCGGATCAAGGCCAATCAGAAGGTGTTCGTAACTGATGCCGTTCGCTGCGAAAATCCCCGTATCGGCAGCAACAAAGCAGCCGGCGGGACCGGGTTGAGGTGTACTTCCCAGTCTGATGGTCGTTGCCGCCGAAGCCGGTGATCCAAATCCAAGTGCCATCGCTCCCCCGCCCAGGAAAGCCATAAAATCTCTTCGAAGCACATTCTGAAACATTTAATCCTCCCAAATCGCGCTCAGGGCGCCACCTACTGACTTCTCAGGTCTCGGCGCAGGATCGGCTCTTATGGTCGTTGCGACGTCGCAATCCCTGCTCCGACGAGGGAGATCGCACAAATAGATATAATTAGCAAGAAAAAATATTTTCTGTGGACAGGTCGCCATAGCTTCCGCTACAAGAGCGCCACATGACACTGAAGGGAGAGAAGATGCGCTTCATAGCTTTTAAGGAAGATGGCAAGTTAGGTATGGCCGTTAGTCAGGACGGTAAGACATGGAAAGGTCTGAAAGTCGGCGACCCCGGTTATCCAGGCAATCTTGAGGAGATTTTGCGGGCGGGCGAGATCGTCGAAGCTGGCAAGGTGCTTCTGCAAGGACGCTCGGTTGATCTTGCCGAGATCGAATTTTTGCCGCCGGTTTCGAATGCATCGAAAGTCATCTGCGTTGGTCTGAACTACGCGGACCATGCTGCCGAGGGTGGTTCGAAAGTGCCGGACTATCCGACTGTCTTCGCCCGCTTCAACTCCAGCCTGATTGGCCATGGTGCGCCTCTTGTGTGCCCGAAGGTGTCCGAACAGTTCGATTACGAAGCTGAGATGGTCGCCATCATCGGAAAGGGCGGCCGTGCGATATCGGAAGCCGAGGCCCTCTCGCACGTTGCCGGTTACTCCGTCTTCAACGACGGTTCGGTACGCGATTATCAGCTTCGCACACCGCAATGGACGATCGGTAAGAATTTCGACGGAACCGGAGCATTCGGACCGGCCTTCGTGACTGCTGACGAACTCGAGCCCGGCGCGACCGGTCTGCGCATCCAGACCAGGCTGAACGGCCGTGTCCTACAGGATGCCTCGACGAGCGACCTCGTTTTCAGCGTGGCGCGTCTTGTCTCCCTCATCAGCGCGGCCATGACCCTTGAACCGGGCGATGTCATCGTCACCGGCACTCCTGCGGGCGTCGGCCTTGGCCACAAACCCCCGATCTTCATGAAGGAAGGCGATGTCTGCGAGATCGAAATCGAAAAGATCGGTCTTCTGAGCAATCCGGTCGTCAAGGAAAAGTGAGGCGGACGGTTCGGGCATCGCAAGCGGAGGAATAAGATGACTTACATGATACGACAGATGGGCCACGTGGCCTTCTACTCACCCGATCCGGAGAATGCCGCCCAGGATCTCGTCGAAATCGTCGGGATGAGGATTACCGAGCGCGACGGCGACACGGTCTATCTGTCCAGCAATGACCGTCACCATGAGATCAGCTTCACCAAGGGTGGATCGGGCACCGCGATCGCGATCGGCCTCGAAGCCGTCTCAGTCGAGGCCGTCGATGAAGTGAAGCGACGTGCCCAATCCGACGGTCTGGAGATCATCGACGACAAGCCCCTCGGAAAACATTACGACAAGGCCGTCCGGCTGGTCGCTCCGGGTGGCGCTGTCCTGGAAATACATACTCCGATCGCTCGCAACCAGCCCCGGCGTTATAATGGTGTCGGCGCCAATCCCAAGCGTATCGAACATGCCAATGCATTCGCGCCCAACGTTGCGGCATTCGGAGACTTCGTCGAAAAGGTCCTGGGCATGAAGTTGTCGGATCGCACCGCCGATGACAAGTTGCGATGGTACCGCGCCGAGGACGGCTTCCATCATGCGATCGCGATGGGGACGGGAGACAGCGTCCTGCATCATTACGCGTTTGACCACTTTGCAGTGGAAGACCTCGTCAAGATCGCCGACACGCTCTCGCTCAAGGGCAGAGCTATGGCCTGGGGGCCAGGACGTCATGGGGCCGGCGAAAACATCTTCACTTACTACGCCGATCCGCACGGCTGCATCGTCGAGAATTCGGTGCAGATGGCACATATCGATAACGATGCTGTGTACCAGCCCGGCAATTGGGATGCATCCGAAGGTTTGAATGGCCGCTGGATCAATCTCTGGGGAACTCCGCCGACCCCGGCATTCCTCGTACCCGGAATTCCGTTCGCACGCTGAGAAGATGCGCCTCCCGGCATGGCTTGAATGCCGGGAGGCCGTTTGAAGACGAAGATTGTAGTTTTGAACCGATGGGCGGTGTCGCGCCCATCGGAACGTTAGCTGATTGCCGCGAAGACGACGTCGTAGTTGGCGCAACAGGTCAGGGAGGACAGGTCGTGAGGATTGGAGTGACCGGAGCCGGCGGTTTTGTCGGTACTGCGCTGATCCATCGCCTTGTAGCGAAGGACATTGGTTGCGGATTTGCAAATCCGACCATCGTCGCGATTGATGCAATGTTGCCTGCCGATCTGCCAACGACGGTTGAACGCGCGGAAGGCGATCTGTGTGATCCCTCATTTCGACAGCAGCTTTTTGCCGAACCATTCGATGTTCTGTTCCATCTGGCAGCCGTTCCGGGTGGCGCCGCCGAGCGAGATTATTCTGCCGGGTGGAATCTCAACGTAGAAGCTGCCGTCGCGATGCTGGAATTGCTCGCGCAGCAGAAAACGCCAGCCAGACTGGTCTTCGCATCGTCGATCGGGGTGTTTGGCGTGCCGCTGCCGAAGACGTCGGTAGATGACGAGACGCTGCCTCTGCCTTCAATGAGCTATGGCACGCAGAAGCTTATCCTGGAGGCATTGATTGCGGATTATGCCCGGCGGAAGCTCGTTGACGGTATTGCTGTTCGGCTGCCAGGAATCTTGGCGCGTCCACGCGTCAAGGGCGGACATCTCTCTGCTTATATGAGTGACATCCTTCATTCTCTTCGCGCAGGCGAATCCTTTACATGTCCAGTTTCAGAGGATTCATCCTCGTGGTTCATGTCGCGGTACCGATGTGTCGAAAACCTGGTCCATGCGGCTGCACTACCGAGCTTTTCTCTCGGCCCACGCCGCGCCTTCAACCTTCCGGCCCTACGCCTGACAATGACAGAACTGGTCGACGGTGCCGCTGTTCATTTTGGCTCGCGAGTCCGTTCGCTTGTTTCTTACGAACCGGATGCGGCGCTTCAGGCCCAGTTCGGATCCTATCCGCCGCTTGTGACGGCAATCGCCGACAGGCTCGGTTTCAAACATGACGGCAGTGCGGCGGTGCTGGTCGCGGAAGCGTTGGGCCTCGACCCGGTCGAAATCGGCGTGGGTGCGGCATGAGTGCTGCTTTGACGCTGCCCATTTCCCCCGGCTTCCGCCTCGACGGACGCCATGCTCTGGTGACGGGCGCAGGCCGCGGGCTTGGTCTCGCAGCGGCGACGGCACTGGCCGAGGCCGGGGCTGCGGTGACACTTGCGGCGCGGACGCTCGCGGAGATCGAAGACGCAGCCAGGGCCCTTCGCGACCGAGGTCTGAAGGCTTCGGCCCATGCCGTGGATGTCACCGATACCCAGGCGATAGCCGCGCTGATGGTAGGCGCCGACGCGCCGTTCGACATCCTCGTCAACAATGCCGGCACCAACAAGCCTGGACCGTTCGTCGAGGTGACGGAGGCGAACTACGACCTCGTCATGGGTTTGAACGTCCGCTCAGCCTTCTTCACGTCGCAGGCCTTCGCGCGGCGGCTGATCGTGGAGAACCGGCCGGGCGTCATCATCAACATGACCTCGCAGATGGGGCATGTGGGCGCTGCTAGACGGACGATCTATTGCGCGTCGAAGCATGCGCTCGAAGGCCTGACGAAGGCGCTCGCCGTCGAGCTTGCGGAGCATGGCATCCGCGTCAACAGCGTGGCGCCGACCTTTATCGAAACCCCGATGACGAAGCCCTTTTTCGAAGACGAGGAATTCCGGCGGCAGACACTCTCGAAGATCAAGCTCGGGCGCATCGGCAGGGTCGAGGATATCATGGGCGCGATCGTCTACCTGGCCTCCGATGCGGCGGCCCTGGTGACGGGAACGTCCCTTCTGGTGGATGGCGGCTGGACCGCCGAATGATGAGTGCCGCGTTTTGCGGCTGAGTGAGGAAACGATGATCCGGTACCTGAAAAAGGGCGGCAATGCCGCCGAATCCGCCGAGGCCGACCGCAAGGTCCGCCAGACCGTCGAGGCGATCCTGGAGGACGTGACCACCCGCGGCGACGCGGCGGTCCGCGACCTTTCGGTGAAGTTCGACAAGTGGTCGCCCGAGAGCTTCCGCCTGACGAAAGAAGAAATCGATGCGCTGATCGCCAGCGTACCGGTCGGCGTCATCGACGACATCAAGTTCGCGCAGGCGCAGATTCGTCGGTTTGCCGAAGCCCAACTCGCCTCGATGAAAGAGATCGAGGTGGAGACGCTGCCGGGCATCCGGCTCGGCCACCGCCACGTGCCGATGGAAAGCGTCGGCTGCTATATTCCCGGCGGCCGCTACCCGATGGTGGCCTCGGCCCATATGAGCGTGCTGACCGCCAAGGTCGCGGGCGTGAAACGCGTCATCGCCTGCACGCCGCCCTTGAACGGTGCTGCGCCGGCCGCGACCATCGCCGCCATGGCGCTTGCCGGCGCCGACGAGATCTACGTGCTCGGCGGCATCCAGGCCGTCGCAGCCATGGGTATCGGCACCGAGACGATCAAACCCGTCGACATGCTGGTCGGCCCCGGCAACGCCTTCGTCGCCGAAGCCAAGCGACAGCTCTACGGCAAGGTCGGCATCGACCTCTTCGCCGGCCCGACCGAGACGCTTGTGATTGCAGACGATACCGTCGATGCCGAGATCTGCGCGACCGACCTTCTCGGCCAGGCCGAACATGGCCCGACCTCTCCGGCCGTGCTGCTCACCACCTCGCAACGCATCGCCGACCAGATCGAAGATCAGATCCAGCGGCAGCTTTCCCGCCTTCCGACCGCCGATATCGCCTCGGTCTCCTGGCGCGACTATGGCGAGGTCATCCTGTGCGATACGGACGAGGAACTGCTTTCCGAAGCCGATCGCATCGCCTCGGAACATGTGCAGGTGATGACCGCCAACCCGCGCTGGTTCCTGGAGAATATGCGCAATTACGGCGCGCTGTTCCTCGGCCCGCGCACCAACGTTGCTTATGGTGACAAGGTGATCGGCACCAACCACACGCTGCCGACCAAGCGCGCGGCGCGCTACACCGGCGGCCTGTGGGTCGGCAAGTTCCTGAAGACCTGCACCTATCAGGAGGTGACGACGGATGCCGCCTCCGCACTGATCGGCGACTATTGCTCGCGGCTCTGCGCCATCGAAAACTTTGCCGGCCACAAGGAACAGGCCGACATCCGCGTGCGCCGCTATGGCGGCAAGAATGCCTGAGTATTCGGAAGGGAGGAAGACATGAAGCTTGCGACAATTCCGAACGGCACCCGAGATGGCGAACTGGTGGTCGTCTCGGCCGATCTTTCCCGGGCGGTCTCCGCCCGTGAGATCGCGCCGAACCTTTTGACCGCCTTCGAGGACTGGTCATCCGCCGAACCGAAACTCAGGGCACTTGCCAAGGACTTGGCCGAAGACCTCGCCAAAAACACCTTCGCCTTCGACCAGGCGACGGCGCTTTCGCCGCTGCCGCGGTCCTTCCAGTGGATCGACGGTTCCTGCTTCAAGAACCATCTCTATCTGATGGCGAAGGCGACGGGCCGTGATCCCGAGATCGAGATGAACTCGCCCTTTCCGCTGATGTACCAGGGCATGTCGGACGACTTCTACCGTCCGCATGGCGATATCCCGTTGCCGCGCGAGGAGGACAATATCGACTTCGAGGCGGAAGTCGGGATCGTGCTGGACGAGGTGCCGATGGGCACGACGGCCGCAGAAGCTCCGCAATACGTCAGGCTGATCCTGCTGATCAACGACGTCTCCTGCCGCGTCTATGTGAAGCGGGAGATTACCGTCGGCTTCGGCTGGATGAACGCCAAGCCGTCGACCGCCTTCTCGCCGGTTGCCGTGACGCCCGATGAATTGGGTGCGGCATGGACCGGGAAGGTGGAACTGCCGATCCGGGTGGACTGGAACGGCATCCGGTTCGGCGAACCGAACGGCCGGGAAATGTCCTACACGTTCTACGAACTGATCGAACACGCTGCCCGCACCCGCAAGCTTGCCGCCGGCACGATCTTCGGTTCCGGCACGATCTCCAACGCCGACTACAGGAATGTCGGCTCCGCCTGCATCGCCGAGCGTCGCTCGATCGAAATGCTCGAACATGGCGAACACCGGACCGGCTTCATGAAGTTCGGTGATACCGTCCGAATCGAGATGTTCGACAAGGACGGCATCTCCATCTTCGGAGCTATCGAACAGACGGTCACCAAGTACGAAAAGGTGGCGTGATATGGCTGTAGCAAACGAACTTTTCGACCTGACGGGAAAGGTCGCCCTCGTCACCGGAGCTCATCGCGGGATTGGCTTTGCGATAGCCGAGGAGCTGGCAAAAGCCGGCGCGCGGGTTGCGATCTGCAGCAACGATCAGCAGGCTGTCGCACAAGCAGCGAACACGCTTCGCGAAAGAGGCCATGACGTCCGTGGTTTCTGCTGCGACGTGTCCTCCAATCCCGCACTGGATGATCTGGTGTCGGCGACGCGGAAGGCTTTCGGCCGGATCGACATCCTCGTCTGCAACGCCGGGATCGCACCCCATTTCGGGCCGATGGCAACCGCCAGCGACGAAGAGTACGACGCGACGATGCGGGTAAACCTCTACAGCGCCATGCAGCTTGCCAACTGCGTCATTCCGGAGATGGTGGAGCGCCAGGACGGCGTGGTGATCTTCACCTCAAGCATTGCTGGACTGCGTGGTAATGGAAAACTCGGCGTTTATGCTCTGTCCAAAGCCGCAATCGCCCAGCTTGCGCGCAATCTCGCCGTGGAGCATGGACCGGACAATGTCAGGGTCAACGCTATTTCTCCCGGACTTACCAAAACCGAGTTCGCCACCCCCATCCTCAGCAACGAAGAGGGGCTTAAGGTGAGGCTCGGGAAAACGCCATTGCGTCGAGCTGCAGACCCCCGGGAGATTGCCGGTGCCGCGGTGTTTTTATCTGCGGCGGCAGGCGGATTCATAACAGGGCATAATCTGGTCATTGACGGGGGAACAATGATTTCGGATTGATTCGAAAACATGCGACTGAATCGACAATAGAAAAGGCGAGGGCACCAAATATTCGACACAAAAGTATTTTTTTTTGAAAAAAATATTTTATTGTGCCATCAAGGTGGCGGAGGATCTAAATGGTCAATACAAGTCGCATTGTTCAAGCTTACGATACGCTGAAGCAGAGCATTCTGAACGGCTCCTTCCGACCTCGGACAAGGCTGCGCATCGAACATCTCTCGGAAAAGTTCGATGTAGGGCCTGGAGCGATCCGTGAGGCGCTGTCTCGGCTGACCTCGGAAGGCATGGTCGTGGCGGAGCCGCAACGCGGGTTTCTGGTTGCGCCGATCTCGAAGTCGGATCTTCAGGATCTGACCACAGTCCGGATAGAAATCGAGGTGAAATGCCTTCGCCGTTCGATCGAGCTGGGAGACGTCGCTTGGGAGACGCAGGTTTTGTCTGCAAACCACCTTATGGCAAGGACTCCCGAATATACGGATAACGGCGAAAGCCACCCGGACTGGGCGGTTGTTCATACCAATTTTCATGACGCGCTTGTCGCTGCATGCGGAAGTCCCTGGCGGCTGAAGCTTCGCGGCCAGCTTTTCCTTCAAGCCGAACGCTACCGCCGCCTGTCAGTACCTCATGCACGGTTGGAGCGTGATGTTGCCGGCGAGCATCGGATGCTGGCAGAGGCGACGCTTGCCCGGGACGCTGATACTGCGATGAAGCTGGTGGAAGAGCACTTCCAGAAGACGGCCGATCTGCTGTTGGCTTCCGATGCCCCATTCGATGACTGAGACACCCGACGATCATTTTTGGTCCGCGGTATCCCGGAAACCTTTCGAGGCAATATCCGAATTTCGGCTTCATCCCGTCGGCTTTGCCGGATGGGCCTCTGACGACTTTTACCCAGGATTGCCGCCACGCGCGCGAAACCCCATCAATTACGGAGATCAAAGATGCCAAAGCTTCTCGTTATCGCCTGCAGCACACGCCCAACCCGCGTCGGCTTTCCAATTGCCGAATGGACAGTCGAGCGCGCGCGACTTGATGGAAGGTTCGAGGTCGAGCTCGCCGATCTACGTGAGCTCAATCTGCCGAACTACGACGAACCGCACCATCCGCGCCTTCATCAGTACCAGCACGAGCATACCAAGAAATGGAGCGCAGTCGTGGAGCGTGCAGATGCGGTCGTTTTCGTGACGCCGGAATACAATCACAGCTTTCCCGGGGCCCTTAAGAACGCGATCGATTATCTCCATGACGAATGGAAGTTCAAGCCTGCTGCTTTCGTCAGTTATGGCGGTATCGCTGCCGGAACGCGTTCGGTCCAGGCGCTGAAGCCGGTGATAGATTGCCTGCGTATGATCCCGGTCTTCGAAGGGATCAACATCGCCTTCGTGCACGAGCTTCTCAAGGACGGAAAGTTTGCCGCAACTCAGCCGCATGAGGTCGCAGCCACATCGATGTTTGACACCTTGTTTTTCTGGTCGGGACGTAACAGCGAACTGTATGTGCATTGAAGGCCTCAGTGTAAACCCGGCCCAAACTGTCGTTGCGGTTCGCAAATTCGCTTGCTTGGCCGGATCGCACCAAGCCGATTCAGAAAAACTCCGGGAACGCTTTTCATATCACACTCTCTGCTTCTTGTGAGATAAGAAGCGCTGGCTCGGGTAGCGGCGCTTGCCGGCGATGGGGGATGGACCGTAGAACGCGAGGCACCATTTTAAGGAATGCCGGGCCGGGTTAGAGCGTCCCAGGGTATCGCTTGCCCACTCCGTGATCGGACTGTCTCCATCTCCGCTTCAATCTCACCGCCATTCCAAATTTCGACCGGCCTGCTTGGGAATCTCAAGCGCCACTGCCAGCCCGCCACCGGCCGCTGTCGATGCCGAGACACGGCCGCCATGCTGCTCGACCGCGTGCTTTGTGATGGCGAGGCCCAGGCCAAAGGCGTTTGACGCCGTGTCGCTTCCGCGCGCAAACGGCTGGAATATCCAGTCGACTTGAGGCGCAGGCAGACCTGGCCCCATGAATAATCTCCGAGCGAATGGAAACGCGAGAGTTGTTGGGGGAATATTTCAGGGCGTTGCGGATGACATTCGCGAAGGCGCGATAGATTAGCTCCCCGTTGACCTCGGCGATGAAGGTGGCGGAGCCGTCATGGGACACCGCGCCTGTCCCTCCAAAGCCGCGTCTTCGATGATCCCATTCAGCAGATCCATCAGATCGAGAGTTTGAACGACGTTGCTACCGGAGCCGGCGGTCAATCGCGCGAGGGTGAGGATCTCGCCAACCATCCCGTCGATGCGCTCAATCTCACCGCCCATGCGGTCCATCATTATCTCAAGCTTCGAAGGATTCTGCCGCAGCACCCCAATGGCCGCCTGAAGGCGGGACAGCGGCAAGCGCAGTTCATGGGACACGTCGTGAAACGGGCGTTGTTGGACCTCCTGAAGTTCCTGCAGGCGCGCGGCACTGGCGTCGAAGTCATGAGCCAGAGCGGTTACCTCGTCCTTCCGACCGTCCATTTTGTCACCGATGCGGACGTTGAACCGGCCATAGGCGAGAGCGCTCAGGCCGTGACGGAGGTGGGCGACAGGACGAATGAGATAGCGAGCGAGCCAGATGGCGGAGATCGCGCTTGCGATCAGGGCCGATGCCAAGGGCACCAGCTTCGGCCAGGTCTCCGCGACAACTCCTGGTTCCTGCGCGATGACCGTCGCGCGGTAGCAAGCGTCACCGACAACGACGTTGCGCATGTTCGTTGTACCGACATCCGGGCAAGCAGTCGCCGGACCGATGTCCGATATGGAAAGGTCGACGGGCTGGTGCACCGCCCTTGCGGCTCGCGCAAACGATTTGGCAGCTTCCCCCTTCTAGCGCCAGCAACTGTTGCGCTACGTCAAGCGCGAAAACCCGCTGCTGGCGGGCCGATGTCCTGAGAGAGCGGGCCGACATCGAGTAGAGCGCCGATTGCAAACAAACCTGCGATTGATGCAGCCATCATCAACCATGTGATGGTGAAGAACTTCCAGAACAGGGCACGCATCATCCATCTTGCAGGAGTAGATAGCCCTGTCCCCGCACCGTTTCTATCCAGGATTGGCCGTCATCCCTGGTGCCGAGCTTCTGGCGGACGCTGCTCAGGTGAACGTCGATCCGCCGGTCGAACGGCGTCAGGGGGCGTCCGAAGGCGTGCTTTGATATTTCCTGCTTGGAGACGAGCTGACCGGCACGGGCAAGCACCTCGAACTCAGTGCCTGTCAGTCCCAGACGCTTTCCGCGCCATTCCGCCGTCCTGTTTCCCGGATGGATGGCCAATTCTCCAGCCCGGAGCGCGTCCTGCGAGATGCCGGCGCCAGAGGAGCCGGCCCGGCGCAATATGGCCTTCAGCCTTGCCGCGAGCTCGCCGGGGGAGCATGGCTTTGGCACATAATCGTCGGCGCCGAGATTGAGCCCGGCGATGCGGTCCACGTCGTCGCCCCGGACCGTCAGCATAAGAACGGGCACTTTGCTCACTCGCCTGATCCGTTGCAGGAAGTCGATGCCATTCATGTGTGGCATCATGATGTCGAGAACAATGATGTCGGCGGCGCCTGATGCGGCCTGAACGATCGCGGCGCGCCCGTCCTGCGCGGTCGCGACGTCGAAGCCCTCTTCGGAGAGATACTCCTTGAGAAGCGTTGTGAGATCGGCGTCGTCGTCGATGAGAAGAGCCTTTGCCATTTGGAAAGCATATCACTCGTTCACAGGGGGCAGCCATACAGGACAAACCCCTGTCGGACAGTGCATTTTACTTATCTTAACATCGGCTTGACAGCACTTGACGTTCGATCCGCTACGGACAGGGAAATTCCTCGCTAGTCCGGGCAGGTCAATGAAAATCGCATTCAGAAAAAGATCCAACCCGCCTTTGGCGGTCACGCTCTGCCTGCTCCTGTCCGGTTGCGCGACATTCGCGGAGCTTCAACCATCCGACGTCAAGGTAGCGAATGTCTGGCATGCCACCCTGCCGCATGGCGGCAATGCATCAAGCCTCTTGTCGTGGTGGTCGACCTTCAACGACCCGTCGCTGACAGCACTCATCGGCTACGCCCAGGAGGAGAATCCGAGCCTTGCCTCGGCCACCGCCGAGATCGACAAGGCGCGCGCAACGCTGGCTTCCGCGCGATCGAGTCTGTTTCCCGGACTGGACGGCTCGGCCTCGGTCACACGGTCCGGCACTGATGGTGACGCTGCCAACCGTATTACCGCCTCGACAGCGTCAAGCGGCGGCCTGGACGCTTCGTGGGAAATCGATCTGTTCGGTAAAACGCGGCAAACGAGCGAAGCAGCGCGTGTTCGGGTCGATAAGCAGATCGCCAACTGGCACGACGCACGGGTCTCTCTCGCCGCCGAGGTGGCCGACTACTATGTCCAGTACAAGGCCTGTCGGCAGCTCGAGAATGTCTACAGCGTCGAACTCGCCTCGCAACGGGAAACGATCCGTGCTACGGAAACGGCTGCGACATCGGGCTTCACCTCCACCGCCGATCTCGCTCTGGCGCGGGCGAGTGCCGCCTCATCCTCCTCGACACTGACGGCGCAAAAGGCCGAATGCGAGGTCCTGGTCAAGTCACTGGCGGAGGTCACCGGTGGTGACGAGGCAAGGGTCCGGCAATTGCTGGCCAAAGGCAAGGCTGGCATCCCGGCGCCGAAGACCTTCAAACCCGCGGCAGTGCCGGCAGAAGCGTTGCGGCAACGTCCGGACATCGGGGCACTCGAACTGGAACTGGCCGCGTCCATTGCCGATGTAGGCGCGGCAAAGGCAGATCTCTATCCAAGCCTGAGCCTTGGCGGTTCCGTGACGGTCAGCAGCTCGACATTGACCGGTGGATCCCTGCCCTGGTCCTTCGGCCCGGCGCTGACCATTCCCCTGCTGGACGGCGGATCACGACGCGCTGCCGTCAGGAGCGCAATCGCCGATTACGACACAGCGGTCGCCAACTACAAGTCCGGCGTGCTGAGCGCTGTTTCCGAGGTGGAAATCGCGCTCGTTCGGGTCGACAGCACTCGCAGGCGGATCGGCGACGCGAGCAGTGCAGCCCGCAATTACCGCAGTTACTTTACCTCCATCGACTCAAACTGGCGCGCAGGCGGTGCCAGCCTGCTGGATCGGGAGGAGGCCCGGCGGTCGGCGCAGTCTGCGGAAATCTCGCTCATCGAAATCCGGCGCGATGCGGTGCGCTACTGGATTGCCCTCTACAAGGCGCTGGGCGGAGGCTGGAACGCCGATGCCGTTACCCCGGCGCAGCGCCAAACGAAATCACAAGGAAATTCTCTCTGATGCGAATAGCCCCTTATTTTGTTGTCCTCCTCACGGGGGCAAGCCTCGCATTCTCTGGTCAATCTTCACGCGCGCAGCAAGAAGAAGCTGCGGCCCTCACCGTAGCCGTCGTGAAGCCGTCTGAGCGCCAGTGGGCGGAGACCGTGCCGGCGAGCGGCTGGCTGAAGCCATGGCACGAGGCGATCATCGCATCGGAAATCAGTGGGCTTCGCATCACCGATGTTCTTGTCGATGTCGGCTCGGTGGTCGCGAAGGGTCAGCCGCTTGTTCAGCTGGCGGACGAAACCGTGCTTGCGGATTTGCGCAAAGAGGAGGCGTCGGTTGAGACCGCCAAGGCAGACCTCGCCAAAGCGAAGGCCAATGCCGACCGCGCGCGGCAGGTGCGGGGAAGCGGCGCGCTTTCGGATGAGAAGGTCACGGAATACCTGATCGCCGAGCAGACAGCCGAAGCGAGCCTCAAGTCGGCCGAAGCCACGCTGGACAGCCAGAAGATCAAGGTCAGCCAGACCAAGATCGTCGCGATCGATGACGGGCTGATCACATCCCGCTCCGCCCAACTCGGCGCGGTGGTTTCCTCCGGTACGGAGCTGTTTCGCATGGTCCGGCAAAACCGTGTGGAGTGGCAGGCCGAGGTCTCCGCCCGGCACTATCCTCACATCAAGGAGGGCCTTGCTGCCGCGATTGCCGGTCCCGGCGGCAGGCGCATCGAGGGCAAGGTCAGGCTGGTCGGACCGACGGTCAGCACCGATACGGGTCGCGCGATCGTTTATGTCACGCTGCCACCGGAGGATCATCCTCCTGTCGGCATCTATGTCACCGGACAGATCGAGCTGCAGTCGACAAGCGCCCTCACGGTGCCCGAGACCGCGCTCGTGTTCCGCGACGGCATCAACTACGTCTTTACGGTCGATAAGGATCGGCGCGCCTCTCGCGTGCGCGTCGAGACCGGACGCCGCAATGGGGGCGAGGTGGAGATCCTGTCGGGAATCGATCGATCAACCTCAGTTGTAAAATCCGGTGGCGCATTCCTTTCGGACAAAGCGCTGGTGCGGGTTGAAGGAGATGCGCAATGAACTTCTCCGCCTGGTCGATCCGCAATCCCGTTCCCGCCATTCTGTTGTTTGCTCTCCTGACGGTGGGCGGCCTGCTCGCCTTCGAGCGGCTTGCGGTCCAGAACTTTCCGGACATGGACCTGCCGACGGTCAAGATTACAGCGACGCTTGAAGGCGCCGCGCCGTCGCAACTGGAGACCGAGGTCGCCCGCAAGATCGAGGACAATCTCGCCTCGCTCAGCCTTCTCGATCATATCACGACGACCATCACGGACGGATCGGTGTCGATCAGCGTCTCCTTCAAGCTGGAGAAGGACAGCGAGGAGGCTCTCAACGAAGTTCGCAACGCGGTGGACAGCACCACCGATCTTCCTGCAGCCATGGAGTCTCCGAGCGTGACGAAAGTCACGGTGCAGAGTTCTCCGCTGATCACCTATGCCGTGCGCTCGACGCGCTTCAACGAAACGGAGCTGTCCTGGTTCGTCGATAACGACATGACCAAGGCGCTTCTTTCTGTATCCGGGGTCGGCGAGGTCGGCCGCATAGGCGGCATCGACCGCGAAGTGCATGTCGATCTCAACCCGCAGATCATGGGATCGCTGGGGATTACGGCCGCGACGGTCTCTTCCCGACTGAAGTCCGTTCAGGCCGACAGCTCGGGCGGTCGTGGCGAAGTTGGCGGCAGCAGGCAATCGATCCGCACGCTGGGGGCCGTCGCCTCGGTGGAGGATCTTAAGGCGCTCGCGATCCCGCTTCCGAGCGGGGAACTGGTGCGCCTCGACGAAGTCGGCACGGTAACGGACAGTTTCTCCGACCGCTCCTCGCTCGCCTATCTTGACGGTCAGCCGGTGATCGGCGTTCAGGTCAAGCGCTCGAACGGCTTTTCGGACACGGGCGTCGCAGCCGACATCCAGGCCGCGATGAAGATGTTCGCGGCCGCCAATCCCGATGTGGAGATCGTCCAGGCCTACAGCACAGTCGGGCCGATCATAGAGAATTACGACGGCTCCATGCACATGCTCTATGAGGGCGCGATTCTCGCTGTTGTGGTCGTCTGGCTGTTCCTGCGTGACTGGCGGGCGACCTTCCTGTCCGCCGTGGCTTTGCCCCTGTCGGTCATCCCGACCTTTCTGGCGATGTACTTCGCTGATTTCAGCCTGAATACCGTGACGCTGCTCGCGCTCTCCCTGGTGGTCGGCATCCTTGTCGACGACGCCATCGTCGAGGTCGAAAACATCGCCCGTCATCTCAACATGGGAAAATCGCCGATGGACGCGGCGCTGGAGGCCGCCGACGAGATCGGCCTTGCTGTCATCGCCACGACCTTCACCCTCGTCGCCGTGTTCCTGCCGACCGCGTT
This sequence comes from Agrobacterium vitis, assembly GCF_013337045.2. Classification (NCBI taxonomy): domain Bacteria; kingdom Pseudomonadati; phylum Pseudomonadota; class Alphaproteobacteria; order Hyphomicrobiales; family Rhizobiaceae; genus Gillisella; species Gillisella vitis. Next base: position 106,150 of record NZ_CP118261.1, read on the forward strand.
CATGAGTGGCATTCCCGGCCTCATCTTCCGGCAGTTCGGGATCACCGCGGCCGTCGCGGTGCTGGCCTCGTTGCTGGTCGCACGTCTGCTGACGCCAATGATGGCCGCCTACATGATGAAAGCGCATCCGACGGAAGAGAAGGATGGCCGTATCATGCGCGCCTACCTGGCCGTTGTAAAAGCCTGCCTCGGCCACCGGAAGCTGACGATTTTCGGCGTCTGCGTTTTCCTCGGCCTCTCAGTTTCGGCCATCCCTCTTCTCAAATCAGGATTCCTGCCGGCGTCGGACGACGCACAGACGAAAGTCACGCTCACACTGCAGCCGGGAAGCACTATAGAGCAGACAGACGCCGTGACGCGCCAGGCCGCGGGCATCATCGCGAAGCTGTCGGACGTGACCCGTGTGTTCTCCTCGGTCGGCACCGCCTCCTCGGGAGGCGGCCTGGAGTCCTCAACAACAAATGACGTCACTTCAGCAACACTCGTCGTTGATCTGACACCGATCGGAGATCGTGATCGCAAGCAGTCAGAGATCGAAAACGCCATCCGGCAGGCGCTTGCCGTGCTGCCGGGCGTGAGGGTCGAAGTCGGTTCGGGAGGCAACGGAACCACGCTCGAGATCACGCTTGCCAGTGACGACTCCAATGTGCTCGATCAAGCCGGCAGCGCGCTTGAGGAGCAGTTGCGCACTCTCAAGGGCATTGGCGCCGTTACCTCCAGTGCCTCACTCCAGGCCCCGGAGATCCAGATCGTCCCCGATTTTACGCGCGCCGCAGCACTTGGCGTGACGTCGGAGTCGATTTCCGAGGCGGTGCGCGTCGCGACCAATGGCGACTACTCTTCTTCGATGGCAAAGCTCAATCTGCCGCAACGCCAGGTATCGATCCGCGTGCGGCTCGATCCCGGGAACCGCACGACCCTGGACGACATCGCCAATCTCCGCGTCAGCGGGACCAACGGCAGCGTCGATCTCGGTTCCATCGCCGAAATTGGCATCGGCGGCAGCCCGTCGGAAATCAACCGCATCGACCGCTCCCGCAACATCACCCTTTCCGTCGAGCTGAACGGCCGGATTCTTGGCGACGTTAACCGAGAAGCCCAGGAACTACTCGCACTGAAGAACCTTCCGCAGGGCGTCCACCTTGTCGAACAGGGAGAACTGCAGCGCAGCTCTGAATTGTTTGAAAGCTTCGGCATTGCCATGGCCATTGGCGTGTTCTGCATTTACGCCGTGCTGGTTCTTCTCTTCCACGATTTCCTGCAACCACTCACAATCCTCATGGCGTTGCCGCTGTCGCTCGGCGGAGCACTTCTGCCGCTCATTGTCACCGGTACAAGCTTCTCGATGCCAGCGGTGATTGGACTGCTCATGCTGATGGGCGTCGTAACGAAGAATTCCATCTTGCTTGTTGAGTATGCCATCATGTCGAGACGCGGTGGCATGTCGCGATTTGATGCTCTGGTGGATGCGTGCCACAAGCGAGCGCGGCCGATCATCATGACCACGATCGCCATGGGATGCGGCATGCTGCCCGTGGCACTGAGCCTCACCGGCGGCGATGGAAGTTTCAGGCAGCCTATGGCAATCGTCGTGATCGGCGGGCTACTAACCTCGACGTTCCTCAGCCTCCTCGTTATCCCGGTCATCTTCACCTTCATCGATGACTTTCTCGAGCTGCTCAAGCGGCCGTTTCGTGGGAGGCAGGCGAAAGAGACGCAGCCAATGCCGGCGGAGGCTGGCTGACGCCTCCGCGGTGGGAGCATGAAATGTGCGAGGACACGTCAACATGGACGATCATCGGATGCGAAGCCGGTTGGCGCAACATCTTGCAGCCCATCTGATGGCGCTGGTGCGGCTCATACTCGCACAGGCGATTCAGACGATCGCAGTTCTCCTGCTTCGGAGCCTGAGCGCCACTGTGCTCAATGGGAGCATTCTCGCCGGAAGTTCATGGGAGCGGATCATTGAGTGGGGTAGCAGGTTTCTCAGTAAGGATGCCGAATGGATCGACGTTTCGCCTTCGCGTGGTTTGCATTTAAGCGTTCGACGCCAGCAGCTTTGGCTGAACCGGCGCGCGTTGATAGCTCACTTTCACGCTCAGGTACGCGAAGGATGCGCAAGCCAGGGAACAGTGTGCTTTCATTCATCCTTGTCGTTGTGCTCTGCATCCCTGTGTACGGCTGCGTGACGACAACCCGGGCAGTCTATTCGGCCAGCGAAGCGGCAGTTGCCGAAGTCGATGGCTTCGACAACATCCGTGCTTATGCCGATGCCCCGGATAGCAGCATTAGAGACCAGACACAGTGGTTGCCCCGCACGACCGGCAGGAACCTCAACGTTCTCTGCGTCTCGGGGGGAGGTTCGGGAGGGGCATTTACGGTTGGCTCCTGTCCGCCTGGAGCGATCAACATACACGGCCAGTATTCGATGTTGTCACAGGTGTCAGCACAGGTGCGCTGATAGCACCTTACGCATTTCTCGGCTCCGCATACGACAAGTCGCTCGCCGGCCTTTACACCGGTGGTCAGGCGAGAGAGCTCGTGGACATGAGGTGGATGGGAACCGGTCTTTTTGGAACAAGCCTTCTCAAGGGGGAGCGCTTGCGGCAGATGGTTTCCAACTACATAACAAATGATATCCTGCAAAAGGTTGCAGCTGAGCACCGCCGCGGAAGACGGCTGTTCGTTCTGACGACCAATCTCGATTCCCAGCGGGGCGTGCTCTGGAACATGGGCGCTATTGCAAACAGCGGCCGGCCCGATGCGCTGGCGCTTTTTCGGGATGTCCTGATCGCCTCCGCCAGCATACCGGGCGTCTTTCCAGCGGTGACAATCAAGGCGAAATCCGGGGCCAGGCAGATCGAGGAGCTGCATTCCGATGGCGGCTCATCCATGCAATTCTTTGGATTGCCTGACGCGGTGCTCGCCTCGCCAGGCAAACCACCACCTCTCAACAATCGCCATCCCGAAATGTACGTGATCGTGAACAACGCCCTCATGCCGGAGTTCGCCGAGACGAAGAATTCGACGATCTCGGTGGCCGGACGGTCCTACGCAACGATGGTTAAATCTCAGACCAAACAGGCTTTGCTTGCCCTCTATAACCATAGTCAAAGAACCGGCAGTCGATTGAGGATCGCATGGATCGACAAACAGATTCCCTATTCGATGCTCGATCCCTTCAATACCGACTATATGCGAGCTGTCTATGCGGACGGATACAATCAGACCAAGGTCGGTATGATATGGAAGAACGCGCCAGTCTTTTGAGCCAGGCGTTGCAGCAAGCGGCGGGGGTCTGTTTCAGGAAGGCAGAAGAGAAATCAACTTCGCCAACGCCGCAACCAAATCGCGCCGTTCGGAGAATTCAAGAGCACGAATGCCCTGGAGCAGATGAGACGACTTCGCAACTTCTTCCCTCGTCCTGTTCAAAAGTTCCCGACCTGCCTCCGTAATTTCAACGTAGATCGTTCGCTTATCTGAAGGATGCGGTACCCGTTTAAGGCACTTTCGCTGCTCCAGTTTGGTTAGCCGCCCCGTGATGGCGCCAGTCGTCACCATGCAGAGTTCCGCAAGATCGCTCGGTCGAACAGGGCGGTCCTCCGGACGCTGAGCGAGATGGGTCAGAACATCGATATCACCCACTCCAAGACCAAAAGGCGTGAGAATTGCCTGGAGAGATTCCTGATCCAGCTGATAAAGGTGCCGTATCCTCATAGCAATCGCAATCGGAGAGCTGTCTTCGCCGGGGAAATCAATTTCCCACTGTCGAACAAGTTCCTCGAACACCTTTTGGGTTTGAGATACAACGCGATCGCTACTATCTAACATGTCTAAATCCGATTCATGCGGCCTAGCCTTTACTTACCAAAGCCGGGCATGATGCGCAAAGGGTCCACGCGTAGCCGCGTCCATCACTAATCGCATATGACGCTTGACAGACGATATCTTAGATCTAAGATACCTCTAAACGATATGGGAGGTATCGATGAAAATAAATGCTGCTGCTGCGCCGCCGCTTCCTTATTCGCCACAGGTACAAGCTTACCCCAGCCGGAACGAGTTGAAGGACGTCTTTGGTCGTCTCCCGTCCGGAGTGGTAATCGTCACAAGTATCGCCGAAGATCAACTCACGGGCGCGACTGTCAGCTCCTTCAGTTCGCTATCATTTGACCCACCTTTGGTCGTCTTCGGCCTCGCACAAAAGTCAAAGACGCTCCAGGCGATTTTGCACTCGAGGAAGTTTGCTGCTCACATCGTTTCCGAGCCCAACCGCGAGCTCGCCCTCCGGTTTTCATCGGACGGGCATGACAAATTCGAAGGGTTGGTCTGCACGCTATCTCGCTACGGAGTTCCGGTCCTTCCCGGGTTCGATGCGTCCATCGAGTGCTCCTTGGACGGTACGCATATCATCGGAGATCACCAACTCCTGATCGGCGGGGTTCTTGCCACCTCGACCAATGATGAAGTCAGCGCGCCGGTGGCGTGGTTTCGCAGAGACTTTCATTCATGTGTACCCTTTGCCGCCCCGTGAACACAGGGCACCATCAGCACCAAAAAACAAGGAATTATAGCGTGGACATGAACTTGAAGCTGTTTAAGGAGTCGGCCACGAACGTGCTTGAATCGCCTTACTCCAGTGAGATCGGACGCGGCGTTCGGGAAAAAGCCGCTAAACTCGTTCCCCTGTTGCGCAAGAATGCGTTGGAGGGCGAAAAGCTCGGCGCCTTGAGCCGCGAAAGCCTTCAAGCGCTTAACGATATCGGCGCGTTTCGGCTTACGCTTCCGACCGATTTCGGAGGTTATGCGCTCGGAGCGCGTGACGTGGTCGAGATTGTCAGCGAAATCGGTCGCGGCGACGGTGCCGCGGGGTGGATGGTGTTCGTCGCGGGGGGCTTGCGCAATATCATCTCCTTTCCGGACGACGCGGTCCGGGAAATCTTCGACGGGGGACAGAATTGGGTCGGACCGCTTGCCGCCGGAGCCTCAATCTTCGCGACCAAGGTTGGTTCTGCTCGCCGCGTCGAAGGGGGCTGGATGCTCAGTGGATCGTGGCACTTCGGCAGCGGCTGCAAGCATGCAAAATGGATCGCCGTTGGCGTCGATTACGAGCGTGCCCCGGGAGAGATGAGCCGTGCAATGGCCATCCTTCAAGCTGACCAGGTAGAGATCGTCGACAATTGGCACGTGATGGGATTGAAGGCGACATCATCGAACAGTCTCACAGTAAAGGAAGAGCAATTCGTTCCCGATCGACGCTTCATGGACATGCGTGATTTCCCGATAAGGATGGACGAAACGCGCCGGCGTTACAGCGGCCTCGCCAGCAAATTCGATGCGCGTGGCCTGATGCTTCTCACCAACCTTACTCACATGGCGATTGTCCTTGGGATGGCTCGAGGCGCATTCGAATGCTACGTCGAGATGGCCAAGAAGCAGCAACCCTTCAATCTGCCTTATGCAAAAGTTGCTGAAATGGCCTCGACGCAGGTCTGCGCGGCGAAGGCCTATGCCATGATCAAGATGGCGGAGGCGGTTGCCGATCGCAGCGCCGACATTCTCGATCGCCATGCACTCGAAGGCATCGAGATCACTCGCGACCAGGAACAGGCAATGATGATGGAGTCCGTCTACGCGACAAACTCCCTCGATGCCGTCCTCAGCATGCTTCAACTCAGTATCGGGTCGGCGACCGCGAGCGAAAACAATCCAGTGCAGCGCTTTGCCCGCGATGTACGCGTCGCTCTGCTGCATGGTGCGGTTCGTCTCGACCCGACGGCAGAAATTTTCGGGAGGCACCTTATGGGAATTGAACCATTCCCGATGTTCGCGGGTGGTCTTCCAGACCGGTCGCCACCCGCATCGGCCGCATGAATCAGGGGCTTGTGCGGTAGGAGGCCGCGCAAGAAGCAACTCGGGAGGAGAGAGTTTTGGAACAGGGAGTAAGAGCGCACGCGGTCGGCAGGCCAGTGGCGGTGCGTGGATTTGAATACAGCGCGGAGGCTTGGAGGGTTCTCGGGGCGCTTTGGCTGGTAGTGCTCCTGGTTGTGGCGGTGCCTAGCGCCGGCATCTCCGTAATCAACGCTCAGATGATAGAAGATCTCAATCTCGATCGTTCAGTCTTCGGTTTGGGCTTCGGCGTGTTCGTCTTGATGATGGGCCTCCAGGGTCCTGTCGTGGCGATACTGATGAGGAAATTCGGATATCAGCGCACAGTCACGTTTGGCTGTTTCGTTCTGCTTGTCGGATCTGTTTCCATGGCGTCCGTCGTGAACACCGGCTGGCAGTATGTCATCGCCTTCGGGTTAGTCGTCGGGACCGGTGTATGCGTCGCTGGCATGTTGCCTGCGCAAGCGGCTATTGCGCGGTGGTTTCACGTCCGCCGCGCCTTGGCAGTCTCGGTCGTGCTTTCGGCCATCGAGTTTGGTGGGTTCCTGTCGCCACCGGCCCTTGACCGCTTGCTGGCGGTTTCGGGCAACAACTGGCGCCTCGGCTGGTGGGTGATCGCAGGCCTCGCCTCCGTCGCCTTGCTTACCGTCCGGTTCGCCCTGAACGAACGCGATATTGAGCGGCTCGTAGTTGAAAACCCTACGATTTCTCAAGCGGAGGGGAGACTGCTGTTTTCAAGAGCCAGATCTACTGGACTCTGAAGGAGGCGGTAAAAAGCAGATCCTATTGGCTCATCCTCGCTTATATGAGCGTTGCTGGAGTGGCGTGGGTATTTCTGATGGCGCACGGGGTCGTCCACCTGCAGGACGTTGGCTACACGTCAGCGGACGCGGCTATGGCCATGGCGATCACGATCGTCGCCTCCTTCGTCGGCAATATGACGGCAGGATTTTTGGGTGATCGCATATCGCCGGCAATCATTGCCGCAGCCAGTATGGTGCTCGTCACCCTTGGCTTCTATCTGCTGAGACAACCGCAGGGCTTTGCGGGGATACTGCTTTACGCCGTGCCTGCGAGGATCGGTTACGGTGCTTCGCAAGTCTGCATTATGGCGCTTTTGGGAAACTACTTCGGGCGAGAAGCCTTCCCGTCGATGTTCGGTTCGATGATGCCGGTATCCACGTTCTGCGCAGCATCGGGAGCGGCCGGCGCCGGAGCGATTTTCGACCAGACCGGATCTTACGCGCTGATGTTCAACATCATTATCGGCCTCTGCATCATTGGCGCACTCGCCGTGCTGCTCGCCTCGCCGCCCAGACTGAACAGAATTGAAGAATATCCTGCCGGGGGAGCAGGCCGATGAAAGCATCAACTTACATATGGGAGGGGAAAATGCGCGTCCGACTTGGCTATGCCGCCTCGATTGTTCTTGTGACTGCAGCTACTGCTTGTGCAGATGATAACGGCCTTGCCATCGCGGTGCCGCCAGTTAATCCGGTCGGCAGCGTCCAGGAACCCGTATTCGTTGGACCATTGTCGGAAACCGGCAAATGGCTTCACGACAACGGAGTCGATATTCAACTTGATTATGTGAACATCTATCAGAATGCACCGTCCTTTGGATTCGAAGGAGGCTCCTCCGCAAATTACGGAATGTTCGTCTTCGGAGCCACGGGCAACCTGACGCCTGACCTGAGGATCAAATGGGTCGAGACAATCAACTACCCATCGTACAACACTGACAATTATCTCTTCGATCTGTCGAACGCATTTTTTCCGGTGCCTGTTGTGGATTCACGGACTGATCTGACGCGCCTGACGATCGAAGCCGATTTCCTTGATGACAGGCTTCAGATCGAGGCGGGCAGAATGGGACTCGGAAAAGACTTCATGACGCGGGGCTTTTGCGGGGGGCTCGGATGTCTGAACTCGACGCTGGCGACAACTCTCAATATGCCGGGGGAATCGCTTTCAGTTTGGGGTGCGCGCGCAGGCTATCATTTCACGCCCAATACCGCGATCGGTTTCGGGGTCGTTGAGGACAATCCAGACAACTGGCAGGAGGGAAATGGCTGGGACTGGGGCAAGGGTGATGCCGAGGGCGTAATTGCGATCGCGAACCTCACGCACCAGGAGTCGTTTTTCGATAATCCGAATCCGTTGAAATTTGAGGTTGGCGCCTACTATCGCTCCACGCGTTATGAGGATGCTCTCTACAATTCCGGTTGGGGTAACCCGACCTTTGGGCCGGCACCCACGATCGTCGAGCACGAAGGCACGACCGGCGTTTACGGGCAGGTCCGCAAAGTCGTCTGGAGCGCGCCAGGTGCTGGGCCCGTTCCAGAGAACATCGCGCTCTATGGCGGATTGTTTCACACCTTCGGCGACGGTCAGGCCTATCCGTGGGAGGCCTATGCGGGGATCGAATATTCGGGCTTCTGGGCGGAAAATCCCGTCGCCACGATTGGCGCTTCGGTGCATTACATCGGGCTCAGCGAGAAGCGTGCGCAATACGAGAGAAACGCGCGACTATTCTTTTCCGGCATCGACGAGAAGCAGCCGCGGGATACGTTCATGTTCGACGTCCATGGAAGCGTTGGACTTTTCGAGCGCGGTGTTCTCGATCTCGGCGCCGCCTATATCGTCAACCCCAACACGTCTGTGCTCGCAGATTATTCCTCCGGCCGGCAGAAGGACGGCTTTGTCTTCTATGCCACCCTTGCCTTCGACATCAGCGGCGGCCTCGGACTCTCCCCGTTGCGCCGGCCGTGAGGACGTCGTTGCGGACCACAAAGGACAATGTCATGGAACATGAAAACAAAGAACAGCTGGAACGCAACAAGCATCTGGTTCGGGAATTCTATCGTCGGGTCTTCGATGGTCAGAACCCTGATGCCGCGAAGGACTTCGTGACTGAGGACTACCGCCAGCACTGCGACCATATACCCAGCGGTCTGTCTGGGCTCGAAGGTTTCGTGAGGACGATTTTCCCGAATGGGCCGGTGCCAGAACCCGCCGAGATGCTTATTCCTCCGGCATTCATCGTCGCCGAAGGAGACATGGTTGTTGTCGCTGCCTGTTTACCTCAACCTGAACCGGACGGCAGCGGCAAAACCTACGATTATTTCATTTTCGATGCCTTCCGCGTTCGTGGCGATAGGCTTTCCGAGCACTGGAGCAGTGTGAACAAGATCGCACCCCCCAAGCATTGATACCATGCACAACAGCCTCGATTGGGAGTAGCAACATATGAAGCTTTACCAAGTCCCCGGAACCTGCTCGACCGCATCACGGATCGTTCTGGAGGAGGTAGCCATTCCGGTCGATCTCGTGGACGTCGATCTGCAGACCAAGAACCTGCGGGACGGAACGAGCTATCTCGACGTCAATCCCATAGGACAGGTTCCGGCGCTCCTTCTCGACAGCGGCGAGGTCCTTACCGAAGGCGCGGTGATCATGCAGTATGTCGCCGACCAGGCACCGGCTTCCGGGCTTTTGCCGCCACCGGGCGATTTCAACCGCTATCGTGTGCTCGAATGGACGAACTACATCGCAACCGAGTTGCACAAGACCTTCTCGCCGCTCAATCGGCCCAACACGCCGGTGGAATATCGCGACTTGACCAAAACGACCTTCCTGCCCCGGGTTTTCGGTGTCATCGACACTCGTCTCGCCAGTAGCCCTTATCTGGCCGGGGAAGCGTTCACGATCGCCGACGCCTACGCGTTTGTGGTGCTGGGCTGGGCGAAGAGAGCCGAACTCGATCTCTCGGCCTGGCCGGCAATCGTCGCTTATTTGAAGCGCATCGGCGAGCGTCCCTCCGTCAGAAAGGTACTGAACGCGGCGACCTGAGGCCCGACAAAATTCCGGGCGGCGAGCCGCGTGGCTCGCGACCCGCCTACATGCAGACCGAACCTGCGTGTCCGAACATCTCCGGCAAGGTTGTGGTCTCCGCATAGCAGGGTGGGGGAGGGGTGTCTTGCGGACTCGAACGCGAAGAAGCACCACGGGAAAAAATTCATTCATTCAAGAGAAGGAACCGGAATGACATACCTAATTCGACAGATGGGACATGTGGTCATCTCTTCGCCCGATCCGGTCGGCGCTGCCAAGGACCTTTGTGACGTCGTCGGTCTTCGCATCACCGAGCAGGAAGATGACACGGTTTATCTCTCAAGCAACGACCGCCACCACGAAGTGACCTACGTCAAGGGGGACGGCAAGGCGGTGGCCTGCGGGCTGGAGGCCGCCAGCGCCGACGCGGTCGACGAAGTCAAGCGGAGAGCCCTGTCCGATGGCCTCACCGTGCTCGACGACACACCGCTCGGCAAGCACTACGATAAGGCCGTTCGCCTGATCGCGCCGGGAGGCAGTATCTTCGAGGTGCATACGCCGATCACTCGCAATCAGCCACGTCGTTATAACTATTCGACGCCCGGTGCACGGCCCCGCCGCATCGAACATATCAACTCATTTGCGCCGGATACCCAGGCCTTCGGCGAGTTTTGCGAGAAGGTGCTTGGCATGAAGCTGTCGGACCAGACCGGAGAAGATGGCCTGCGTTGGTACCGAGCCGAGGACGGATTTCACCACACCATCGCCATGGGGCCGGGGGAGAGCGGCCTTCACCATTACGCCTTCGATCTCCACTCGCTCGAGGATCTGGCGGCAATCGCCGACAATCTCACCCTTAAGGACAGGGCGCTGGTCTGGGGCCCGGGGCGGCACGGCGCCGGCGGCAACATCTTCACCTACTACGCCGACCCGCATGGCTGCCTGGTCGAAAATTCGATTGAGCTGGACCGTATCGATAATGACGCAACCTACGAGCCACGCACCTGGGACATTTCCGAAGGTCTGGCCGGTCGCTGGCTCAATCTGTGGGGCACACCTCCCACACCGGAGTTCCTACGTCCGGGCATCGCCTTCGACCCGGATTTCTGAGCGTCCGGCTTTCAGAAGCGGTCGCCGGTTGTTCATGCGCGGTTGAGGGAGGAAAGTCATGACAGAATACGATGTCATCATTATCGGCTATGGACCGACAGGCAAGGTACTTGCCCGGCAGCTTGTCGACGTCGGGCACACTGTGGCGGTCGTGGAGCGCTGGCCGCAGACCTATCCGTTGCCGCGTGCGATCGGCTACGACCACGAGATAAAGCGCATTTTCCACGCTCTTGGCATAGCCAGCGAAGTCGCCGCCATCTCCCGGGAGATGGGTCATTACGTCTGGTACAATGAAGACTGGAAAGCGCTGATCGATATCGACGAGACCCGGGAATCGATCTCCGGCGGCCCGACCGGATATACGTTCAACCAGCCCGACCTTGAACAGATCCTTCATGAGGATCTTCTGCACCGCGACGGGATCTCCTATCACCTCGGCATGGAGGCCGTCGCAGCACACGACGCAGAAGATCATATTGTGGTCGAGCTGGCCCGCTTCGACGCGCAGACCCTGACCATCGATCATTCAGAAACACTAACGCTGACCGGCAGCTATCTGGTTGGCTGCGACGGAGCCAACAGCTTCGTACGCAAGATGATGGATGTATCCGTCATCGACCATGGGTTCGACGAATCCTGGCTCGTCGTCGACGTTAGGCCACACGATCTGGATAAGCTTTCGATTCCCAATGCGGCCCAGTGGTGCAACCCGGCACGCCCCACCACGATCGTGCCAAGCGGGGTGCGCAACAGACGCTGGGAATTCATGCTTCGCTCCGACGAATCGCCCACGCAGATGTGCGAAGCCGACAAGGTTTGGGAACTTTTATCCCCGTGGCTTTCACAAGAAGACGGCGAGCTCATCCGCAGCGCGAGCTATCGATTCCGCTCGCTGGTTGCGGGTGGCTGGCGGAAGGGCCGGATGCTGATTGCCGGTGATGCCGCCCATCTCATGCCACCCTTCATGGGCCAAGGCATGTGCGCCGGGCTGCGCGACGTCTGGAATCTCGGTTGGAAGCTCAATCGGGTCCTCGACGGTTCCGCGCCAGAAAACCTGCTCGACACCTACGAAGCCGAGCGTTCTCCCCACGTGGACGCCGTCATCAGAATCTCGATGGCGATGGGACAGGTGATTTGCGTCCCCAATCCCGAAGCAGCTCGCCGCAGGGATGAGGCCTTTTTTGCCGGAAACCTGCCGCCACCGCCGGCTTTCCCGCCGTTGTCCGGTGGCATCATAGCGCGAGACGGTGATGGTAAGCCCATCGGCGGTGCCGGTGAACTTCTCCCGCATGATGATCTGGCGCGCGGCGGGATTCGGGTTCGTCTCGATGATCTGGTCGGCCGGGATTTGGTACTGGTCACACGCATTGCGGTCGATGACGGGCGACTGGAAAGACTTGGCATCCGCCAAGTCTTTCTCGGCGAAGCCGGCTGGCGGGATGTCAACGGGCGCCTCGCACGTTGGCTCGACAGCCGTGGTGCTGTCGCCTACCTCGCGCGACCTGATTTTTACGCTTTCGGCACTGCTGCCAATACCGATGAGGTCGACACCTTGCTTGAGACCTTTGAATGCATGGTGGGGGGAAGAGAGCATGTTCTCAATGAAATCGCATAGCGCCACCATCGCGCTGATATTTGGTCATATCGCCGGGATGATCGATCTTGCGGGCTTGCCGGTCTGGGTCGGGACGCTCTCGGCCGGCTTCGGGTTCGGGAACACGCATGCCGGCGGACTGGTTACCGCATTCCTGCTCGGCGTCGTGCTGGCAAGCCTCTGGGTAGCGCGCATGTTCCACAAACTCCCCGGCCATTTGCTGGCGCCGGGTGGCTACGGCGCAAGTGCAGTCTGCTTCGTTTTGATGTCGCAGCTTCCGCCGGAGTTTGGAACCTTCCTCGCCCTGCATACACTCGCCGGTATGGCCACGGGAGCGGCGCTTTCGTCAACGCATGGAACAATGGGACGGACGGCAAATCCTTTGCGGATCTTTGCGCTCTGCTCGGCCGGATTCGGCGTCTTCGCGCTCGTATTCCTCGGGACCGCGCCAGCGGTGATCGCCCAAAGCGGGCCTCCAACCTTTTTTATGATCCTTGCCGCGATCATGGGAACGGCGGCGCTTGTGACGTCGATGTTCTTCCCCAAGCAGCAGGCGGGGACGGACGTCCAGCACTATACGGCCGCTCGCATCCCTGCCACCGCTTGGCTTGTAACCATTGGAGTGATGCTGATGAACTTCGTCCAGGCCCTGACCTTTTCCTATGTGGAAAGGATCGGCATGGCGAGGGGCTACGGCGAGGGAGAGGTTCAGACAGTCCTCCTGTCGATCGGGATCGTCAATATGTTCCCGGGATTGATCGCCGCTGCTCTCCAGAAGCGGTTACCGCCGCTTGTAGTTGGCATTGCCGGCGCCGCCGTTCAGGCTCTTCTTTCCGTTCTCATCACCGGGTCGAACGATTTCCTGCTGTATGCGGTGCCATCGCTCTTCTTCGCTGCGGTTATGATCTTCACCCACACCTTTCTGTTTGGCTTCCTCGCCAAGGTCGATCCCTCCGCTCGGGCTGCGGCCGCGACGCCTGCGATGACGATGGCGGGCTCTGCGATCGCGCCTCTCCTCGGTGGCGTCCTGTCGGATGTGATCGGCTACCATGCCATTGGCCTAACGGCCGCCGTGGTCGCCTGCGTGACCGTGGCGCTGTTCGCCCGGGCCCATCTGTCCACGCGCGTGATCCAGCAGGCCGGGACAACGTGACATTTACTGACTAGACGCTTTCAAGGAGATCAAAACATGGGCTTCACACCAAACCCCGATCATCGCTACCGAATGCCTGCGGTTTTCGGGCCGGCGGTAGGTCCCCGCCAAAGGCCAGGCGGCGGCATGTGGTCACCGGAAGAAACCGGCACGATGAATGCGGAGTGGATGGCGATCACATATCGCACCGACCCCGAGAAGCTGGCGGCTCTTCTTCCACCCGGCATGAGCTTGCGGGGCGAACCACTGCTCAGCGTTTCCTGCGCCTGGTTCAAAAACCTCTACTGGCTCGCCGGCCGAGGTTACGGCATTCTGTCGCTTGATTTTCCGGTTGCTTATCAGGGCAAAACCGAGACCCTTGATGGCTCTTTCTGCCCGGTGATCTGGGAGGGCCAACCTGAGGCGATCCTGACCGGCCGCGACGAGATGGGCTTCCCGAAACTCTTTTGCGACATGCCCGAAATTGCCTGGGATCGCAAAAAGGGTACGGCTTCTTGCGAGACGTCCTGGTTCGGCTTCAAGTTCTTCGATATCGCGCTCACGGATATGGTCGAAGATGATGCACCACCGAGCCTGCCCGGTTCGGGCGGTGGCGCGGCCATGTACTATAAATATGTGCCCCGCACGAACCCGCGGAAGGGGGGTGGCGCCGACGTCGCCTATGTCACCACACCGGCGCCGCGGCCAGGCGAAGGCCGTCCCGACGCCATCAGTTTCGAGGGCTACGACTTCAAGCGGTGGAGGGCCAACGGCAGCTTCAATTGGCACCGCGCCACGTTCGAGCAGCTCCCGACGACCTTTCACATCGTCAACACCATTGCAGACCTCCCATGTCTCGAAATCGTCAGAACCGAGATGGTCGCCTTTTCGGGCCCTGGCATCGGTGTATCCGTAAACAGCATCCGGCCGGTCGAACCGGCGACTGAGTAAACAGGAAAAAGATATGAAACTTGCCAGATTTGCGGTCGAAGGAAAAATCAGGCTCGGGAGGGTCGAAGGCGACTATGTCTTCGATCTCACGAATGTCGCGCCAGACCTGAATGGCTCCATGAAGCTCTTGATCGAAAGGTTGCACGAACTGCGATCTGCCATTCAGTCCGTGAATGCGCCCTGTTTCCAGCTATCCGAAGTACGTTTGCTTGCGCCGATCGATGATCCCCGCAAGTTTCTGGCCATCGGGATGAACTACAAGGCTCATGCGGAGGAGGCTGCCGCCGCGGGGATTCCGACACCGAAGTCGCAACTCTGGTTCAACAAGCAGGTCACCTGCATCAATGGACCCTTCGACGACGTCGTGATCCCGAACGTCTCCGGAAAAGTCGACTACGAGGCAGAACTGGGTTTCGTCATCGGAAGACGGTGCCGGCATGTCAGCCGCGAGGACGCCCGATCCGTTATTGCTGGCTATTTCGTCGCAAACGACGTCACGGCACGTGACTGGCAGTTCCGCTCGCCCACCTATACACTCGGCAAGAGCTTTGACACGCATGGTCCGATCGGTCCATGGATCACCACCGACGATGAGATCGCTGATCCTCACGGTTTGACCCTTACCCTCTCCCTCAATGGTGAAGAGCGCCAGCGGACGTCGACCGGCGACATGATCTACAACATCTGGGATCAAATCGCCTACCTCTCAACCGTTATGACCCTCGAACCGGGCGATATCATCGCAACCGGAACGCCGTCGAACGTAGGAATTGCGACAGAAACGTTCATGAAGCCGGGGGACGTCGTGCGGGTGGAGGTCAGCGGCCTCGGTGCAATCGAAAACCACTTTGTCGCCGAATGAGGAGAAACGACATGAACGTAGATCTTTTGATTTCCGGAAGCAGCGTGCTCGCGTCACAAAACAAGACGTTCCAGCGGTTTAACCCCTATAATAACGAGGTCGCTTCAGTTGTAGCCGCCGGCTCACCGGAAGACGCGATCGCCGCGGTGCGCGCTGCACACCGGGCCTTTCCCGCTTGGTCTGCAAAAGGTCCGCATGAGCGACGAAAGCTCCTTCTCAAGGCGGCGGACCTTATGGAGCAGCGCTCCGGTGATTTCATCGCGGCTACGACTGAGGAAACAGGTGCGACTGGACCTTGGGGCTCCTTCAACGTTGGAGTTGCTGCGAAGATGCTGCGAGAGGCGGCATCAATGACGACCCAGGTTACCGGGGAAATCATCCCCAGCGAGAAGCCCGGCAGCATGGCAATGGCTGTCCGCCAGGCCGTTGGTGTGTGTGTTGGCATCGCTCCCTGGAATGCCCCGGTCATTCTCGGTACGCGCGCAATCGCCACGCCTTTGGCCTGCGGCAATACGGTGGTGCTCAAGGCATCCGAGATGTGCCCCCGAACCCATCGGATGATTGGCGAGGTGCTGAATGACGCAGGAATTCCTGCAGGTGTTGTGAATGTCATAACGAATGCTCCCGAGGATGCCGCCCGCGTCGTCGAAGCGCTTGTTCGGGCGCCGGAGGTGAAGAGGGTGAATTTCACCGGTTCGACGCGCGTCGGCCGGATCATCGCAAAGCTGTGCGCGGAGGAGCTCAAGCCTTGCTTGCTGGAACTTGGTGGCAAAGCACCATTCATTGTCCTCGACGATGCTGATGTCGAGAGCGCGGTCAACGGTGCGGCATTCGGGGCTTTCATGAACATGGGCCAGATATGCATGTCGACGGAGCGCATCATCGTCGTCGAAAGCATAGCTGACCAGTTTACGAAGGCGCTTGCTGAGAAGGCCGGTAAACTGCCTGCGGGTGACCCCAGCGGCCCGAATGTTCTCGGGGCATTGGTGAGTCTCGAGGCTGCGTTGAAGATGGACGCAATCATTGCGGACGCCTTGGACAAGGGCGCTCAGATCGTTGCCGGCGGCAGACGGAATGGCGCCGTGGTCGAAGCAACAGTCCTCGATCATGTCACCCCGGCGATGCGGATATATAGCGAGGAGTCCTTTGGACCCGTCAAACCGATCATCCGTGTGAAGGATGCGGAGGAAGCTGTCGCAATCGCAAACGACACTGAATATGGTCTTGCCGCTTCGCTTTATACGAACGATGTCACGGCCGGCTTGAGACTCGCGGCGCGGATAAAATCCGGCATTTGCCATATCAACGGACCGACAGTTGCCGATGAGCCGCAGATGCCTTTCGGGGGCGTCAAGGAATCAGGCTGGGGACGGTTCGGTGGCAAAGCCGCGATCTCGGAGTTCACCGACCTTCGGTGGATCACCATCGAAGATCCGAAGCAAGGCTATCCATTCTGATTGAACCAGACTGCATTCCACCTGTTTGCTCGGGCCGGCGCCTGGCCCGCATCGCGCAGGCTGTCGGACTATTTGCCGGCCGACCGGGACGGCTTGGCGGCCGAGACCTCGCTGAGCCGGACCCAAGCCACCCGCTATTGACGTTGTTTCGGTCGCAAAGGTGCCGCCGAGAACCGGAGAGGGAGATGAAAAAAGTCGTTGCAAATCCACAGGAAGCTCTGACCGAGATATTGTTCGATGGAATGACAATTATGGCCTGCGGCTTCGGTGTCTGCGGTATTCCCACCGTCCTTATCGAGGCAATCCGTCAATCGGGCGTGAAGGACCTCACAGTTATCTCGAACAATGCCGGCATCGACAATTTCGGACTGGGCATCCTGCTGGAAAGCCGTCAAATCCGAAAGATGATCTCCTCCTATGTCGGGGAGAACAAGCTGTTTGCCGCACAGTTCCTGTCTGGCGCACTCGAACTGGAATTTAACCCGCACGGAACATTAGCCGAACGGATTCGAGCAGGCGGTGCCGGAATTCCTGGGTTCTACACGAAGACAGGCGTTCGGACGGTCGTTGCTGAGGGCAAGGAAACGCGAATGTTCGGCGACGGCGAGTATATTTTTTGGGGACCAGCCTGACCGCGGACCTCGCTATCTTCCATGCGTTTAAAGGGGACACTGAGGGTAACCTCGTCTATCGAAAAACCGTGAGAAATTTCAATCCGGTGATGGCGATCGCGGCTAAAATGACCATTGCCCAGGTTGAGCACCTTGTGCCCGCGGGGATCATTGATCCTGACGGCGTCCATACATCCGGCATCTACGTACGGAGGATACTGCAGGTGCCGAATCCTGAAAAGCGGATCGAGCAACGGACGGTTCGGCCCAAACCACACCAGGCGCTTGCCTGAGATAGCGTGGTCCAGCGAACAGATGGCTGCGCGAGCCGCGCGTGAGCTAAAAAGGCGGCTTCTACGTGAATTTGATAATCTGTATACCCACTCGTGGCAAACTTCATACCCCAAGGCATGCAGGTGACGCTCCAGAGCGAGAACCGAATGCTTGGGATGGGGCCATTTCCCATCGACGGAGAAGAAGATGCCGATTTGATCAATGCCGGCAAGCAAACCATCACAGAGGCGCCGAACACCAGTTACTTTTCGTCAGCGGAGAGCTTTGCAATGATCCGGGGCGGTTATATCGACCCGTCCATTCTTGGCGCGATGCAAGTTTCCGAACAGGGCGATCTGGCCGATTGGATGATTCCGGGAAAGATGGTGAAAGGCATGGGTGGCGCCATGGATCTCGTTGCCGGCGTTGAGCGCGTGATCGTATCAATGGAACACCAGGCTGGTGGCGAGCCCAAGCTACTCGGTGAGTGCACGCTACCACTCACAGGGCGTCGGGTTGCCGATCTGGTTATCACTGATCTCGGCGTGTTCGAAATCGATCGAAAGGGTAAAACGGGGATGTGCCTGATCGAATTGGCACAAGATGTGTCCTTGGCCGAAATCCGATCGAAGACGCCCGCGTCGTTCGGCGTCCGCCTTACTCCAGAAAGTCCGTTTAGTCTGTTCGGTCGGAACTCGTGAAAAGCTCTACTCGGCACTACCGCAACACGCACCCAGGTCATGTTTTGGCCAAAGAGTTGAACGGTGCCGACTGTGAACGAGCCGACCGGCACGGAGATCCTTCGCTGCCTCGTCCGCGACAAATACAGGTCGCAAGTCGGAGGAGCGATCACGACAACTCACTTAAGCGCGACACGAGCCTCGTCACCGGCCTCAGACTTGGCTAGGGCCGATTGACGTTCATGACCGAGCGCTCCGCGTCTTGAGGTAGAGCCATGCGGACATTCGTCGCTGTGCGCATGGCTTCGGCCGGCTGTGTTAGCACAGTTTTATCTTTTCGATGCGAAGCTGTACCACGGACGAATGGGGGTATTCATGCTGTCGATCAGGAACGTTCTCACAACGGTGTTTTTGCTGTTCAGCCTGGCGCTGTGTATTCTTTGCGGCGGCGCGCTGAACGCTTCCTATTCCAGTTTCCGCACCTACAGCACCGTATCTGCCTACACGGCCGTCAACCGCGCCGTTTTCGATGTCCTTCTTGGTTACCGGCTGGAGCGTGGCCACAGCGTGACGGTTCTCGAAGCGACAATCGAGCAGGGACGCGCTCGGCTTCAGGATGTCCCTGTCGACCGGGCGATGGTCGATCAAGGCATGGCGGATCTTAGAAAGGTCGAAGCGGGCATACAATCCGCCGAACTGGCCGGTTCCTTGAAGAGGATCAATGATTTCTATAAGGAGAACGAGACGCTCCGCAAACGGGCCGACGCACAGTTTTCCACCGAACTCGCCCTGCGGGATCAGGCTGTAGGCAAGGCCTATACGAGCTTCGGCCAAGAATTCCTGAAGGAACTTGAAGCTGCCTCTGCCATCACGGAGAGTAATATCCGCTCGCTCGACAACATGCTTGTCGATCTGTTGCAGATCCGCGCCGGCGCATGGGCCACCCGCGCAGCCGTCGGTGCGGCTTCCATCGTTCTGAACAAGGCGGCTACCACTCAACAGCCTCTCGCTTCAGACGATCTTGTAACGTTGATGACGCAGAATGGCCGGTCCTTCGCGAATTGGGATCAAGTTCGCAATCTTGTCGATCATCCCACAACCGACCGATCGCTGAAGGACAGCTTCAACACGGCGGACAACACCTACTTCAAGGGCCCTCTATGGGACCTTCGCAACTCGATGCATGCGGATCTCTTCAACGGCCGCGGTGCAAAAGTCGCCCTGAAGGACTGGCTGCCTGCGAGCAGCAAGGGTCAGGCCAGCGTGGCGGACGTCGCCCTGGTTGCGATGAAACTCCTCGATGAGAAGGCCCAGGGTCTGGCTCAATCCGCTCTCATGGGTGTCGCACTATACTTGGCCATCCTTCTGGGCGCGATCGGCATGACGATCGTGGGAATGTTCATCGTCATCCGGCGCGTGGCCATCCCTATCACGCGCCTGACCGAATGCATGAATAGCCTTGCGCAGGGAAATCGCGACGTGATCGTTCCCGGCGGAAAAAGGACCGACGAGATCGGCGGCATGGCGCGATCGGTCGAGGTGTTCCGGCGAGCCGCCATCAGAAACTCGGAACTGGAAGCGGAAGCCATCGAGAACAACCGCAAAGCGGAGGCCGAACGTCTGGCAATCGAGGAACGCGCCGCGGCCGAAGCGGAAATCCGCCTCAACAAGGCCACCGGTGCGCTGGCCGCGGGGCTCAGAAAATTAGCCTCGGGCGATATGCTGTGCGAAATCAACGAGGAATTTGCGCCCCAGTTCGAAGCGCTGAGACAGGATTTCAACTCGTCCGTTGCTCAACTGAGGGAGGTGTTGCTGGCTGTTGCCGATTCGTCCGGCAACGTCCATGGAGGTTCCGGCGAAATCTCTAACGCATCAAGCGATCTTGCGAAGCGAACGGAAAGCCAGGCGGCTTCGCTGGAGGAAACGGCGGCCGCGCTGGAAGAGATTACAGTGAACGTCCAGACGACGTCCGTTCGCACTGCCGAGGCTCGCGATCTTGTCCAGGGCGCGCGGAAAAAGGCCGATCATTCGGGCGAAGTGGTTGGAAACGCCGTCGATGCCATGGGGCGGATCGAGCAGTCTTCGAGGCAGATCATCCAAATCATCAGCGTCATCGACGAGATCGCCTTTCAGACCAATCTCCTTGCCTTGAATGCCGGGGTAGAAGCTGCCCGGGCCGGGGAGGCGGGAAAGGGCTTCGCCGTCGTTGCGCAGGAGGTTCGTGAACTCGCTCAGCGTTCGGCGCGTGCAGCCAAGGAAATTAAGACGCTCATCACGAATTCCGAAATAGCCGTTTCGGAAGGCGTGAAACTTGTCGGCGACACGGGCAGAGGGCTTGCCGATATCGTTGATCTCATCCAAGCGATAAACCAGCATATGGACGCCATAAGCACTGCCGCGAGGGAACAGGCCTCAGGATTGAAGGAGGTCAACTCCGCCGTGAATCACATGGATCAGGCAACGCAGCAGAACGCAGCCATGGTCGAAGAGATGAACGCCGCAAGCCTCGGCCTTGCGCAAGAATCAGAGAAACTCACGCAGTTGCTTTCAACATTCCGCACCTCCGGGGGCTCTGCCGAAAGAACACGTCGGGCGGCGTAAGTTCTCGGCTACGATTGCGGGACCCCATACCGAGAACGCGAGCGTGATTTTGGTTCCGAAGCGCCGGGCCTTGTGGTTCCCGCTCCAAACCTATTGGACCGGTAGGAGTTCTGTGGGCCCTTAAATCGGGTAATCTCTTTTGATGGCCGAGCTCGCAAATCTAACACATTGCAGCTGAGCTAGTTTTGTTGTTCAGGTTTCAGGAATTTCGACCAGGCAGCGATCTCTCTATTTACCAGGTCCTGCATGTAATCGCCAGACCGGTGATCGTCGGGCGGCAGGCTTGCTCCGATCGTACCCAGCTTTTCACGGACATTGTTTTGCGCCAGAGAATTCTGCAGAGCCGCGTTTAAGGTTTTCACGACTGCCTCTGGGGTGCCGACTGGAACAAAAAGGCCCGTCCAAGTTTCCGTCAGAAACTCGGGCAGTCCTGCTTCGGCACTGGTGGGAGCATCCGGAAGGACGGGGGAACGCTTTTGTGCGGCAATCGCCAATATGCGAATGCTTCCTGCCTTTGCTATAGGTGCCGCCGAGGCCAACAGGTCGCATCCTCCGGCTATTCTTCCTCCAAGCACATCGGTGATCGTCTGCCCGAACCCCTTATACGCGATGAGGTTGGGCTCTACGCCAATGAGCTTGAACAACATCACACACGCGACGTGGGAAGCAGCTCCGATACCGCCATGTCCCATGGCCGGCGCGCCTTTCGCGCTTTTCGCGTGATCGATGAATTCCTCCAGGTTCTTTGCCGGGAAATCCTTGCCGACGTAGATGACGTTCGGGCTGGTAGAGACCAGCCCAAGATATTTGAGATCCTTGCGTGGATCGTACTGCAGCGATCGATTGATCGTCACCGCCGCCGCCAGCGTCCCCATGTGCCCGAGCCCAATCGTGTAGCCGTCCGGTTCGGCCTTTGCAACCCGCGCCGTCCCGATCGCTCCGCCCGCACCGCCAACGTTCTCGACGAGAACATTCTGGCCGAGATGCCTTGACATTGCTTCTGCGATCACGCGTCCCGTCGCGTCTGCCGCGCCCCCGGCATTGAAGGGTACCACCATAGTGATCGGCTTCTCCGGGAAGTTTTGAGCACTGACGGCGGTGCTGTTCGCAATGCAGCCCAGCATCGAGAACGCGGTAAAACACAACATCTTGGGCAATATTTTGCTATTCAGCGTGTTGAGCATAGTTTTCTCCTCTCCAAAACGTCACTTTCGCGTGCTCGGGTCATCAACGAATACGTGTGGGAAACCCGTAGAGATTGGCGGGATTTCTCCACATGATATCTTCGATCGTATGCGGCGAGCCGACGGCTTCAACAAATCGCTCCACAAGACCCGAACAAGATAACGGGCGCCACGGGAGGGGACATCCGGCCCGAAGTGGCTTTCATGCGGAGGGGGGTGTGGCCAGTCACTACCCCATACGCATCGGCTGGGACAGCGATCAATCAAGGCTGAAAGCCAGTCCGGATCTGGTTCGATATTCAACGGCCGATCCGGCCTTCTATAAGGCGACGACAGTTTCACCCAGATGTGTTCTGCTTCAAGAAGGCGCAGCAATGCCCTTCCCTTTTCATCTGATGGACGGGCCTGCCCGTAAAGACCATAATGATCGATGACTGTCGGAATGCAAATTCCGAGACAATCCGCCCCCTGATTCCGAAATGATCTCGCCCCTCCATTCCGAGAAATAGTCGCCCCCTTGTTCCGAGATGATGCCGCCCCCTTTGGCAGGGATGTGGTGTGGGAGTTCTGCCGGTGTGAAGTTCCTTCCGTCGATGTTGACGAGGAAGGAACGGGATGCCTGCGGAGAGACTGGAGATGCGGCGTGTCCGCGAGATACTGAGATATCGTTTCGAACAAGGACTGGGCCACAAATCGATTGCGGTTCGGGTCGGGGCAGCACCGTCGACGGTGCGCGAGACGCTGCGGCGGGCAACGGTTGCGGGTCTTTCGTGGCCGTTGGATGATGACGTGAGCGATGCCGTCCTGGAGGCGGCGCTTTACAAGGCGGCCGGGACGAAGACGGGTCATCGTCGCGCGCCGGAGCCGGACTGGGCGCAGGTCCATCGCGAGCTGAAGCGCAAGCACGTGACGCTGCAAATTCTCTGGGACGAATACATGAGCCGTTATCCCGACGGCTACCGCTACAGCCGGTATTGTGACCTCTATCGCGGCTGGGCGCTGAAGCTGCCGGTGACGATGCGGCAAGATCATGCTGCCGGCGACAAGCTGTTCGTCGATTATGCCGGCGACACGGTCACGGTCGTCGTTGATCGACTGTCGGGCAAGACGCGGCAGGCGCATTTGTTCGTGGCGGTCCTGGGAGCGTCCAGCCTTTCGTTTGCGCAGGCGCGCTGGACAGAGACACTACCCGATTGGATTGAATGCCATGTCCAGGCGCTGGAGTTTTTTGGTGGTGCGCCAGCCTTACTGGTTCCCGACAATGCCAAAGTGGCGATCATCAAGGCATGCCACTTTGATCCCCAGGTCAACAGGACCTATAGCGCAATGGCGGCGCACTATGGGAGCGCCGTCCTTCCGACGCGGCCGAGACGCCCTCGCGACAAGGCGAAAGTGGAGGCTGCGGTTCGTATTGTCGAGCGGTGGCTGCTGGGTCGCCTGCGCCATCGGACCTTCTACAGTCTGGCCGAGGTCAATGCGGCGATCGCCGACTTGCTTTGCGACCTCAACGATAAACGTGTCCTGCGCCGGGTTGGCGTTACCCGTCGTCAACTGTTCGAAGAGCTTGATCGTCCGGCTTTGCGGCCCTTGCCTGTCGAGCGCTATGTCTTTGCCGAATGGCGCGTCCGGCGTGCCGGGCTGGATTATCACGTCGAGATCGAACGGCATTATTATTCGGTTCCCTATCGCTTTGCCCGCGAGCAAGTAGAGGCGCGCATCACCGCCAATACGATCGAGATATTCCACAAGGGCGCGCGGATTGCCGCTCACCGCCGCTCGAGCGGTAACGGCAAGCACACGACCATCCCCGATCATATGCCCTCGGCGCATCGTCGGTTCGCCGACTGGACGATCGAACGCATTCGACGCGAAGCCTCAGCCATGGGGCCGGATGTCGACCTGTTGTGCGAGCGCATCCTTGCCGACCGGCCGCATCCCGAGCAGGGCTTTCGCGCCTGCCTTGGGATTATCCGCCTTAACAAGAGCTTCGGCCGCGACAGGGTCAATGCCGCTTGCGCCCGAGCGCTGGAGATCGGGGCCCGGACCTATGGTTCGGTGCGCTCCATCCTCGACAACGACCTCGACCGGACGGCGAGCTCGAATAGATCCGCCTCGCACGAACCGATCCACCACGAGAACATCCGCGGACCTCGCTATTACCACTAAGGAGAACGAAGAATGCTTGCTCATCCAACACTTGATCGACTGAACGCCATGGGCTTGGCCGGCATGGCCAAAGCCTTCGGCGAACTCGTCGCCAACGGCGAGGCCGAACATCTCTCGCATGCCGAATGGCTCGGATTGCTGCTCGAGCGGGAATGGAGTTCCCGTTACGACCGCAAACTTGCGGCGCGTCTCAGGTTCGCCAAGCTTCGTCATCAGGCGACCCCGGAAGATGTCGATTATCGCGCCGACCGCGGCCTCGACCGTGCGCTCTTCATGAAGCTGCTCGGGGGCGACTGGATCGGTGCTCACGACAATCTGGCCATATGCGGACCCTCGGGCGTCGGAAAGAGCTGGCTGGCTTGCGCTCTCGGTCACAAGGCTTGCCGTGACGATCGTTCCGTTCTCTATCAGCGGGTCCCACGACTCTTTGCCCAGCTCGCGCTCGCCCGCGGCGACGGCCGATACGCTCGTCTGCAACGCACCCTGGGTCATGTCCAGCTCCTGATATTGGACGACTGGGGCCTCGAGCCGCTCAACGAGCAAGCCCGTCACGATCTGCTGGAAATCCTCGAGGACCGCTACGGCCGTCGTTCGACGATCATCACCAGCCAACTCCCCATATCCGCCTGGCACGGTGTCATCGGTGAGCCAAGCATCGCAGACTGCCGCTATTATCGACGGGGTGGTGCATTATGTAACCATCATTGACCCGCGCCACGGCCTTGCGGGTCAGCGTCTTGAGCTGGTGTCAGTCCAATCCGGACGCGGGCTGGCATTTGTTGTTGTGCGATTACCTGACGGACGCCGCCGTTCCATTCGCCGGTCGGTCACCGACCTTGTAACCGCTTCGCCTGACGCGCGGAGCGAGTTGGAGTCGGCGCCTCGCATCAGCGTTCGAACCCTGCTCACATTGATGCGCCATTTAGACAGCATGGTAACCTCCCGTTCCAAGGAGGTGATTCGCGATGACCGTGCAATCGAATCCGTACCGGTATCGTGTAGCGTCTCAGTCCCTCGTAAAGCTTCTGACCCCCAATACGACACTCCCGCATCCGTGGCCCGATCTGCCGCCAGAAACGCAGAAACAAATCGCTCAAAAGTTTGCACCCCTGTTGATGCGGATGCGGTCGATCCGCTCGTCGGCAAAGGTGGATCGACATGCTGAGAGCGACGAATAGCCCGGACGAGCGTATCACTGCCGAGCATCGCGGCAAGCTCGCCTACATTTATGTCCGCCAGTCTTCTGTAAATCAGGTGCGGCATCATCAGGAAAGCACGCAGCTTCAGTATCGTCTCGTCGAGCGTGCCGTCGGCCTTGGCTGGCCACATGAACGCGTGCACGTCATAGATGACGATCTGGGCAAATCCGGTTCGGGCAGCGTTGAGCGAGAGGGCTTCAAGAAGTTGATCGCGGAGATCGGGCTGGGCAATGCTGGGCTTGTCATCAGCCTCGACGCCTCCCGGCTCGCCCGCAACAATCGTGATTGGCATCAACTCCTTGATCTGTGCGCATTGTTCGGCGTTATTATCGCCGACGGAGAACGGCTCTACGACCCTTGCGCTTACCACGACCGCCTGTTGCTCGGCCTATCTGGCATCATGAGCGAAGCGGAGCTGCACCAGATCAGGCAGCGCCTTCATCAGGGTGAGCGCCAGAAAGCGGCACGCGGCGAATTGCGGCTTTGCCTTCCTGCTGGATTGGCTCATGACCGCTCGGGCCAGATCACTCTCAATCCCGACGAGGAAGTGCAGGCAAGGCTCGACCTCGTCTTCGGCAAGTTCCGCGAATTAGGAAGCGCGCGGGCTGTGATGCGCTATCTGCGAAAGGAGAATTTGCCGCTACCAATACGCCCGCTGCGTGGTCCGGCGCCGCACGAAGTCGTGTGGCAAGAGGCCACCAACCCACGCGTGCTCAGCATTCTCCATAATCCCGGCTATGCTGGAGCCTATGTCTATGGTCGGCGGCGGCAAACTGGCGGGCGCATTCGTCAGGACGTGTATCGGCCGCGGACGGCCAAGGTGCCCATCGAAGACTGGGAGGTCTGTTTGCAAGCTGCCCATCCTGGTTACATCGGCTGGGAGGAGTTCATGGACAACCAACGACGACTGGAGAACAACATCAACCACTACGAAGCCGGCCATACGGGAGCGCCACGCAAGGGCGCCGCACTGCTGCAGGGCATCGCTGTTTGCGGGCGGTGCGGTCGGCGGATGAGTTTGCGCTATAGCGGCCCTGCAGGGAACTATCCCGTTTACACATGCCGTGCCGATCGCGGTCACGACGGAGGGCCGTTATGTCAGGAGGTACGCGCTCTGCCCGTCGACGCACGCATCGAAGGCATTCTACTCGAGGCTCTGGCCCCGGACAGGATCGCTATTGCCATCGCCGCACTGGGTCAGATCGAAGAGGAAGCACACCAGCTTGAGCGTCAATGGGCATTGCGGCGTGAACGGGCGCGCTACGAGGCGGAAAGAGCCCGACGCCAATACGACGCAGTCGAACCCGAGAACCGCCTGGTGGCCCGGTCGCTGGAGCGAGCATGGGAAGAGAAGCTACGTGCAGCCGAGGCCATCGAGCAGGACTATGAACGGTGGCGCTCCGACGAGCCCCTCGTCCTGAGCGAGGCAGATCGCGACGGGTTACTGGCGCTCGGGGAGAACCTGCCTGGCATTTGGCGTGCCCCATCGACCACGGCGGCCGAGCGAAAGAGCATCCTGCGCCTCATCATCTGCGAGGTCGTTCTCGACCAGAAACGGCTGCAAGGACAGGTCTGGATCAAGATCCTGTGGCAAACGGGAGCGACAAGCGAGCACTCTGTCCAAAGGCACGTTCATACCTATGGCGACTATATCGATGTCGATAAATTACGAGCGCGCGTGGCGGAGCTGAACGCTGCTGGCAAAATGGATAAGGAAATCGCCTCATCGCTAAACTCGGAAGGCTTTCTTGCGGCACGGAATTGCGCCTTCAAGGGTGAGAATGTCTGGCTCTTGCGCAGGCGTTGGGGCATTCCAACCGTCAAAATCAACGGCACGAGCTCCAATCCCGTCAGGTGGCCGGACGGAACCTACTCCGTTCAAGGGGCAGCCGCGGCCTTGGGCATCACACCACAGGTCATCTTCGATTATCTCGCCCGCGGATGGCTCAAGGGACACCAACACGCCAAGGGCCAGCCATGGCAGATCGAATTGACGCAGGACCAGATCGACATCCTGCGCGCTCGCGCTCAACGCAATAGACGATCGAGGAAACAGGCATCATGAAATCATTGGTGACGCCAAGATGACGACCGCTCTACTCGATCGTTTGACCCATCGTTGCCATATCCTGGAAACCGGGAACGACAGCTTCCGCTTCAAAGCCAGCTCGGCCGCAGCAGCACACAAGAGAGGAGAAAAAGCCAATCCCTTGACCAAAGCCTGATCAGAAAACCATATTCAGAGGTGGCTCACTTCTCGGTGGAAAAACCGGCTCAGTTCCGCGTGGAAACCAACAATAGGCGGTTTCAACGATATGACGGCGTTTTTCGGCAGCGTCGGCGCGCAGTGGCATGGCAAAACCTAAGTGATACAGATCAGTATCACTTGCGCAGAACCTGAGCATTGGTCAATGTGCGATCGCGAGGATTTCGCTCCTACCCACTTCCGCATGGGGAAAAACCGCGTATTCTGAAAGCCCGTAAGCAATCAAGACTTTCGGGGGTTCCATGGATATTTCGACCTTATTCGCGTTCGCAGCGGCCTTCTTCGTGTTTGCCGCCAGTCCCGGCCCGGACAATATGACGATCGTCGCTCGTACGATTTCACAAGGCGCGGCCTCTGGCATTGCCTACGGGGCAGGAACTGTCGTCGGCATCCTGCTTTTCCTGGCGCTGGCCGCGTTCGGCCTCTCGATCATTGCCGCCGAAATGGGGATCGTCATGGCAATCCTGCGCTATGTCGGCGCGGCCTGTCTGATCTGGATGGGCATCAAGCTTTGGACGGTCGAACCTACCGTGCCAGAGCTGCAACCTGTTTCCGAGCGGCGTGGACTACTGGCGGTCTTCGCGACCGGTATTGCCCTCAACCTCGGCAATCCGAAAATGCCGCTGTTCTACGTGGCGCTGCTACCGAACGTGGTCGGCTCGTCCCTGGCCCCCGGCGACATCGGGGCTCTGGCGGCTGTCATCCTCGCTGTCGAGATAGTTGTAATCGGAGGGCATGTTACCCTCGCCGGCAGAGCTCGCAAGCTTCTCCGGACGCCAACCGTAGTCCGCCGCGTGAACCGGACAGCCGGGGGAGTCATGGTAGGTGTTGGCGTTGCGGTTGTAGCGTCGAGGTAGACCGACAAATTGTCGCAAAAGTTGGTCGCAAAACTCAGACTTCTACGTCTGAGTTTTGCGACAGAAATTTCCCTTAAAATTCAGGGGCCGTCGATCTGTCGCAAATGTTCGGCAGACCGTCCCAAAACTCTGCGGATAGCTAATTATCTGTACCTGTTGGCGCGGGGCGCTATGGAACGCAAAATCTCATAATCTCGATCCCGAGAGAGGAATGCGAAGCGTTTCCCCGGTATGTCGGACTTTCTGAGTTCAAAATTGACGAATATCGGCCCCTCACGCCGGAACAGCGGCGATGAGGCCGGGAACGCCGACGAGAGTGATGGCTCTTCTAATATTATAGGCATCATAAAAGCACCGTGGCACATCCATTGCTTTATCGTTGGGAATGGATGCTCGACGCTTTCACGTCGCCGGTCGAGAACGTTAGGTCTCGCCGTCAAGCGTGCCGCCATGCGATCAAGGACGGCCTCGTTCTCAAGTCGGGAGACGCGGCGATAGGGGTTGTTCGTGCAGCGTGGCTTTAGGGCGCAGCCCTTGCAAGCGTCCCTGTTGCAATAGTCGAACTTCACGTTCTCGCGTGACTTGCTCTCGTAGCGTGGGTAGAGAACCTGCTCGGCCGGGCAGATATAGACATCCTTGTGCGGGTCGTAGCGGAACGCCTCCTTGGTGAAGAAGCCCTCGCGTGCGGCCGGTCCGCGGATCGGCTTGGGAATATAGGCACTGATGCCGGCCTTCTCACAAGCCTCGATGTCCTCGATCTTGAAGTAGCCGCGATCGGCCACCGCCTCTATTTTGTCAACGCCGAGCGTTTCCATGGCAGCTTCGACCGTCGTCGCCAACAAACCTATGTCGAGGACCTGGTTGCACACTTCCTGTTCGACGATCAGCTTGTGCTTCACATCCACGGCAAGCTGGATATTGTAGCCGACGCCGACCTTCGTCATGCGGGCCATGGCGCGAGCTTCCGGATCTGTCACCGAGATCTGGTCCTCGCCGGTTTTGTCTAGTTCATCCAGTAGCGCCTTATGGCGATCGCGCTTGCCTTTGATGGCCGCGATCTTCTCCGCAAGTTTGCCATCGCCGCGACCAGATCCATTGCCCAGCTTCTTTTCGTCGATGTCACTTTCATCGAGCCACTTCATGTAATCGAAAAGCTTCTCGTCGGCCTCGGTGATGAACTTGGTCACTGCGCCACGGGTGAAGTTGCGATCCTTGTTGTTGACCGCTTTGATCCTCGTGCCATCGACCGCCAGAAGTTCTTTTCCGAACAAGTCGAGCTGCGGCATAGGATGACGAATTCCCGGAAGACCTGCCGGAATGCGGACCAGTTGATCCTGCGGAAGGCGGCGATGCTGCGAAAATCCGGCTTCAGGTGGCGCAGAAGCCAAATCACCTCGATGTTGCGATGAGCCTCGGCCTCCAGCCTCCGGCTCGACCGCACCCTATTGAGATAGCCGTAGATGTATATTTTAAGCAAATCCGACGGATCGTATCCAGGACGGCCGGTGTCTTTCGCCGCCACCCGCACAAACCCGGCGGCAACAAGATCCAGCCCTTCAACGAACGCCTCGATGAAGCGAACCGGGTTATCGGGACCAATATAATCCTCAACTGCTTCCGGTAGAAGCAGCATCTGCGAGCGATCAACTCCTGATAAATGTGCCATGGCAAATTCTATCATGGCCCGCTACTCTGAGGAATCCCCGATGGCGGCCTTGGAGACAATTGCGTGTTTGAAGACCAGTCATTTAGCATCAAGGTTGATCAGATCGAATGCCACGTATTCGGTATCTTTCAGCTTTCCGAGACTGTCGAGGAAACAAGGAAGGCAAGTTGGGAAGCTCTTCTCATAAAGAACCCCGCCGCCTTCGACGGAGCTTTGCTACGTATGGCGGATCATCGAATTGATGACGGCAGGTTAATTGTCGCTGCAAATAGCACGTCGTTTTCTGCCTATGTGGCAACACGTCATCCCGGATTTGGTGACAAGTATCCGCACGCGGCCCGAGCTGATCCGCTCGGAATGACTGCTGTTGTCTTGACAGCAGACGATTGTATCATCGTCACCAAGAGAAGCCTCATGGCGGATCAAAATCCTGGGGGGCTCTATTTTATCGGAGGATATGCCGAACCCTGTAAAGGCT
Organism: Agrobacterium vitis; assembly: GCF_013337045.2. Lineage (NCBI taxonomy): Bacteria > Pseudomonadati > Pseudomonadota > Alphaproteobacteria > Hyphomicrobiales > Rhizobiaceae > Gillisella > Gillisella vitis. The sequence continues at coordinate 136,960 of NZ_CP118261.1, forward strand.
CCGACACGGTCGATCTTTTCGAGGAAGCTGCTCGCGAGATCGCAGAGGAAATTGCTGTACTTGATCTTACCCGATCTGCATCGTTCGCAATTGGCCTCGCTTATGATCCCGTATTCTGCCACCCAGAACTATTCCTGTTGATGGTGAGCAAATCGACAGCCGCTGATGTTTTAGAAGGCGCTCAAAGTGCGCCAGATCGAAATGAGGCCGCTCAACTCCTTGCGTATCCAATGATCGACGTTCTTGATGAGGACGGGCCATTGGCAATGGCGCCTAAAACATGGAGCTTCATCAAAGCCAGAAATTTTCTTGCACAGCATTTACTGGCAAGTGATGCTATTTAGAGTTTTCGGACAGTCTGTAGGAGTTGTGTAAAACCATTCTTGCTGAAGCCGACACCTTCGCATCCAGCATTTTTTCAGGCGCTTGAGATCACGACCGACAATTAGCTGGACACCTCTAAAAACCTCCCCTTTTTTCGGGATTCGTGATTCACTTCGGCTGTGTGATTTGCAGGGAGCGGATGATGCGGGGACAGCCAGGGTTCTGGGATTTGGACGAACGTTACGAGCGGCTGAGTGCCGTTGGTGATCCTCTGGAAAAGCTCAACGCGATCATTCCCTGGCCTGTGTTCGAGAAGCCGCTCGCCAAGTCGCTGAAGCGATCTGATGGGTCGAAGGGCGGTCGCCCTGCTTTCCCGTCAGTGCTGATGTTCAAGATCCTGGTGTTGCAGGCGCTTTACAATCTCTCCGATGATCAGGCCGAGTTCGTTATCCAGGACCGATTGTCTGTCGGAGAAGGTGCCGGACGCCAAGACGATCTGGCTGTTCCGCGAAAGCCTGGTGCGCGCCGGTGCCATCGATAACCTGTTCGCACGCTTCGACAAGCACCTTTCACGTTCGGGCTATCTGGCCAAGGGCGGGCAGATCGTTGACGCGACGATCATCCAGGCTCCCAAGCAGCACAATAGCCAGGATGAGAAGGCCGCGATCAAGGCTGGTGAGGTCCCGGACGAGTGGAAGGACAAACCCGCCAAGCTCGCGCAGAAGGACCGCGACGCGCGCTGGACGGTGAAGTATTCCAAGGCCAAGCAACCGACGGAAACACCGACAACGGCCGCGACCAAGCAGCATGACATTGCCATCCCGATGTTCGGCTACAAAAATCATGCGGGGATTGATCGGGTGCACGGCTTCATCCGGGGGTGGACGGTAACGAGTGCGAGCGCCCATGACGGGGCCCAACTCCGCTATGTCGTGACAAAGGACAACACAGCCTCGACCGTCTGGGCCGATAGCGCCTATCGGTCGAAGACCAACGAGGAGTGGCTGGAAAAGAACGGACTGAAGTCGGACATTCACCAGAGGAAACCGAAGGGCCGCCCCATGCCCGAGGCTATGTCGCGGGCCAATGGCCACCGCTCGAAAGTTCGCTCCGCCGTCGAGCATGTCTTTGCCAGGCAGAAGGACAAGATGAAGCTCTTCATCCGCACCATTGGTATCAGCACGGCAAAGGTGAAGATCGGCGTGGCCAATATCGCCTACAACATGCTCCGCTATGTCTGCCTGACCGGAAAACCGCAGATGGCGTGATGCTCGTTGGCCGAAAGGCCGGAATGCAAGCCGCCAAGGCGGCAATTATCACCCAAAACTAACAGGTCGCTTGCCGAATTCACCGCCGAAATGGCTTTGTCAGCTCTTGCAACCGTCCCATGCCGGTAAATAGAGGTGTCCAGCTTATGAACAGGTCCGACCGGCAACATGTAAATGCGGCCAAAGGTATTATGCGTGACGACAGACGATGTGATTGTAAGCACCCAATCTACGATCGAAAGGCAGAGCGTCACGTCCAAGTGCCGATTGACCTCTGCACGCGTCGGAATGTCAGCGATACCAGCTTGACAGAGCGTTCTCCGACAAGCAGCCGAGGCCATTGGGAAGACTCCCGTCCACTGTCAGTCCTGTAAACTATCCAAGTCTCATAAGCCCATGCAATCCTAACCTAAAACCCTAATTGCGGGATCCTTCCGGTACTGATAGATCAGTACCTGTTGCTCAATAATCAGAGGAACTGTTTCCACTCAAATTCTTGGCTCAGATGACGATGTCGCCCAAAGCCTCAAACAACTTTCTGCCGCTCGGCAATCCGTGCGCGGACGCGATTGCTCGCTTCGAGTGGAGCGACACGCCCTTGGGCGACCTTGGCCAGTGGTCAAGCCTGCTTCGGAACATGACGTCCTACGTCCTTGGATCCGGTGTTCCCATGGTTTTGCTGTGGGGTGCCCAGGGCACAGTCATCTATAACGATGCCTATGCGAGTTTTGCGGGCTCCCGCCACCCGGGATCGCTCGGACAGACCTTAAGGAGGGCCTGGCCTGAACTGTTGGAGCTTGATCAGAACTTTCTGACAACCGTCCTCTCCGGCAAAACCCTTTCCTATCGCGATCAGCATCTCGTGGTCGAACGCAACAGCGCTCCTCACGATGTCTGGCTGAACATCGATGCCAGCTGCGTCCGGAATGACGACGGCGTACCCTGTGGTGCTGTGATCATCCTCAAGGACACGACTGCCCGGGTTCGTGTCGAGCAGAGACTTCAGATGGCCCAGAAAGCCGGGGGCATCGGCACATTCGAATGGTATCCCGATACGGGCCTGCTCGAGGTTTCCGACGAGTATCGGCGCATCTGGGGACTGTCACCCGACATCGAAGTGACCGATACGCTTTTGGTGAGCCTGCTTCATCCCGACGATCGTTCGAACACAGGACCGGCAAAGCTCGGCAGCGACAATCCGCTCGACTATGTCGAATACCGCAGGCTTTTCGAGACGTCCGGCGAGGTGAGATGGATCGCCCGCCAGGGGGAGGTGGTTTCAGGCTCCGGTGGGGCCAAGCGGTTTGTCGGCGCTGCGATGGACATTACGCCCCGAAAGGCGATCGAAGCATCTGTTCGCGACAGCGAGGCGAAGTGGCGAGAGCTGTTCGAGCAGATGCAGGAAGGGTTCTTCGTCGGTCGCGCTGTGCGTGATGCCGCCGGCCACATGCATGATTTCATATTTGAAGAGCTGAATCCAGCCTTTACCAAGCAGACGGGGATCCCCGCAGAGGACGCCATCGGTCATCAACTGGGCCACATCGTTCCGGACGTTCCCCGCGATCTGATCGATGGCTATGCCAGGGTGGTGGATACAGGTGTCGCGGAGATGCTGGAGGCCCACGTGCCATCGCTCGACCGGTGGTTCGAGGCGCGGGCGCGCGCGCTCGGCGGCGACCGATTTGCGGTGTTGTTCCTCGAAGTGTCCGAGCGCAAGCGCGCCGAACGTCTGGTGGCGGAAAGCGAAGCGCGGTTTCGGTCCCTGGCGCAATCGATGCCCAACCACGTCTGGACGTCGCCACCGGATGGGGCGCTCGATTGGTTCAACGATCGGGTCTATGCCTATAGTGGATCCGCTCAGGGTAGCCTTAACGGTGATGGCTGGGCAGCTATGGTTCATCCGAACGATATCCCTGCGGCCGCCGAAGCTTGGTCCAATGCCCGTGCGATGGAACAGCCTTACGAGGTCGAGTTCAGGCTGCGGCGCCATGACGGGGTCTATCGCTGGCATATCGCCCGCGCGGTTCCCATCAAAGCGAGCGATGGAAAGATCGATCGATGGATCGGCACCAATACCGACATCGACGATCAGAAGGCGGCGGAAACCGCCCTTGCTGAATTCGCGCTGACCCTGGAGCACCGTGTCGAAGCTGGAACTGCGGAGTTGGTGAAGGCGCAGGACGCTTTGCGCCAGGCCCAGAAGATGGAGACAATCGGCAATCTGACAGGTGGCGTCGCCCACGATTTCAACAACCTCCTACAAGTCATTGGCGGGAACTTGCAATTGCTGGCGAAGGATATCGCGGGAAATCACCGTGCTGAAACGCGCGTCGAGAACGCAATGGAGGGTGTGTCTCGCGGCTCGAAGCTTGCGTCGCAACTCCTGGCATTCGGCCGCCGGCAGCCATTGGCACCGAAGGTCGTAAGCCCCGCGCGTCTGATCCGAAACATGGACGAGATGCTGCGCCGCGCGCTTGGCGAATCCATCGAGATCGAGACTGTTATCGCCGGTGGTTTGTGGAACACGCTTATCGACAGCGCCAATCTCGAGAACGCCCTGCTGAACCTGGCGATCAACGCGCGCGATGCCATGGATGGGCAAGGCAAGCTGACGATCGAGGCGGGCAACGCCTTCCTTGACGATGGATATACGCGTTCTCATGTTGATGTGTCCGCCGGTCAATACGTGATGCTGGCCGTGACGGATACCGGCTCCGGCATGTCGGCGGAAGTCTTGGAAAAAGCGTTCGATCCGTTCTTCAGCACCAAGCCCGAAGGCAAGGGGACAGGTCTCGGCCTCTCGATGGTCTACGGATTTGTCAAACAATCCGGGGGACATATCAAGATTTATAGCGAGCTCGGCCAGGGTACCACCATCAAGCTCTATCTGCCCCGCTCTAGCCAGTCCGAGGACGTTCTTGTCAACATCGATATGGGTCCCATCGTAGGTGGGACGGAAACGATCCTGGTGGCGGAAGACGATAATGCCGTGCGCGAGACTGTCATGGCGACGCTGAGCGATCTCGGTTACCGCGTCCTTCAGGCGCCTGACGCGCAAAGTGCTCTTGCGATTATCGAAAGCGGTATGGCGATCGACCTCCTATTCACCGATGTGGTGATGCCAGGAAATCTCAAAAGCACGGAACTGGCGCGCAAAGCTGTCGAGAGGCTGCCGCAGCTCGGCGTTCTCTTTACGTCGGGCTATACCGAGAATTCTATCGTTCATGCCGGACGGCTGGATCCGGGCGTCGAACTGTTGAGCAAACCCTACACACGTGAGGCTTTGGCGCGAAAGTTGCGTGCCGTATTTGCGAACACGAAGCAACGTATGCTTACCGCCACGACGACACAACAATCCATTCCATCTGTCCCCGGTGATCCGCCGGTGCGATCCCTTGTGGTGCTGATTTGCGAGGATGATGCCCTGATCCGAATGAGCACGCGGGATATGCTGGAAGAGCTGGGTCATTCGGTTCTCGAAGCCGGCGACGCGAGAGAGGCTCTCGGCATTATCAATTCAAATCAGATTGATCTTTTGATGACCGATGTCGGCTTGCCAGATATGTCAGGGGTTGCACTGGTCGAGCGCGTGAGAACAATCGCACCCGATCTGCCTGTACTTTTTGCGACGGGACACGATCGGGTGGAAGGCACGGCGATGGGACCCATGACCAGGCTCGTTCGCAAGCCATTTGGATCAGACGATCTGTCCAAGGCTATCTTGGCGGTAGTCGGGGGAGTGAGCGAAGGATAGTCCAGGAAGCCGTATTTGTGCGACAATAATCCCTAGAGTCTGTCAGGTTTAATATGAACCATATCCTGCATGTCTGAGATAATTTGAGCATTCCTGTGGTGTGAAGAGCTTGAGCAGTTCGCCAATGCGCCTCCACGTTGTTTCGACGGTTCGCTCTTCGGCCTTTCTGACGAGCGTCTTGAGCTTTGCAAACATCATTTCGATGGGGTTGAGATCGGGGCTGTAGGGCGGCAGGAAAAAGAGATGGGCACCGACATCCCGGATCGCGTCACGGGCAGGCTTGCCTTTGTGGCTGCCCAGATTGTCCAGAATGATGACGTCGCCTGCCTTCAATGTGGGAACCAGGCATTGACGGATCCATGCGGTGAAGGCAAGGCCATTGATGGGGCCGTCGAGCACGAAGGGGGCAACGATGCCGTCGCGGCGCAGGCCAGCCAGAAAGGTCAGCGTCTTCCAATGACCATGAGGGACTTTTGCGATGAGAGGCTCTCCGCGCTGACACCAGCCGCAAGTGCGCGTCATGTTGGTCTTGACCCAGGTTTCGTCAATGAAGACAAGCCTGTCCGGGTCAAGCCGATGCTGATGGGTCTTCCACCGCGCTCGGAACCGGGCCACCTTCGGCCTGTCCTGCTCGCTTGCCACCAGTGTTTATGGAATGGCCCGCCCCTTTCCCCAGCGTCTGTTATGATGCTGGCGTGTGAAAGGAAGAAAGGAACGGACCAATGAACATAATGATTCTCGGAATTGATCTGGGCAAGAACTCCTGCAGCGCAGTTGGTGTCGACGCAACTGGTGCGGTGGTTACTCGCCGGACGATGCGTCGCGAGACGCTGATTGATTACGTAGCGAAGCTCCCGATTTGCGTGGTCGCAATGGAAGCATGCTGCGGTGCCCATCATCTGGGTCGCCTGTTTGCTAGACAAGGCCACGAGGTCCGGTTGATGTCGCCGGAGTACGTTCGCCCGTATATCAAAGCCCAGAAGAACGACGACCGGGATGCTGAGGGTATTGCCGAAGCTGCATCTCGACCAACCATGCGTTTTGTCGACCTTAAGAGCGAGGAGCAACTGGACATCCAGACGCTTCATCGGGCGCGTTCTCGCCTTGTGACTGAACGAACGAACCTCATCAATCAGCTTCGCGCGATCCTGTTGGAGCGTGGGGTAATCTTTCCGGTTGGGAGGCGAAAACTCGAGCTTGGCGTGGACAGCATGCTTGCAGGGAGCAATGAGGTCTTGTCGTCGCGACTGTGCCAGCTGGTTGGCGAGTTGCGTGCAGAATGGAAGGAACTCGACACAAAAATCGCAGCTCTGAATACCGAATTTATCCAGTTGGCTCGCGGTGATGCCGCTATGTGCAGGCTGACATCTATCCCTGGAATCGGTGTACTCAATGCGACGGCCCTGGTCGCTGCGGTGGGTGATGCGAGCAGCTTCGCCAAGGCTCGCGATCTGGGCGCTTGGCTCGGATTGGTCCCCAGACAGTACAGTACTGGCGGTAAACCCCGACTGCTTGGGATATCAAAACTAGGCAACACCTATCTGCGCACTCTACTTATTCATGGTGCTCGCGCGGCGTTACCGTCGCTTTCAACGAGTAACACGCCTCTCGGGCGATGGCTGAAGGCCATGATAGAGCGACGCGTACACCGTAACGCTGTGGTTGTAGCGCTGGCGAACAAGCTGGCACGAATGGCGTGGGCCGCCTTGCGCAAGGAAACAGCTTTTGACCGCAGTTACCCGGTAGCTGCGTAATCGGATTGGCTACGCACTATGAAACGCGCAGCCCAACGAAGTTTGCAGGAAGGATCGTGAAGATGGCCTGACAGTCGAACGGCGTTTGGAAAGCCCGGTTAAAAAAATGGCACTGGGTGCCGAAGTGTTTATTGGGGCTCTGAACGTGCGGATGTCCATCTTGGCCATGAGCTTACTCATGAGACCGTATACGTTGACGCAGACTGATCAGCAAATCGTAGAATGCTCTTGCAAGCGGGGCGGGCCATACGTTTTGAAGGTCTTGCCTTCTGCGCGCAGGAACCGCCAGACCGTGTCGTGGGACACGTTGATCCCTGAAGCCTTCAGGTCCGCCGACAGGGCACGCACCGTCCAGTCTGACTTGACCTGCAGCCGCTGACGCACTGCATCGGCCGCAGCCCCCCTCAGGGTTGGCTTGACATAGCCGCCGATCTTCGCTTGCAGCAAGCCTTTGCCCGAACGATTCAACTGTCCGATCCGCACAGCAGATGCCGCCGATATGCCAAACCGCTCCGCTGCGCGGACCGTCATGCCACCGTTCAACGCCCCCGCAATACGCGTTCGTAAATCCAAAGAAAGAGGTCTTGCCATCATCACCGGCCTCCACACCAGCAATGATCTTGAATCACAAAATCAACCACAGGGAATCTGGAGGGTTATTTGAGGTCGCATCGGACGGCGCGGCGAATTCGGGCGGCCTCATGTAAGCCGCATTGAACGAAGGCGCGGGTTGTTTGGCGCTATGGGGATTTAGCCGCGGCGGTGGATGGTGGTTGGCAGGATCGAGCCTTGCCGGAACGCGTCGACAGGTCTGGAAGGAGAGTCGTGCCGGTATTTGCGGTGTCTTTGATGCCCCTATCGGTTGGCTTGCATCGACCGAACTCTTGGTGCTGTTGCGTTTTACCTCGCGCAGGCACGATTGGCCAAAGCACTCGCCTCGCGGCCTGCGTGCCGTACGGTGATGTTCCCAGGCTTCAGAAACGGGCTCCAATGACGCGCCCAGCATAGATCGGCAGTCAGCGGTTAAAATTCCTCCCAGTTTGATTCTTTCGTGGCCAATGCCGCGTTACCGCGTGCGGCCGAGGACGAAACAGGTCTGCGGCTGGCTGGGGGTGAAGACCGGGGCAGAGGTCGCAGCGGACCACCGGTCGATGATGGCATCGATCTCGGTACATCATCGAACCTGAATTGCTCCAGCAGTTCGAACAGCGCGGCTGCCTCACGGGCCAGACTGTGGCTTGCGGCAGTTTGCTCTTCGACCATGGCCGCATTCTGCTGGGTCCCCTGATCGACGGTATTGACCGCCTGATTGATCTCTCCAAGGGCGGTAGATTGCTCGCGAGAGGCTTCGACGATCGCAACGACATTCGTGTTGATGTCGTGCACCTGAGTGGCTATCTCCTGCAAGGCGGAGCCCGCCTTCGTCACGAGAGAAACACCGTTTTGAACCTGCCCGCCCGAAGCAGTGATCAGCATCTTGATTTCCTTTGCCGCCGTCGCAGATCGCTGTGCTAATTCACGAACTTCCTGGGCGACGACTGCGAAACCCTTGCCGGCTTCACCGGCGCGGGCGGCCTCGACGCCGGCATTCAATGCCAGAAGATTGGTCTGGAAAGCGATCTCATCGATGACGCCGATGATGTTGGAGATTTCCCGCGACGAGTTTTCGATCTGATCCATGGCACCGATTGCGTCTCGAACGACCTGACCAGAGTGCTCCGCATGTTCGCGGGCGCGACTGACGAGCTGTCCGGCCTCTTCGGCGCGGCGGCTGGAGTCCTTCACAGTCGTCGTAATCTCTTCAAGTGCCGCAGCTGTTTCCTCGACAGAGGCTGCCTGCTGTTCCGTCCGTTTCGCCAGTTCATCGGCTGCGGTGCGAATCTCGCTCGAACCGGCCGCGATCGCACGTGCATTGTCAGCGACCGTCGCCATCGCTCGCTTCAGCTTTTCGGAGGCGGCATTGAAATCGGTTCGCAGGCGTTCCAGGGACGGGATGAATGGCTTTTCGATATTCTGTGACAAGTCGCCGTTGGCAAGATTGTCCAGGCAACCTGCAAGCTGGTCAACATTTTCGACGCGCCCGGTCACATCGGTCGCAAACTTCACCACCTTGAAGACATTGCCATTCATGTCGAAGATCGGATTATAGGAGGCCTGGATATAGACCTTGCGCCCGCCCTTGCCGATCCGCATGAACTCGTCCGCCACCAGTTCGCCTCCGGCAACCTTCATCCAGAAGTCCCGGTAGGCGGCCGAATTGACGTAGGAACTTTCGCAGAACATCGAATGGCGCTTGCCCTGGATCTCGGACAGGGCATAACCGAGGGTCGACAGGAAGTTTTCATTGGCTGTCAGCACGTCGCCGGCCGGAGTGAATTCGATGATCGCCTGTGCCCGGGACAGAGCCTCTAGCTTGCCGGCATCTTCGGCAGTCTTGAGCTTCTGAGCAGTGATGTCGGTGGCGATCTTGATCACCTTCACTGGCCTGCCACGGCGAATGACCGGATTATAGGAGGCCTCGATCCAGACTTCCTTGCCGCCTTTGCCGATGCGCTTATATTGCTGCTGATCATATTGACCGGCTGAGAGTTTGGCCCAGAATGCCTTGTAATCCGATGACCGCGCATAGCCCTGTTCAACAAACATGCTATGCTGCTTGCCGACGATTTCCGATAGCTCATAGCCGAGCGCGCGGCAGAAATTTTCATTGGCTGTCAATATCTTGCCTGAAAGATCGAACTCGATCATGGCTTGAGATTTTGATAGCGCAGAAAGAATTGCGACAGCATTGGCACCACGATTGAGAATATTCACGGGCGATCCTCCATGGAGACGTTCGTGGCTATACGTCGAGCCACAGTACGAATACTCGCACACTGATATTAATTCGGAATTAATTATAATCGTAACGGTTGCAGTCCAAATACGCGTAGAGATTCGCGAGTGACGGAGAGAAAATACCACAACCAGACCTTGATGAACGAGGGCGCATGGTCGCGCCCCCGCTTCGGGAATTCAATCGCTACATCAAACAGGGAATGTCCTGCATCGTAAACCTCAAGATCGACAAACCGGGCGGAGATACGCAATCGGTGCAATTTTCGATGACACCGGAACAGTGCAGAGAAATCGCCAACAATCTGATGATCTGCGCGCAGGTCATCGAGTTGGAAAGGCCGACTGCCCCGCAATGACGCCTCTCAGTGGATCGTGCCGCTGATAACCATTCTGGAAACGAAGGCCTTCAGCAGATCCGGGTCGAAATGCCCGGTTGAATGTATCATCGTGTCAATTGCCTCCGCCTGCGTCCAGGCCCGCTTGTATGGCCGCACAGTCGTCAATGCCTCATAGACATCGCAGATAGCGGCGATCCGGGCGACAAGCGGAATATCGTTTCCCGCCAATCCATGTGGATAGCCAGAACCGTCGAATTTCTCGTGGTGGGAAAGACATATCTCAAGGACGGCGTTTGAAACGTAGGGCTCTTTCTTCAACATTTCGTAGCCGCGTTGCGGATGAGTGCGGACTAGCGCCAGTTCATCGGCCGTGAGTTTGCCGGGCTTGCGCAACAGTTCCACCGGTAACACCATCTTTCCGAGATCGTGAACAAGCCCTCCAAGGCCGAGTAGGCGGATCTTCTCCTCGTTCAGTCCAAGGTTTCGGCCGAATGTGATCATCAACGCGCTGACGGCCAGCGAATGAAGAAAAGTCCCTTCATCCTTGTCCTTCAGCTTGGCAACGCCGATCAATGCACTTGTCGTCGACATGGCGTCGGACATGACCTTTTCGACGGCTAGACAGGCGGAATCGAATTGAAAGGCGTGATGAAGCTGCGCCTGGACGAGGACGTTTCGAACATAGGGTCGCGTCTCCTCAATAGCCCTTTGCGCCAAGGCAATTTGCTCGCCTGAGAAAAAGCTATGCAGATGGGCTTGAAAGGCGGCGGGGTTCAGCCCCTCGGGAGGGAACGCGGTATCGGTGTCGATGCCCTTCTGTGTGTCAATGACGACGCTGATAGCATGGCTTGCCATCATGCGATCGAGATCCAGCGAGGATTTAATCAGAAACCGCCCATGCGGTTTCGCAGGGTCGAGAGCTGTCCCTTCCAGCTCCTCGACAAACATTCCCACGCGGACCTGATGCAGCCTGATCCTCTTTCGCAACTAGCTCTCCCCAGAAGTCTCCCTTTACTGCCACGCGATAATGAGCATTCTTCCTACGATATGACTAATAGTCCATGGTGTGGAGTGGGGCAATCACCTGAGGCACCAACCCGGGCAGCGCTCGCAATCTACATGTGCGCCGAACCGGAACGCGGATTTCGATAGCCTGTGCAGGAGGCTGTTCAATCTGAATGAGCCACCGGAGCGCCCTGCCGGACCTGGAATTCCGATCGACGGTTCTGGATAGAGAGGCCTGACATAACTCGAACAGGAGGTGGCAATGCCCGAAATCCCTGCAAAGGGCTCTGCCGTGGCCAGAACGATGTCCATGCCATTGGTTTGGAGTGGGCAACTGAGACCCGAACCTCCTCCAGATACTCTTCCTATTGTCGGAGGAAGAGCTGGATGTCGGCGAACTGGCTATGCGGGTGGGCCTTGAGCGATCGGAGGTGTCGCGTAAAGCTCGCGCCATCGGCTGCGTTCGAGCGTGCCGATGTTTCCACGGTGTTCTCTATGTCTGTCATACGAGAAGGTGAAGTCCTGGGCATCTGCGCCCTTTTCGCCGGTGCTGTCGATCATCAGCCATTCCAGGTCAGCTTCGCGCGCCAGAACCCGAAAGCATCTGGTCAAGTACGCCCATCTCGATCCAGCGGTAATAGCGCCGTTTCACCGAGCGATAGTCCCCCAGCCGCGCCGGCAGGTCGCGCCAGCGTCCGCCCGAACGGCCATCCATAATAACGCATCAAGGAAATCCCGGTCGTCGGTGCGCGGACCACGACGACCTTTGGTCCCACTAGGCACAAAAGCCTTGATGCTCCTGATGTTATTAGCGACTTGCAACCAGCACGCCAGCGCCAATCATGAGCGCCCCAGCGCCACGGTTCAACACGCCGAGCTTCTTCGGATCGGTAAGAGCGGATTTTGCCCTCTGTCCCAGATACACGTGCCCACCTACGACCACGACCTCGATGAGCGCGATGATCGCCAGCAATTCCAGTGTGTCAGACACTGTTAGTGGCCGAATGCCGAGAACTCCCGGTAGGAGCGCGAGGTAGAAGATTGGCATCTTGGGGTTGGATATGTTCAAAAGAAACCCGGTTAAGAAGAGCCATACCAAGCCGCCGCGCATCACCCGGGGCTTAATGTCCGGTTTCGATCTCCACATCATAACGCCTGTGTAGATCAGATACATGGCACCCACATACTGAATGAATCGCAGCTTCTCGTTCATGTATTGGGCAATTGCATTGAAGCCAATTGCCGCGAAGATGACGAACAGAAAGATGCTGCAAACGACCCCAACACCATACGCAATTCCGTGCGCCGGGCCGTTGGAGACAGTTTTGGAAAAAATCGTAAGGTTGTCCGGGCCTGGGCTCGCGGCGAATACGAAGAAAGCCAAGCAAAACGTAAGAATTGTCTGAGTGTCCATTCGCTGCTCCTCTGTTCGCTAAATTCATCGAAATTAAAGTTGCCGCCATCGAAATAGTCAGTGCCGACTTTCTTGTGTCGTTCGGTAGGCGCATTGTACCCGAATTAGAGAAACATCGCCAACGCGTTGCGAATTTGAGGACCGTCGATATTGTCTGGGAGCAGTATATCAGAAGGGCGAGTGGCATCGGTGAGCGCACGAAATATTTGGTCGTGGATCCCAATCCCTTCCGGTATTCTAATCTTAGGACGGTCAATCATATAGTCCGGAATATCACCCCGGAATGCTTCGCGGAGTACGAACTTCTCAACGCCGGTCCTGACCTTCAAATCGAAGGGGAAAGCCATGGCGAACTCGATAAGCCATCGATCTAGGAATGGGAACCGGCACTGGATCGAGCTTGCCATACTGCTGCGATCGGTACGCTGAAGATCCGTACGGAAGAGATTATTCAGCCTGTAGGTCGAGAGAGCGTAGGGATCTTTGGCCGTTTTGAATAGACCATATCGCGCAAAAATCTCATCGCTTCCATCTCCCGACAGCGCAATCTTAAAGCCATTCGCCCGGACCCCGGCATAAACGGATGCCATTTGTTAGCATATCCGAGATGTCGACGGGCTCGAAGAACTCTCCGCTGAAGATTGAATTGCGAATGTTGCGTTTGTTCTGTCCACTTTGAAATTCCGTCACGATATGCGGAATGCCGCGCTCGGCGCAAAAACGCCGCGCATATTCCAGATCTGTGGAATTTTGAGTGCTGATCGGAAACGCTGTGACGTCCCGATGATATTTTGCGGCCAGATGGAGCACGATTGTGCCGTCGAGGCCGCCCGAGAAGATCAGTCAGTCTGGAATGTGATTTGGACACCTTTGGGAAGATCAAAACCTTAAATCGTCACTACGCCCTAAGGACAAATGCCGTTTTCGCGTGTCTCGCCGCCCACCGTTAATCAGTCTTCAAGCGATCTGATCCACCATAGTAAATCGTGCAAGTTGCTTTTGCCGGTCTTCCATAGTCCTGCGTTTTGATGATGGAGCTGATAGATATTGATGACCAGGGATTCCGCGCATGCAATACCGGTTGCTGTGTTATCCCCGTTGCGCAATCGGCCGCGCATCCAGAAATTGTCGCTTGTTGTTCGCCAGTGGCGGCGGTCGCTTGGGGCGAAAATCACCCTCGTGCTTCTGGTTGGTGTAATCTTTGCCTATGGCGTCGGAGCGATGCTTGGTCTGACAATGTTCGTGTCCGCCGCCCGTGAACAACGCGAGACCCAAGCGAAAATCAACATACAGATCGCCAGCGCCGCACTCCGTAGCGTCTATACTTACGTTTCAGCCACTGTCGATGCCAATGGCCGGATCGCCCGCATCGTCTCCTCCCAACCTGTCGGTGACGATGCGTCCGTTCTGTTGACAGGCTTCAGCCCCGTTGACGTACTGGCATCCATTTCAGCGCAGACCACGAACAATGCGTGGCTGTTCAGCTATGACAGCCAGACAAAGACGTTCCTTCCCATTGCCTCGTCATTCACCGGCACCGAAAACCCTGAAAACATTACCGTTACGGGAGACATTTTCTCGAAGCTGGCCGATGACCAACAGCTGACAACAGGCTTTGCCTCGATTGGCGGGACGATGCACTACGTCGGCTTGCTGCCTATATCCGACGGCGCCGGCCGACTGATGGGAGCGGTTGCCACGAGCATCGGCAGGGCAGACGAGCTTCGTCGCGCTCAGGAAGCTCTCATTCGTAATTCCCTTATCGTGTTTTTCGGCATTCTCTGCCTGACAGGCTTTACCGTGACCTCCATTGCGCGTCGCCTTTTTAAACCGTTCCCCCAGCTCGTCCACGCGACTTTGCGGGTAGCCCGCGAAGACACCGATATCGTGACGCCCTTTCAAAATCGCGCAGATGAGATCGGCGACCTTGCGGTTGCGATTGAAACCTTGCGGGAGGCGGTTGTGGAGCGCGCACGCCTGCGCGAGATCCGAGACATGGCGATACAAATGGAGCATATGGCTCACCACGACGCCCTAACCGGCCTGCCGAACCGCGCTTTGCTGATGAAACGTCTCGACGATGCTGTAGCAAGGTGTTCTGCCATGCAAGGCGGATCTAATATTCTTCTTCTCGATCTGGACCGGTTCAAAGCCGTCAACGACACGCTTGGCCATGGCGCTGGCGATGCGCTTTTGATTGAGACTGCAGACCGTATCCGGTCCTTGATCGAGGTCGATGACGTCGCGGCTCGTCTTGGCGGCGACGAGTTTGCGATAATTCAGCGGGTAAGGGCTAACTATCGCCCGGAAGCAGAAGCTCTTGCCAAGCAGTTGATCGAAAGTCTCTCGCAGCCGCTTGCGATCGGCAACCAACAGGTAAAAATCGGGACCAGCATCGGCATCGCCTCCATGCCTGTCCACGGGGTGTCCGCAGACCAGGTTCTGCAAAATGCCGACCTCGGGCTTTACCGCGCCAAGTCCAAAGGGCGCGGCACATTTGCCTTCTTCGAGGAGGGCATGGACATGGCTGTTCAAGGGCAGCATGCCTTAGCAATCGAACTTCGAACCGCGATACAAAAGCAGGAGTTCGAGCTGCACTTTCAGCCCATCGTCGACTTCAGCAGTGGGGCCACCTGTGCATTCGAGGCATTGATCCGCTGGCGCCATCCCAAGTTAGGGCTGGTTGCGCCGGACCGATTTATCTCCTTGGCGGAGGAGACGGGTTCCATAACCGAACTGGGAAATTGGGTTCTGCAAACTGCTTGTGCCGAGGCGATGAGGTGGGAGAAGCATATTAAGGTGGCAGTCAATATTTCCGCCCTCCAGTTGCGCGAGCCGGATTTCGCACCAGACGTCCTCAGGATGCTGAGCGTGTCCGGGTTGGAACCAGAGCGCTTGGAACTTGAAGTGACTGAAAGCCTCGTCCTGGAAGATGAAGTCAGTATAGCCGCATTGACTGCCTTGGCTAAGGCCGGAGTTTCCATCGTCCTCGACGATTTCGGGACAGGTTATGCATCGCTCATCTCGCTTCTGCGCGTGCCGTTCAAGAAATTAAAGATCGACCGCGCCTTCGTCTCCGGGTTGCCACACGACGCTCCGTCGGCGACAGTCGTCGCAGCGGTCATTGCCTTGACGCGGCAATTAGACATCACAGTGACTGCCGAAGGGGTGGAAAACGAGGCCCAGGCTGAAATCCTCAGGCTCTCCGGCTGCACGCAAGGGCAGGGATACCACTTCGGCCGACCGTCTCCTTCTGTCGTTCCCGGCATCCATAGCAGCGAAACACGTCCGGATTCGCGGTCAAAAATTTCATAGGAAAAAGCGAGGATTTTGCATGCGCAGCATTGGTACCGCACTGACCGCCCTGACACTTGCTTGCGTGGCAACTGCTAACGCGCTGGCTGGCGAAGCCACGCTCGACAAGATCGCAAGGAGCGGTGTCATTACTTTAGGCTATCGCCAGACCGAACCTCCGTTTTCGTACAAGACGCCGTCCGGAGACATCATCGGGTTCTCGATGGACCTTTGCCAGCATGTTGCGGCGGATATTGGCAAGCACCTCAAACGAGAAGATCTCAAATTAGAATATGTTCTTGCAACGCCGGCGACACGTTTCATCCTCGTCAAGAACGGGACGATCGATATCGAGTGCGCGGCAACCACCAACAATGCCGAACGGCGCAAAACAGTTGAATTTTCCTATCCTGACTTTCTGACCGCTACCCAGTTTGTGACGCGCCGAAGCGACAGCATCACGTCAATCGAGGATCTTACCGGTCGAACAGTGACGTCGGCGTCGGGTACGGTGAATATCGATCAACTCAATACTATCAACCGTGAGAAGAAGCTCAGCATAGCGGTGATAGCGACCAAGACCAATGAGGAGGCCTTCAATCTGGTCGTGTCCGAGCGGGCGCATGCTTTCGTGATGGACGGTATCCTACTTGCTGCCATGATCGCCCAGTCGGATGATCCGTCAAAATATTTGCTGTCCGAGGATATGCTGAGCAAGCCAGAGCCTTACGGCCTGATGCTTCGGAAAGACGACGAGGCGTTCAAAACGGTCGTCAACGACAGTCTGCGTAAACTGTTCATGAGCCCTGAGATGGATGCTATCTACGCGAAATGGTTCACATCACCGATCCCGCCGTCGGGCATGAACCTCAATCTTCCGATGTCTGGGGTCCTGAAGAAGGCTTATGCTGATCCAGTGGAGTATAAGGATTGACGTCTTTTCTACTTTGAGGGGGACATTGAATATGTTGAAGACGAGACGCCTGAGACTTCTGTTGGTATTCGTTCTGGTTGCTTTTACCGGAAAGGGGGCTTTTGCAGAAAATTCTCCGATACTCGATAGAATTCTGCAAACCGGGATCATCCGGATAGGATATTCGACAGATGACGCACCTTTCTCGTTTCTGGACGCGTCTGGTAAGCCGATCGGTTACTCGATCGATTTATGTTTGCGAATTGTCGACAGCTTGAGGCAAAAGTATACTCGGCCAGACCTGAAGATCGAATACGAGCCACGCTCAGCGGCGAACCGGTTTGCAAAGGTCATGGACGGGACGATTGATATCGAGTGTGTTTCGACCACGAACACCGCCGAACGTCGAAAGAGCGTGGCATTTTCCTATGCTCATTTTTTGACGGCGACCCAGTTCGTTTCTCTCAAGGCGAGTAACCTACATAGAATTGAAGATCTCGCTGGTCGAACGGTGACTTCGCCGGTGGCCACAAACAATATCGGTTATCTCAATAGCATCAACCGCAGCCGAAATCTCCACATCGCGGTTGTGCCAAGTAGCGACCAGCCGACCGCTTTTGCGATGGTGACCGAGGGGAGGGCATCGGCCTATGTCATGGATAGCATTCTGCTGGCAGTAACCATAGCAAACTCCGGAGCTCCGGAGAAATATAACCTTTCAGACGACTCTCTCATGGCTCCGGAACCCTACGGCCTGATGTTCAGGAAGGGCGACAATACTTTCAGGGAAGATGTCAACGCGGCATTGCGTCAGATTTTCCAAGGAGATGAAATCAAGGACACGTACGATCGCTGGTTCATGTCACCAATTCCACCCAACGGAATCAATCTCAATTTCCCGATGTCGTCGGCCCTGCGAACGATCCTGCATAACCCCGCCGATCAACAGTAATACCGGATTTCGCTGATCGCCACCTGGGGTCAGGACGTATTAATCTTTGAGTTGACTTCAAGGAGATGATTCAAGGTTGCAGGAGGATACTGCCTTGTCTCACTTGCTGATGATGACTTCGGAACAGATGCGCCGGATTGAGCCTTATTTCCCGTTGTCGCACGGGGTGCCGCGAGTAGCGATCGACGGGTTTTGAGCGGCACCCTGTTCGTGATCCGCAATGGCCTTCGATGGGGGGATGCCCCTGCAGACTATGGCCCGCACAAAACCATCTACAATCGCTTCATCCGGTGGATCCGGCCTGGTGTGTTCAATCGCATCCTTGCATAACTGGCAGCTCAAGGCGGGGAACCAGACAATCTGATGATCGATGCAACCCATCTTAAAGCGAATCGCACCGCTGCCAGTCTGCTTAAAAGGGGCTCTACCCCGATGTATCGGACGCAGCCGTGGCGGACTGATCACCAAGCTGCAAGTAGTCTGCGGCGGCCATGGCCGCCACGTCTGTTACATCTAAGCGAACGGCAGGCAAACAATCACAAAACCGCTGCAGCCGTAGTCCATGACTTTCCAAAAAACCCACACCTTGCTCGCCGATAGGGGGCCCAAAGTCATAAGGGATTTTAAGAGCGTCTTCTGGCCATGGAGTGTTATCTTCCAGCTGCTCAGACTTATCGCTCCGGGGTTTATGGCAGGTGATCGCGCGTGGCGGTCTTTTCCAGTTGACACCCACAATGGCATGCTCTTCACAGGAACGATCATTTCTAATCGCTTGCTGATCCCTTCCCGCCCACCCTGAAAACGAGAATCACCTATGAAGAAAAGCGCTGCGCCCGATCCGTCACGCCGAAACCTCGGTCTCGATCCCGGCGTTGCCCTTGGCCTTTTAGGCGCGATAATCTTCTTCCTAATCAGCGGGTTTGTTGCCAATTTCAACCTGCAGGCTTTGCGCGATGGCAATGAGAAGGTTGTCCAGACGCATGTCGCCATCGTCGCGCTGGACGAGCTGCTTTCTCATCTGCAGGATGCTGAAACCGGACAGCGGGGTTTCCTGCTGACCAATAACGAAAGTTATCTGGCACCCTACAATGCGGCGCTACGAGCAATCCCGACGCAACTCGATAAAATCGCGCAGTTAAGTGGGTCCAATATCGGACAGAGCCCGCGACTGACTGCGCTCCGGCAACATGTCGATGGCAAACTTTCCGAACTTAACGAGACGATCGAACTTCGCCGCACGGCAGGGCTGGAGGCGGCACTTGCCGTCGTCAACTCCGACCGCGGGAAGCTCGAGATGGATGCTATCCGCGCTCAAATCTCCGCCTTGGCGCAGGGACAAACAGAGGTTCGGGTGCAGCGGCTCGCCGAAATGAACGCTGCACAGCAGAGAGCACTTCTCAGTACGCTTCTAGCGGGGCTGCTCGGCATCGGACTAACAGTGGCGATTGGCTTGTTGATGCGCAGGGCCACTATGGCTCGGAGACGAGAAGAATGGCTTCAGTCCGGAGAAGTCGGCTTGTCCGGCGCTTTGTTGGGCGATCAACCGATGGAACAGCTCGGCAATAGCATCCTCGACTTCCTGACGCGCTATGTCGGCGCTGTCGCGGGAGCCGTATTCACCGGCGCCGGCGATCACTATCAGCGCGCTGCCGTCTACGGCATTCCGGATGACGCTAGCGTCCCGATGCGGTTCAAAGCCAGAGAAGGTCTTTTGGGGCAAGCTGCTGCTGAAGGTAGAGCAATGATGGTGGGCGAGGTGCCAGATGGCTATCTCGCCTTCGGCTCCGCTCTTGGACGGGATAAGCCGAAGCATCTGGTCATCCTGCCGGGACGCGTCGACGGCACTGTCAATTCCGTCATCGAGCTGGGCTTTCTGCGTCCGATCGACGAACGCATCGTCACGCTCCTGGAACGCGCTTCGGAAGCCGTCGCCATCGCCGTGCGGTCCGGAATTTATCGCAGTGAGCTTCAGAATCTGCTCGAAGAAACGCAACGTCAGTCGGAGGAGCTGCAGACCCAGAGCGAGGAGCTGCGCGTATCGAATGAAGAGCTGGAGGAGCAGGGCCGGGCGCTGAAGGAGTCGCAGGCGCGCCTTGAACAGCAACAGGTTGAACTTGAGCAGACAAATTCACAGCTCGAAGAGCAAGCCCAAGCGCTGGAGGTTCATAAGGATGATCTTGAACGGTCAAACGCTTCTGTTCAGCTCAAGGCGCGGGAGCTTGAGCAAGCAAGCCGATACAAGTCTGACTTCCTCGCCAACATGTCGCACGAACTGCGCACGCCGCTCAATTCCTCGCTGATCCTTGCGAAGCTGCTCGCCGACAACCCGAACGAAAATCTCACCGCCGAGCAGGTCAAGTTCGCACAGACGATCCAGTCTTCAGGCAACGATCTTCTGAACCTGATCAACGATATTCTCGATCTGTCCAAGATCGAAGCTGGCCATGTCGACATACGGCCCGAAGTGGTAACGGTCGAGCAACTGGCCGGCAACCTGCGGCAAGTCTTTCAACCCTTGGCAGCCGACAAGAAGCTTGATTTTTCGGTCGAGATTGGCCCCGATTGCCCCGCGACCATCGAGACCGATCAGCAGCGCCTCGAACAGGTGCTGAAGAACCTCCTTTCCAACGCCATCAAATTCACGGAAGCCGGCCGGGTAAGACTGTCGATCCGATCGGTTTCCGACGGTCAGGTTGCCTTCTCCGTGTCAGACACTGGCATTGGCATCGCCAAGGAGCAGCAGCGAAGCGTTTTCGAGGCGTTCCACCAGGCTGACGGCACGATCAGTCGAAAGTATGGGGGCACCGGTCTGGGACTGTCGATTTCCCGTGAGCTCGTGCGCCTCCTGGGCGGCTCTCTCGGACTGGAAAGCCAGCCGGGCGAGGGCAGTACCTTCACGCTCGCCATTCCGCCAGCCTACGATCCAGCCAAAGTCGCACCGCGCGACGCGCCCCCAAGCGCTGCCGTTGAGTCGGAGCGGCCGTCGTCGGAACTGGCCCGACCGGTAACCCCAAGACCAGCGTCGAAGGTCGAGGATGATCGTGATACATTGACCGACGCGAAACGCGTGCTTTTGGTCATCGAAGACGACGCATCATTTGCTGGCATCGTCCGTGATCTGTCTCGTGAGATGGGATTCCGCTCTCTGGTCGCTGGAACGGCCGAGGAAGCCTTGAACCTCGCCAAGGAATATATGCCGAGCGCGATCATCCTCGATGTCGGTCTACCGGATCAGTCCGGGCTTGCCGTCCTCGACCGGCTCAAGCACGATGTGCAGACGCGCCATATCCCAATTCACATTGTCTCGGGCAGCGATCATGCGGAGACCGCTCTGTCGCTTGGCGCAGTCGGATACGCCGTCAAGCCCGTCATGCGCGAGCAACTGGTCGAAGTGCTGGAGAAGCTCGAGTTCAAGCTGTCCCAGGGCGTACATCGGATCCTCATCGTCGAGGACGACCCGGTGCAGCGCGATGCCGTTGCAAGGTTGCTGAGTTCTGGCGATGTCGAGACTGTCACCGCCAGCACCGCCGCCGAATGCCTGGAACTGCTCAAGCAGCAGACCTTCGACTGCATGGTGCTGGATCTATCCTTGCCGGACGCCTCCGGCTATTCCCTGCTTGAAACGCTGAGCCGCGAGAGCGCCTACGCGTTTCCACCCGTTATCGTCTACACTGGACGCGACCTTTCGGCCGACGACGAACAACGTCTTCGCCGCTATTCAAAATCGATCATCATCAAGGGAGCAAAGTCGCCCGAGCGCCTGCTCGACGAGGTGAGCCTGTTCCTTCACAAGGTGATTTCCGAACTGCCGGACGAACAGCAGAAAATGATCCGCAAGGCCCAGAACAGGGATTCGCTTCTTGAAGGCCGCCGCGTTCTCGTCGTGGAAGATGACGTCCGCAATGTCTATGCCCTCACCAACATCCTTGAGCCCCGCGGTGTTGTCATTCAGATTGCGCGTAACGGCCAAGAGGCACTTGATGCTCTCCAGACCGCATCGTCGGCGGCAAGCGCGGCGATCGATCTTGTGCTCATGGACGTCATGATGCCCGTCATGGACGGCCTCACCGCCACGCGAGAGATTCGTAAAAATCCGGCATGGAAGAAGCTGCCAATCATCACGCTGACTGCCAAGGCCATGCCCGATGATCAACAGCGTTGCATCGATGCCGGCGCCAACGACTATATGGCAAAACCATTGGATGTCGAAAAACTATTGTCGCTCGTCCGTGTGTGGATGCCGAAATGAGCGAGACGCCCGCGCCGGAAAAGATCGAAGACATCGAGATCCGCCTCCTGCTGGAGGCCTTGTTCCTCAAATACCACTACGACTTCCGCAACTACGCGATGGCCTCGATAAAGCGACGCCTCAAGCAGGCTCGCCAACAGCTTGGGTTCGAGACCTTTTCGGCAATGCAGGAAAGTCTGCTCCACGATCCCGGTATGTTGCCGAAGCTCCTACGGTATCTTACCGTCCAGGTCAGCGAGATGTTTCGCGATCCGAGCTATTTCAAGGCGATCCGGGAGAAGGTGGTGCCGCATCTGCGAACCTATCCTTCGCTCAAGGTTTGGGTTGCCGGATGCAGCGAAGGTGAGGAGTTGTACTCGCTGGTTATCCTGTTTCGCGAGGAGGGCCTGGAAGACCGCACGCTGTTTTACGCAACCGATATCAATCAGGAGGCACTGCAGTCGGCCGAGGCAGGTATCTATGCTTTGGAGCGGGTTCAACTTTTTACCGAGAACCACCGAAAGTCCGGGGGGAAATCCTCTCTGTCCGATTACTACCAAGCCGCCTATGGCAGCGTGGTCTTCGACAGCACCCTGCGCCGCAACGTCCTGTTTTCGGATCACAGCCTCGTCACCGATGCTGTGTTTGCCGAGATGCAGCTGATCTCCTGCCGGAATGTCATGATCTACTTCGATCGTCCCTTGCAGGACCGAGCGCTTGGACTGTTCAAGGATTCTCTCGCTCGCAAGGGTTTCCTCGGCCTTGGCTCCAAGGAGAGTCTCCGCTTTTCGAACCAAGGTGGTTCTTTCTCGGACTTTGTGCGAGAGGAGAAAATCTATCAGAGGCGGGGTGAATGATGTCGGTAAATCCCGAAGCGATCGTAATCGGTGCGTCAGCCGGCGCTCTTGAGGCACTATCGGCGATTTTGCCGGTTCTGCCGCGAGACTTCCGATTACCGATCATTGTTGTCGTGCACGTTCCGCCGGACAAACGTAGCGTCATGGCCGAGCTTTTCCAGGCGAAGTGCCAACTTTCGGCGCGTGAGGCCGAGGACAAGGAGCCGCTCGCCGGCGGGACGATCTATTTCGCGCCGCCGGACTATCATCTACTGCTTGAAGCCGATAGGAGCCTTGCACTGTCTAGCGACGAGCCCGTCCTCTTCTCCCGCCCCTCGATCGACGTTCTATTTGAGAGCGCCGCGGACGCTTACGGGCCGGCCTTGATCGCAATCGTGCTCACGGGCGCCAACAGCGATGGCGCCAAGGGGTTGCAGGCTGTAGTAGACGCAGGGGGAGCGGCGCTTGTCCAGGATCCAGCGGATGCGTTCGCGTCCGCAATGCCCGAAGCTGCCATTCAATTGTGTCCGAGTGCCCGTGTCTTGTCGCTCGACGCGATCGCAGAATATTTAAGAGAGGTTTAAGACGAATATGGAGCCTGTGCCGTTTCTACTGGTCGATGACCTTGAGGAAAACCTCCTGTCACTGGAAGCGCTGCTTCGTCGCAATGATCTTCTTATTCTCAAGGCAAAATCGGGCGATCAGGCTTTGGAAATTCTGCTGCACAACGACGTCGCTCTGGCGCTCGTCGACGTGCAGATGCCGGGTCTCAATGGGTTCGAGCTTGCGGAGTTGATGCGCGGCAATGAGCGAACCCGACGCATCCCGATCATCTTCGTCACCGCAGGCACCACCGACGCGCATCGCCGCTTTCGCGGTTACGAGGCAGGTGCCGTCGATTTCATTCAGAAACCGATCGAACCGGATATTCTGCGCAGCAAGGTTGACGTTTTTTTTGAGCTCTATCGCCAGCGGCAACAGCTTGCAGCGCAACGCGACGAACTCGTAAAACATGCCCAAGCGCTGAAAGATGCCGCCGGCCACAAGGATATCCTGCTCCGCGAGATCAACCACCGCATCAAAAATCTCTTCAGCCTGGCTGCCGGGCTGATATCGCTGAGTGCCCGGCCTGCCACCAGTGTTGCCGAGCTTGAAACCGATCTTCGGTCTCGTATGCATGCGCTGGCACGAGCCCATGAACTGACATTACCCGACTTTGAGACAGGCAACGATGGTGGCCAGATCGCGACCACGGTCACCGCACTGCTGAAAGCGATCGTGGCGCCGCATGATCACGCAGAGGGTTCTCGCATAACGATCACCGGTTCGGACGCGCCATTGACAGGCACCGCCCTCACATCGCTTGCACTACTTTTGCACGAACTGACCACCAATGCCGCCAAGTACGGTGCACTATCGACATCCGAGGGACGCCTGACCATCGATGTTACTGCGGCCGAAGAACTTCTGCATTTGAGGTGGGACGAGAGAGGCTCTCCGCCACCGCCCGAAGTATCGACAAGGGCAGGCTTCGGAACGACCTTGGAAAAAGCTGCCTTGCAAGGATTGAACGGCGCGATCTCCAGGGATTGGACGAGTGAAGGCCTATCGCTGACGCTCGAAATTCCGTTGGAAAGTTTGGTCAAGACCTGACGTCGTGGGAGCCGTGTGCCCTTGGAATGTCAAATTGGAACGCGAACTCATCTGCCTTATCTCTTGAACGGGAGCCGACCGCGGTGCCTCCCATGGTCGCCGAGTTTAGATTCTGGGTGGACATCTCTGCAGCCAGCCTGCCGCCAGTATGAACCATCTGTACTGCCCCTCCATTCGATCTCTCATGCTTCGCTATCTCAGTGGGCCGACAGACAGCGCCATCGCCCCCCTGTATTCAATTAGCGTGATGTCGGAGTGATTTCCTGCTGTGGCGGCAGGCTAGATCTGCAGCCTTCGACATCGGTAAGCAGCAGTCGTGCCTGCGTGCCCCAGCCGCCGATAAGAATATCTTGCTTGCCGTCGCCGTCAAGGTCACCGTGCCAGCGCTCCAGCTTCGCCAGACGGTAATCCCCGGAACCACGTCGGCCGACACGTCGATAAACTTGCCCGTTCCATCATTCTGCCACGCCCGAGGCTGCAGAGGAACAAATTTAGGGACCTGGATCGCGCCAACGAGAAGATCCGGTGCGCCATCATCGTTCCGATCGAGAATAGTTCCTGCCCAGCTTGAAAGTGTGTTCTTCGGCAATCGGGCATTGGTCTCGTCCTGAAGCGCCCGTTGCCATCGTTAATGAAAAGACGTGTCTACGGATCCTAGTCCCAACCCATGTTATTGCTGGTGATGTTGGAAAAACAGGATGTCCGGGTGACCGCCTTGTTCACGTCCGCGACTTTCACACCGCGTGTTTCCATGCGGAGATATATCGACCACTGATTGTCTCGAAAAAAGCGTCGTCACTTCCGATCGAGAAGGGCAGCATCAAGCGATGACGCCGCTGGCATTGACGTTTGAGCGCCATGCTTCAGGCAAGCGAGGGAGCCGGCCGCCGCTGCACGTCGTAGTGCTTGCGGGAATGATTTTCCCTGATCTAGACTGGCTGCCAGGTAGCCGCAGAAGGTATCGCCGGCGCCGACCGTATCGACGGGCTCTATCGTCAGGCCTTCGGCGGATAGGATCTCGTTCCGGCGAATAGCAACGACCCCAGCCGCTCCAAGCGTGACGACAATCGTCTGTCCGGAATGCCCATAGAGTGCTTTGAGTGCGGACATGGATGCGGCCCGATCCTCAATCGTTTGTCCGGTCAGCAATCCGAACTCGCTCTCATTGGCGACGACGATATCGGCCAGCATTGCGAGCCGTGCCGTCTCGGCCGTGAAGGGGGCGATGTTCAGCATGGTGACGATGCCCTTTTCCCGGCTTGCCATGAGCGCTGTTTCAGCGCTGTCCGCCGATATTTCCATCTGGAGAAGGAGAATGTCCCCAGACTTCATCGAAGCGACCAATGAGCGCGCCATGTCCGGCGTTACCAGCGCGTTGGCGCCCGGCACTACCGTGATCATGTTCTGCCCCGACGCGTCGACGAGGATGATCGCCGTGCCGGTCGCAGCCGGCTGGGTCTGGACCCCGGAAAGGTCGACCGATGCAGCATTCAATTCGGCAAGTGCTGCGGCCGCGAATACATCGTCGCCGACCGCTCCGACCATCTTGACCGCACTGCCGGCAAGTCGGGCTGCAAGCGCCTGATTGGCGCCTTTGCCCCCTGACGTTGTCGCGAATGACTGTCCCGCCACGGTTTCGCCGGGGCCGGGTATGCGCTCTGTCCTGGCAACCAAATCCATGTTGATGGACCCCAATACGCATATCATCGTCTTCTCTCCTTCCTTCCTCGGTTGCCGCTACGACGCCGACCTTCCGAGCTTGATTTCGGAGCCACGCCAAGACACCGCTTGACGGAGGCGTTGCTGTGGCTATATGAGTGGTCATACCACGGTATGGACAATTAAATGACCGACAGCAAGACTATTCGTCGTGAACCGCAAGAGGCAGGGGCCCACAATCGAGTGGCAGCGTTTCTGCGAGACCAGTTGTTGTCGGGTGAACTGAAGGCGGGGGACTGTCTTTTGCCCGAGCGAGAGCTGGCAGCTCACCTGAATGTCAGTCGCCCCGTTCTTCGCGAGGCGTTGCGAGCCTTGTCAATGATTGGTGCCGTCGAGATCAGGCACGGGGTCGGCACGATCGTCCGGCGTCCCGATGCCACCGCGCTAGGTGATGTCTTCAGCTTCATGCTCGCCCACGGCTCGAACGTGACTGGCGACATCATGGAGGCGAGAAAGGCGATCGAGCATCACGCCGTGCGGCTTGCCTGCCAGCGAGCCACCGAGCAGGATTTCGCCAATGTCACAAATGCACTTCGACATATCGTCGCTACGATCGATAATCCGGAAGCTGGCGGCATCGCCGACTTCCAGTTTCACGAGGCGATCGTCAGCGCGTCCCATTCACCGACGCTCGTCACGATCTATGCGTCGATTTCCCAGCTGATGATGCGCTCCCACCTGGAGCGCCGCGAGAAGATCATCCGGGTCGAAGGAATAGAAGAGTTCCTGATCGATCACCATCGCCTGATCCTGGAGGCGCTTGCGGCCCGCGATCGCGTCCGGGCCGATGATCTGCTCCACCAGCATTTCGAAATCGGCGCCGATTTCCGGCGCCGTGCCAACCTGCACGACATTTCCATAGGAACCGGCGTTTCGGCCTAGTTTCCATTCAATCAAACGGGAGGATAATCATGAATATTGTCATCGGCAGCGATCACGCGGGTTTTCCGCTGAAGGCGGATGTCATCGCGGTGCTCGAAGAACTCGGCCATGTCGTAGAAGACATCGGCAGCTTCACGCAGGAGCCCGTCGATTTCCCGGATATTGCAGGCCTTCTCTGCAAGAAGGTCCGCGACGGAGCAGCCGAACGTGGCATCCTGGTTTGCGGCACCGGCGTTGGCGCCGCGATTGCGGCCAACAAGGTCAACGGCATTCGCGCGGCCGTCTGCCACGACGTGCATTCGGCCCATCAGAGCGTCGAGCATGACGATGTCAACGTCATGTGCATTGGCGCCAAGATCGTCGGCCCCTGGCTCGCTCGTGATCTCGTCGTCGCCTATCTCGAGGCGGAATTCGACCGCAACGAGGATTTTGTCCGTCGCGTCGAAAAGCTCACTGCCATGGAGCAGGCCAACTGACCGACACTGGCTCGTGACGCAGGGAGAGAGCGACATGACGAATCAAGATCTACCCAAACTGGCATTTATCGGACTGGGCGTGATGGGCCGCGAAATGGCGCTTCATCTTGCCGGCGCTGGTTATCCGCTGAGCGTGTTCGATATATCGTCCGCTGCGGCCGATGCTGTCGTGGCAAAGGGCGCGACACGCTGCGAGAGCGTGGCTGTGGCCGTCAAGGATGCCGAGATCGCCATCTCGATGTTGCCCAACACACCGCAGGTCGATGATGTCGTCAACCGCGACGGCGTGCTGGCCAACATGAAGAGCGGCAGCATCTTCATTGACATGAGCACGATCTCGCCGGAAGCCACCCGGGCGATGGGGGCGGCCCTTGCTGGACAGGGCATCACAATGCTTGATGCACCGGTGTCCGGCGGCCCGATTGGTGCCAAGAATGCGGCGCTTTCGATCATGGTGGGCGGCGACCGCGCGGCATTCGACCGTGCCGAGCCCGTGCTGCGGGTGATGGGAACGACGATCAGCCATGTCGGTGCGCCGGGTGCAGGTCAAACGGTCAAGCTGTGCAACCAGCTTGTCTGCGCGATCAACATTCAGGCCGTCTGCGAGGCGCTTGCCCTCGGCCGGGCAAGCGGCGTCGACCTGTCGCAGATGCGGGACGTGCTGCTCGGCGGCTCGGCCTCGTCGTGGATGCTCGAAAAGCTCGGCCCCGCGATGATCGCAGGCGATGCCGGCGCCGGCTTCCGCATCGACCTGATGCTCAAGGACCTTCGCCTCGTGCTCGAAATGGCCGGACAGAACGATGTCGCGCTGCCTGGCACTTCACTCGTCACCGCACAATATGTGGAGGCCCGTGCTCACGGTGAGGGCTCGAATGGCAACCAGGCGCTGTTCCGGGTCTATGACCGGATGACGGGGCAGGACGCATCGCGCCTTCCGGTCATGGAAAATCAGTCATGACCCTCGATTTTTCTGTCGTCCTTCTCCGGTGGCAGATGCTGATCGACGGGATGGCGCTGACGGCTCAGCTCGCTCTGATCACGACGATCACCGGGTTCCTGATCGGCACGGCCTGCGCTATCGCGCGCCGGTCGGGCGGACCCGTGCTCCAGTGGGTCGCGGCAACCTATGTCGAGAGCTTCCGAAACACGCCGTTTCTGGTTCAGATCTTCGTGATCTACTTTGGCCTTTCGAGCCTGGGCTTCTCGTTCAGCGCGCTTGTGGTCGCGGTGATCGCGCTGACCGTCAATGTCGGCGCCTATACGGCCGAGATCATGCGGGCGGGTTTCGATTCGATCCAGAAGGGACAGTGGGAAGCCGGCGAATGCCTCGGGCTTTCGCCGGTGCAACTCTACTGGCATGTGGGACTGCGTCCCGCCATGGAGCGGGTCTATCCGGCTCTCACCAGCCAGTTCATCCTGCTGATGCTTGCCTCGTCGGTCACCTCGCAGATCTCAGCCGAGGAACTGACGGCGGCGGCGAATTTCATCCAGTCAGAAACGTACCGGCCTTTCGAAGCCTATATCGTTGTGGCGGTTCTCTATCTTTTTCTGTCGCTGGTCATGCGGGCCGTCTTCTGGGCGCTTGGCATGCTCATGTTCCCGCGCCGTCGCCGGCTCGGCACGCCGCTGTGAGGAGGGAACGATGACCACGGCATTCAATATCAACCATCTGCAGTTTCTGGTGACCGGAGCCTTCTGGACGCTTGTGCTGAGCGTCATGGCCTTCGTCGGTGGCGGACTGTTCGGCTTTCTTGTGGCTTTGGGCAGAATTACGCCGTCACGCACGGTTCGCATCTTCACTGGCGCCTATGTCCAACTGATCCAGGGCACGCCACTACTCGTGATCATGTTCATCATCTACTTCGGCCTGCCGACGCTCGGTTTCTCCATCACGCCGCTATTTGCCGCTGGCCTGTCTCTGACGATCTATGTCAGCGCCTATCTGGGCGAGATCTGGCGAGGTTGTCTGGAATCCGTGCCCAAGGCGCAGTGGGAAGCGGCGGAATGCCTGGCGCTGTCGAAGATGCAACGCATGTTCAAGGTCATCCTGCCACAGGCGGTAAGGATCGCGACCCCACCGACGGTCGGTTTCAGCGTCCAGATCGTCAAGAATACATCGCTCGCGTCAGTCGTCGGTTTTGTCGAGCTGACGCGCGCCGGGCAGCTCATCAACAATTCCATCTTCGAGCCCTTCCTCATCTATCTCGTCGTTGCAGCCCTCTACTTTTGCCTCTGCTTTCCGCTGTCGGCATTCAGTCAGAAGCTCGAGCGGCGGGGTCCGAGAATGCGGACGACGGTTAAGCCAGCGACACAAAGCTGAAGAGTTTGAGGGAGGCAGAGCATGCCAATGATTGCACTGAATGACGTGAGGAAGAGCTTTGGCGCGATCACCGTGCTCAAGGGTGTAACATTTTCCGTGGACAAGGGGCAGGTTGCAGCACTCATCGGTGCCAGCGGCTCAGGTAAGAGCACGGCTCTGCGCTGCATCGATCGGCTGGAGGTGATCGACAGCGGTGAGATCACGGTGGCGGACCACAGGGTTCACGATCCGAACCTCAATCTGAGAAAGCTCAGGCTCGACGTCGGCATCGTGTTCCAGAGCTACAATCTGTTTCCGCACCTCACGATCGAGGAGAACATCTTGCTCGCGCCGTGCTCGGTCAAGAAATTGCCGAAGACACAGGCCCATGAGCTGGCTCTTGCTGCACTTGAGAGGGTGGGCCTATCCGACAAGGCCGACAATTATCCCGAACAGCTGTCCGGTGGACAGCAGCAGCGAGCCGCTATCGCCAGATCGCTGGCGATGGAACCGAAGGTCATGCTGTTCGACGAGGTGACGTCGGCGCTCGATCCCAAGCTGACCGGCGAGGTGTTGCGCGTCATCGAGAAGCTCGCCGAAAGCGGCATGACCATGATCATGGTCACCCATGAAATGAACTTCGCACGCAAGGTGGCGGACCGCGTCATCTTCATGCATCGCGGCCTTGTCCACGAGGAAGGCGATGCCGGGATGCTAAGTGCTCCGCAAACATCGGAGCTGCAGGAGTTCCTGAGCCACGATCTGTAATTTTCATCAAACCGGAGGAATAAAGATGAAATTTCTGAAAACGCTTGCACTGGTTGGTACAGTAGGTGCTGTTCTAGCAAGCCAGTCGCTGCCGGCATCCGCCGACACCTTTGCCGACATCCTGGCCGCAAAGAAGATCCGCATCGCAACCGATCTTGCCATCCCGCCGTCTGGCATGCTGGACGCGAACCTCAAGCCCGTCGGTTCCGACGTGGAGACGGCCCAGCAGCTGGCCAAGGATTGGGGTGTCGAGGTCGAGTTCGTCCAGACGACGGGCGCGACCCGTATTCCGAACCTGCAGACCAACAAGGCGGATATCGTCATCTCCACCCTGTCTGTCACCCCGGAACGCGCCCAGGTGATCGATTTCTCGAAGCCCTATGCTGGCCTCCAGTCCGTCATCGCCGCGCCGGCGGCCTCGCCGATCAAGGATTGGGCCGATCTCAAGGGGCAGGCCATCACTGTGACCCGCGGCACGACCCAGGATACCGAGCTGACCAAGATGGCGGCCGAGCATGGCTTCACGGTGACGCGTTACGACGACGATGCGACGATGGTGACAGCCGCCGTATCCGGCCAGGCCAAGTTGATCGCGACCTCCGCCACGCTGGTCAAGCAGGTTCATGACAAGAACCCGACGCTGGCCTTTGAGCCGAAGATCACCATTCGCGTGCTGAACCTCGCGATTGGCGTTCGCAAGAACGAACCAGAACTGTTGGCGAAATTGAACGAATGGGTAGCTTCAAACCTTCAGAACGGGAAGCTCAACGAGATCTATCAGAAGTATCACGGCACGCCAATCCCGGCGGAGATCGTCAACCCAAAGTGACAGCGACCAAGTCGCTAGCGACTGCGGTGGTTGGGTCTGGAGGAGTGATTTTGCCACCGTGAATTCCGAATGGACCCGGAAGCCTTGCCATTGCGCAAGGCTTCCGAGGTTAAATTCCTAAAGCCGTCAACAAGAGAAAAAGTGGAGGAGAACGCATGGCAATCCGAAAGACTTTGGCCATAATTGGCATTTTAGGAGCAATGGCTGTGACAGTCGCGGCCAAAGCGGCAGCAGACAGTTTCAGCGACATCAAAACGGCTGGCAAGATCCGCGTGGCGATTGATCTTGCCAGCCCACCGAACGGGATGCTCGATGCAGGTCTCAAACCTGTCGGCTCGGATGTCGAAACTGCCGAACTGCTTGCGAGAGACTGGGGTGTTCAGCTGGAACTTATCCAGACGACCGGCGCGACACGCATCCCGAACCTGCAGACCAACAAGGCAGATGTCGTCATCTCGACCCTGGCAGTGACTCCGGAGCGTAAGCAGGTCATCGCGTTTTCGAAGCCCTATTCCGGCCAGTTGTCTATGGTCGCTGCACCCGCTTCGCTGCAGATCAGGGATTGGACGGATCTGAGAGGCAAGGTCGTTACCGTGTGCCGTGGAACGACGCAGGATACGGACATGACGAAGCGGGCAACGGAGTTCGGTTACACGATCGCCCGCTATGATGATGAAGGCGCGATGGTGACAGCAGCTGTGTCGGGGCAGGCGACGATTGTCGCCTCCTCAGAAGCGCTGATCAAACAGATTGCGGTAAAGAGCAAAGGAAATCCGTTCGAGCCGAAATTTACGATCCGCGTCTTCGACCTTGCCATCGGTGTCCGGAAAAACGAGCCTGAGTTGCTCGCAGCACTCGATCAATGGGTTGCCGACAATCTGAAGAACGGTAAACTCAACGATATATACCAGCGCCACCATGGCCATGCTCTGCCGAAGGAAGTCGTGGAGCGAAAGTAAGATCTCTTGATGCGCCAACCGCCAATACGGTGGAGACAGAAATAGCCGGTCGACTAATTTTCAAAGCCGCCGCCGATATTGCGGCGGTAGTCAGATCATCGCACTTTCCTTACCTTGAACTCGGTTCTTATCCATGAAAGTCGAGCCACTCTGGCATACTTATGGCCGAAGTGAACTCAATCCATCGGTATGGCTGACTGCCCACCTTGCCGTCGCCTATGTGCGATTTTGCACGAGCGCGGCGTGGTTGCGACACCCAAACATTGTTGGCAATGAAGGGGAAATAGAGCGGACCTCACTCATTTCAGAGATCCTCTAGGTTGCTGTGCGCGACAATGCCGACTGGTTAACTTCTGTCGTCGCCGGCGCAATAAATTGGAAGTCATTCGTGTATCAGATCTTTGCGATGCCTTTCCGGCGGGTCATTCAACCTTCCCCCTACAGCTCTAGTAGCTAGAAGTCGTTCAACGGCGTCCATTGTCCCAAGGGATCCATCATTAAAAATTTTGAGAGCGGAGAAAGGCGCTTTAATCTCGCTCCCCCACAACGGTAAACCGGCTTCCATGCTTTGGCGCTAGAGCGCGTCCGTTGAACGGAATCGTGTTGAGGATTCCCCTGACCCCCGAATTCTGGTTCAATCGCTCCGAATGGTGATTTGGTCGGAGGCAATATGCCCGAGCTTTCAGCGATGATCTGAGTAGTCGCGTTCTGGCTGCGTCACGGGATGGCATGTCGGCGCGCTCAGCAGCGACCGATTTGAGATTGGCATTTCGACAGCGATCGCTTGGATTGCGAGTGCGCGCGCTGGTCGGTTGAAGCCTGCGAAACAGGGCCGACGCGGCGGTTCGCGCCTCGATGCCCACGAGGACCTCATCGTCGGCATGATCAAAGAGGCGAAAGACATTACCCTCAACGAGATGGTCCTGCCATTGCGTGAGGGGAGAGCCGTCTCCATTGGCCGCAGCGCACTCGATGTCTGGCTGCGAAGGCGCGGCTGGACATTCAAAAAAGACCGCACATGCAGTGGAGCAGGAGTGTCCCGACCTCCTGAAGCGTCTCCGCGACTGGTTCGACGGCCAGTTCGATCTCGATCCGGCGCGGCTTGTCTTCATTGATGAAACCGGCCTGAGCACGAAGATGTCTCGGCTTCGCGGATGGGCCCGTTGCGACGATCGATGCCGCTCCCCGATCCCACACGGGCACTGGAAGACGACGACATTCACCGGGGCGCTCAGGCTCTCGGGCATTACAGCGCCTATGGTCCTCGACGGTGCGATGAACGGAGGCGCGTTCCAGGCCTTTGTCGAATAGGTTCTCGTTCGCATCTTGGCACCAGGCGACATCGTCATCATGGACAATCTGCCTGCACACAAGGCGGAAGGAGTGCGTCACGCAATCGAAGGTGCGGGATGCCGGTTACTCTACCTTCCTCCCTACAGTCCATACTTCAATCGAGAAGGCCTTCGCCAAGTTGAAGGCTGTCTTGCGCGCCAAAGCCGAGCGAACGGTCAAGGGCTTATGGAATACGGTCGGCCAGATCGTCACATTGTTCGAACCGCAAGAATGCGCCAACTTCTTCAAATCATGCGGATATGACCCCGAGTAAAACGGACACGCTCTAGATCCGCAGCACCGGTAATATCCCCTTCCAACATCACTAAGTCCAAACATCATCCGCCATTATAAAGTGCGAGCATGCCTGTCTTGGGCGCGTTGATGCCATCAGCTCAAACGAACCTTTGACGCTGAGACGTCATGCGGGCCTCAATACTGGCGTCACCTCATTGCTGTGCAGTGGGCCGTTCGAGCTCGATAACCTGAGCGCAAATCATCAGGTTCTGCGCAATTTCCCGGCACTGATCCGGCGTCATCGAAAACTGGACGGCCTGGGCGCATTTCCCCGGCTCACCGATCACCAGTTTTACGATGCAGGACATGCCTTGCTCGATGTAGCGACTGAACTCTTGTAGCGGCGGTCCAATAAGACGTCCGGCTTGATCGAGATCTGGAGGAGGCATGGTTGTGTTTCCAGGAGGCGTGACGATTCTGTTCCGTATTTGACCAGACGAACGTTAAATTTATAATTAAATGTCGATTAATGGAGATTGTGCGTATCGTGAAGTTTGCGATCGACGTGAATGGTCGCGTCGAAAACGTCGGTCAACTCGCCGGTGCCTGAAATAGTCTCGCCGATGGGGACCTGTCTCAGAAGATCGACAAGCCGTTTATTCCCTCGCACGAACAGCTGCGCACCGACTTTTATGCTGCATCTGACAAGCTGAAACGCGCCATGGCGAGGGTTGGCGACAATGCTCGGGGCTTCGGCCAGGTCGACAGAGACCCGCACCGCGGCGGATGATCTTGCAAAGCGGACCGAGCAGCAGGCAGCCTCGGTTGAGCAGACGGCCTCTGCGCTTGAGGAGATCACGACGACGGTAAAGGATTCCAGCCGCCGTGCCGAAGAAGGGGGCCAGTTAGTGACCCGAACCCGTGATCACGCCGAACATTCCGGCCAGGTGGTGGGCGTTTGACATCGGCGCCATGGACCAGATCGAAAAGTCATCGGGCGAGATTTTCAACCCATCGGCGTCATCGATGAGATCGCTTTCCAGACAACTGCTGGCGCTGAATGCAGGTCTAGAGGCTGCCCGTGCCGTCGATGCCGGCAAGGGCTTCGCGGTCGTCGCCCAGAAAGTGCGCGATGCGCGCGAATATTTCTCGTATCGCCATGTGCGGCAATGAGAGCCGGTTGTAGAGAATACTACCACGGAATATTCTCTACACCGCGCATCGTAACCTGCATATTTCACTGAACTGAATGGAGAGAGCCTTGGGATTTCCGAAAATACCACATGAAACCGACTTCGACGTTGGACAAAAAATCAAAGCCCGCAGACGTGCGATCGGGATGAGCCAGGAAACCTTGGGCAAAGCCCTCGGCATCACGTTTCAGCAAATCCAGAAGTATGAAAAGGGCACCAACAGGGTTGGCGCAAGCCGCTTGTCGAACATTGCCGATTTCCTCGCGGTGCCTATCTCATATTTCTTTCGCGACAATGATGAAAATTCTGAACGGTCATCCGAAAGCATGTCGCTCCCGGATGACGAAATCACGCGGTTTTTAGCCACCAGCGAAGGACAGGCGCTGAACAAGGCATTTGCCAAGATAAAAGTGAAAATTGTTAAACGCAGTGTCGTTGCTTTGACCAAGACGCTGGCGAAGGTCAACGATGAGCCGACAGAAGTGACTTAGCCCCGTTCCCGCATGATCGCGTTAGATCTGCTGGAAAGCTTTTGTTATTGCTACTGAATGAAATCTCGCTCTCACAAACAAAGTTCGTGCCAACCATTGGCAATTTAACTCGGACTTAAAACGCGGGGCACAAGAATAAAAACAGCGCGTACTTTCTTCAACCGATCCACGAGGGTCCTTTAGACGATTGTTTTCAGATGACGGGAACGGAACAGACCAGACTGCAGTATCTAAACAAAAGCGGTACCATGTATACGCCGCCGGCAGAGGGATTCGACGCCGTCGTTGGCCTTGTCTCGTCCATTCTCAGCATGCCCATCGCGCTGATTTGCCTTTTGGATGCGGAACAGGTCTGGTTCAAAGCCAAGCATGGGCTCGATTTCGACCGCGCGGCTCGCAAGCATTCGTTCTGCGACTATGTCGTCACCTATCAAGAGCCACTCATTTTGTCCGACACCCTCCAGGACCGGCGGTTCAGAAACAATGCCATCATGAAGGGGGCTCTCGGAATTCGCTTTTATGCCGGCGTTCCCTTGATCGAAAACGGCATTTGTCTCGGCAGTCTTTGCGTCATGGACCGGGAAGTGCGCGGATTTGAGGATGAGGATTTGAGGCGACTTGAGGGCTTTGCCACCATCGTTCTCGGGCTCCTGCGGGAACCCCGTCAGGCATCGATCCTAAGGGAACAACAGCGCGAACTGCGTATCCGTCAAGCCCGGTTCGAGCAGACGGAACGATCGGCCAAAGTCGGAGGCTTCGAAATGGATTTGCTGACAGGCAAGTTCATCTGGTCCGATCAGATCTATCGAACCGTTGGGCTTCCCATTGGCATGCCTTTGACACGGAAAAAGGTGCTTGGCTGTTATGCGCCGGAAGAACGCGAGCACGTCGAGCGCCGGATCAAGGCTGCGATGGACGGAAACGGCGATGGCACCGATCGGGACTACCGAATCCTGACACCTGAGGGAGAGGAGCGTTGGGTTCATATCGTTAGCGACGTCGAGATGATCGATGGCGCGCCACGCCGCCTCTTTGGCATTTTGCAGGATGTCACCGAAAGATATCGGCAGGAACGCGGTCTCGTCCAAGCGGCGAACAGCGATGCCTTGACCGGCCTTGCCAATCGCGCCTGCTTTAAGGCGGCAATCGATCGTCAGATTAGTCAGGATCGTGCTGAGTTCGGGCTGTTACTGATTGATGTCGATCATCTCAAGGTCACCAACGACACGCTTGGCCATGGGGCAGGAGACGTTCTTCTCAAGGAGATCGCCAACCGTCTGGTTTCGCAAATGGGCAAAAAGGGAACTGTGTTTCGGGTTGGAGGAGATGAATTCGCGGCGGTGATCGAAAAGCCTGTCAGCAACCGCGGCATGACCATGATCGCGCGCGGATTGATTCGGGCCGTCTCCGAACCGATGACCTTCAACGGTGTGACCATCAATCCCAAAATCACTTTGGGAGGAGCGATCTGCGACGGTTGTACCGATGCGGAGGTTCTCTGCCAGAATGCCGATTTCGCGCTCTATCACGCAAAGCAGACAGCCAAAGGCACATATGTTCATTTCGAACTCGGTCTGAGAACGAAGATTTCCCGCCGACTCGCTGTCACCAATGAAGTTGAGGAAGCACTGGCAGAAAATCGCCTGTTTCCTTACTACCAGCCCATCGTCCGAATTCAGACCGGCGAGATCGTCGGTGTCGAAGCGCTGGTGCGCATGCGTCTTGCCGACGGTAGTGTGAGGGCTGCGGGCGATTTCCACGAAGCCCTGAAAGACGCCAGCATTTCGCATCGAGTCACCAGCCTGATGCTGGAAAAAGTCGCAAATGATCTGCGCAATTGGTATGATAGCGGCCTCAAACCTCTCCGCGTCGGCATCAATATCAGCTCATCCGACTTCTCACGGGGCGATCTCGAAAGCCGTATCGCATCGGCATTCGCGCGCTATGCTTTGTCGCTCGACAGCTTGCGGCTCGAGGTGACCGAAAGCGTGTTCATGGAAGGAACAGAAGAGGCTGTCGCCGCTACGCTTCAGCGCCTGCGCAAGAAGGGGGCTTCGGTCGCACTTGATGATTTCGGCACGGGCTACGCCTCGCTGACGCATCTACAGCGCCTGCCAGTCGATGTTATCAAGATCGACAAGAGCTTTATAGACACCATGCTGACAGATGCGTCTAGCGATGCAATCGTCGAACTCATGCTTGAACTGTCGAGGAAAATGGACTTGCGGGTTACGGCCGAAGGCGTCGAAACGATAGAACAGGCTATCCGGCTCGATGAACTGGGCTGTGCTTCCGGACAGGGATATCTTTATGCCCGACCAATGGATGCGTCTGCCATATACACTCTGGTTGCGACGACCGCCGGCAAGGAACATCAAGAGAGGCCGGCACTGCAAAAAGTTCGATGCTCGGTCTTTTAAAACAATAATTGGGTATTTCCGGACAAAGGGGTCGCCTCAACCTTTTGAAGGAGCCTTCAGATGGGTGAAAGCTGGAAAGGTGTGGCCATTCCGAAACGACTGCAGATGCTGAGGTTTGTGTCGCAGAGTGAAACGAGTGCAGGCGATCTCACCAAGAATGTGCCGCTGGATCAATCAGCGTCATCGCAGCATCTCGAAGCTGCACGCGGCCAACCTCATCGAAACGCGACGTGAGGCCCAGCAAATGTTCTACATATCCGCTAGGACAAGGTAAGGCGGCGACTGGCTACGATCAGCAATTTGCGTGACCCCTTCATACCCGAGACCAACGGAGTCTGCAGAGCCGCCATCTGCCTGTCACTTGCTGACGGCGCGCCATTTCACAGCCTCGTTTCCTATGTTTCCAACGGAAAGATGACTGAGCAAAGCGACATCTGATCGAGCAGCCGTTATTTTCGGCTGTGTAAGGCCATCGGATTGCTCGGCTTCCGATAACTGATCCAGTAATTCAGGGAATGAAACGTGTAAGGCGTTGTAGACTCTCGTATTGGATGACAGCGAATCTCATGCGCAATGCACTCCGCGTGCTCCTATCGGCGGCTAAAATTCCTCCCAGCTGGCTTCGACGGCGAGTGCGCCGCCTCCGCGGCTTGACACCCGCACGACCGACGGCCGCGTCGCAGGTTTGATGACAGCTGGAGCGCTTTTTTTCTTAGGTGGCGAGTCAACGCCGTCGAAACGGAACTGCTCAAGCAGGTCGAACAGCGCTTGCGCCTCTCCAGCCAACCCATGACTTGCCGCCGTCTGTTGCTCGACCATCGCAGCATTCTGCTGCGTCCCTTGATCCACGGTATTGACGGCCTGGTTGATTTCACCAAGGGCAATCGCCTGTTCTTTTGAGGCATCGACGATGGCGGAGATATCGGTATTGATATCGGCCACGTGCGATGCAATCTCCTGTAAGGCGGATCCTGCTTTAGTAACAAGCGAAACACCATTTGCGACATGTGCGCTGGATGCGGTGATCAGGACTTTGATCTCCTTGGCCGCCTTAGCCGAGCGTTGTGCAAGCTCCCGCACTTCCTGCGCAACAACGGCAAAGCCTTTGCCGGCGTCGCCGGCACGAGCGGCCTCGACGCCAGCATTCAGCGCCAGAAGATTGGTCTGAAAGGCAATTTCATCGATAACGCCGATGATGTTTGAAATTGCACGAGACGATTCCTCGATCTGGTCCATCGCCTGGATGGCTTCGGTTACCACCTGTCCGGAACGCTGGGCGTGAGTTTTTGTCCGATCGACCAGACGGCCAGCTTCTTCGGCGCGGCGACTGGAATCCTTCACCGTTGTTGTGATTTCTTCGAGGGCTGCGGCGGTCTCTTCAACCGAGGCAGCCTGCTGCTCGGTACGCTTGGCAAGGTCGTCCGCAGAGGTCTTGATCTCATTCGATCCGGCCGTTATGGCACGAGCGTTGTCGGCCACACTCGCCATTGCCATACGCAGTTTGCGCGAGGCACTGTTGAAGTCTAGCCGCAACCGATCCAGAGCCGGGATGAACGGTGAGGGCAGTTCGCGGGAAAGATCGCCCTCCGACAGCGCATTGAGATTGGCAGCTAAATCCTCGACATTGTTCACGCGGCCTGTGACGTCAGTCGCAAACTTGACCACCTTGAAGATTTTACCATCGGGATCGAAGATAGGATTGTAGGATGCCTGAATGAAGACACTTTGACCAGACTTGCCGATGCGCCTGAATTCGTCAGTGACAAATTCTCCGGTAGACAGCCTTTTCCAAAAGTCGACGTAGTCGGCCGAGGCGGCGTAGCTCTTTTCGACGAATATCCTGTGGTGCCGGCCGACAATCTCCGAAAGCGCATATCCGAGCGTCTGCAAAAAAATTCTCGTTCGCGGTAAGGATGGTTCCGTCAGGTGCGAATTCAATGGTGGCCTGGGCACGGGAGATGGCATCGAGTTTTGCGGCACTTTCAATCGCATTCAGTTTGCTCTGTGTAATATCACTGGCGACCTTGACGATGCGCACCACTTTACCGCTTCGGTCTTTGATCGGATTATAGTTTCCGCGGATGTAGATCTCTTTGCCGGATTTGCTGATCCGTTTGAAATCGCTGATCTGGAAGTCGCCACCGCGCAACGTTTCCCAGAATGCGACGTAAGCTGAGGATTTGGCATATCCCGCATCGACAAAGATCTGATGATGTTTGCCGATGAGCTCCGCTTCCGAATACCCCATCAAATCGCAGAAGTTTTTGTTGGCTTTGAGGACACTTCCAGTGGGGTCGAATTCAATAATCGCCATCGAACTATCAAGCGCGCGTACGAGCTGGCCAGCTTTGCCTGAGAGAAACGACAGCATAACGACACTCCCCAATCCAGCACAAACCGCGCCTTAATCCGAATCTAGGGGAGAAAGATTAATTTTATCGAAACTCTTAGAGAATGAACAATATCACGCAATCCAACGGTGGGGCGAAACGGTTCTCGCGCGAGATCGACGGGCACGGGTGGGCAAGGCACATAAACCTACCGAATCGTTTTGAGAAGACATATCTAAGAGAACGCGCCGATTCCGGCAGCTATAATTGGATCAGTCGTCTCATGCGTTCTAGTCGAAGTAATAACCGGGACAATGCCGATGACATCATCGACTTGCGCTCGCTGCCGCAGTTTCGGCCAATCCGCGACAACGCGTTCGTGGATCGACTGCGCAATGCAGTGCCCTTTGACCATGTCAGCGTCAGCGGGCTCGATCTCGACGGGTACCGTCTGGGAGAAACCACCTTTCACCTCGAGTCGGACGTGCCGCCCGCACTGGCTGAGACGTATCTTTCCGACAAGCTCTACGAAGCTGATCCGCTTTTGCGCTATGTTATAGAAACTCAATGCGTCGCGTTAGAGAGCCTCGTTTACCCAAAGCGGAAAGTGCCCGTGCGATTCAGACAATTGGCCGAAAACTTTTCGATCCGAAACCGGACAGTGTTTCCAGTCAAACGAAACGGTTTGGTGTGCGCGTCAGTTGGGTTCATGCGCCGCGAGCCTTTCACAGAAGACGAAATCGAGTTTCTTCGGCAGATTGCGCGTCCTCTGTACACGTCGGTCGTTGGCCCCCTGGTGGAACGGTTCGCAGCCGAGAGTTCAAAGTTAACGGAAGGGGAGATCATCTGCTTGCGCTTGGCCGCCGAAGGAATGACGACAGCAGAAATTGCTGAGGGCAGTAAATTCCAGGCGGCGACTGTCGATAGCTACCTGAAGTTAGCTACAAAAAAACTTGGTTGCAAAAATCGGGCTCATGCTCTTGTAGAAGCTGTCCGGCGCGAACTCATAGATTGAGCATGGGAAAGTCGTTCGATAAGAGCGAATTTTGCTGAGGTGCATGCTCCATGGCGGCTCTTCGATGGTTCGGCGTTCTGAAATCGCTTTCGTCACCGCTGAAGTCCTTCCGACCCCGCCGACACTGGTTCGCTCCTGTTAAGTTGGATCGCTTCGGTGAAGCTCGAAAGCTGACGCTGAAAAAAGCCTCGCTCCGGACGCACTTACGTTGCCGACGCCTTGACCGCGATAGTAAGGAGCCTTGCTCCAGAAATGGTGCAAAAGTGGATGCCGATGTTGCCGGTCACCCAGCGCAGGACGAGCGGCAGATTGTAGTACGAGGCGCCGTGCACGGGGGCTTTTAAGTGCGGACCATTTGTCCCTGCTTTTAACCGCTGCGGACAGATCGAGCTCGACAGAGGGTTGGCCCACCTCTTGCTTTCGCATGACAGCCATGCCTCTTTCCAATAAGACTTTCTGCAAATATTTTAGGGCAACTGGGCCGCTGCTGACGAGGAAAACGCAATTGAATGAGGGTTCAGACTATCCCGACGACTTGAAGTTTCTTGGAGTGGATAGCCTCCGGTTTCTCGACCGGCTTGGGACAGAGACATCGTCGCTGTCCGATGCCGACGCGATCCTGGCCACCACGACGCGTCTGGTCGGGAAATATCTCAGCCTTTCGGTGTGCGCGTATGCCGACATGGACGAGGACGCGGATGGTTTCACGATCCGCGGGGACTGGGCCGCTCCGGGATCGACTAGCATAGTAGGCTTCACGACACGAAAGTGGCGAATCTGTCCGACTTTTAAGAACGTATCCGGAACTCAGGTTGGTTTGACCGTGGATGTCGTTGCTTTTTCGGCCTTGAGAGCTTCGTAGAGGGCGGTTTTCCCGATTTTCACGCGGGCCGCGGCTTCCCGGACGTTCAAACCGGCCGCCAGATGCTGGCGGGCTTTGGCAAGTTTGTCCGGGGTTACGACGACTTGTCGGCCACCGCGTCG
The DNA here is from genome assembly GCF_013337045.2 of Agrobacterium vitis. Classification (NCBI taxonomy): domain Bacteria; kingdom Pseudomonadati; phylum Pseudomonadota; class Alphaproteobacteria; order Hyphomicrobiales; family Rhizobiaceae; genus Gillisella; species Gillisella vitis. Next base: position 179,465 of record NZ_CP118261.1, read on the forward strand.
GCCGCGTTCCTCTGCGGCTTGCAGACCGGCACGTGTTCGTTCCCGGATCAGATCGCGCTCGAACTGTGCCAGCGCGCCGAACAGGTGGAAGACCAGGCGACCGCCGGATGTCGTGGTGTCGATGTTTTCGGTGATGGATCGGAAGCCGACGCCTTTGGCCTCCAGTTCGGTGATGATCTCGATGAGGTGCTTCATCAACCGGCCGAGGCGGTCGAGCTTCCAGACTGTGAGCGTGTCGCCGTCGCGAACGTAGCGGATCGCCTCCGCCAATCCGAGTCGGTCAGTCTTCGTGCCGGATGCCTTATCCTCGAACAGCCTTTCACAACCTGCTTTGCGCAAAGCGTCGAGTTGCAGGGCGGTGTCCTGGTCGCCGGTGGAGACCCTTGCATAGCCGATAGCGGTCATGAGACGTGGTTTGTCCGATTTGCCGTTTCATGACAAGGTTTGCGGACAAGAACTGTGGATGCCGCGAAACGTTCGTTTGTCGGACACGCATTTTCCGTTTCGCTGCACTCTCCGCGGCGAAACGGGAAGATCAGAGAATGGTGCGAAGAGCATTACTGAGCGAGGCATGGTGGCAACAGGCGACGATCATCCCGGATAACGAAAGGGAGATCGCCAAACATTACACGCTGGATCGATCGGATCTCGACCTGATCATGCGACAGAACAAGGCCTCGAACAGACTGGGCCTCGCCTGTGTTCTGGCCACGCTACGATACCCTGGCCGACCGCTTGCGGATGGCGAGGTCCTGCCGGCTGGCGTCTTACGATTTCTGGCGCGGCAGATCGGCGTCGATCACCATGAGATCGAACGTTATTTCGAGCGCCCACAGACGCGGCGCGAGCATCTGGCCCTGCTTTTCGACAGAATGCAGATGCGTCCGTTTGTGCCTTCGGACGTGCGGGCACTCACAGGCTGGCTGACACCTGCCGCACAAACCCTGCGCCACGCCGATGTATTGGCGGATATGGTCGTGGAAGAACTGCGACGCAGGAGAATTCTCTTGCCAGCGCGGCCAGCGCTCGAAGCCATCATTCATGTGGCGATCAGGCGCGGCATTCGTATTGCTCATCGGGCCTTGGCCGGCGGGATCTCAGAAGGCCAAAAGCTCGATCTGGACAAGCTTCTCGATCCGCGTGAGGGGACAAGCGTGACTATTCTTGCCTGGGCGAGAACGCCAGCATTGTCGCCAGCCGCCGTCAACCTCGACAGAATTGCCGAGCGCATTCGCTTTCTCCGGTCTCTGAACCTGCCGACGACGTTGATGGATCGCATTCCGGCCAAGGTCTTTGACGAATTTGCTGCAGAGGGGACGCGAATGAGCGCGCAGCATCTGCGCGACCTTAACACCGAACGCCGACATGCTGTCCTGGCTGCAACAGTGCTCCACCTTTCCCGCCATCTCACCGATTGCGCGATCGACATGTTCAAGAAACTCATGGGCATCCTGACGCGGCGAGCCAATAACCAGGCGGCTGCTCGCGTCACCCGATCCGTTCGGGAAGTGCAGACGCCGTTGAAGGACGTTTCAAAAGTCTGCCATGCGATCATCAAGGCCAGAGAGAAGGGTGAGGACATGGCCAAAGCGCTTGATCTGGTCATCCAATGGCCAGCTTTTACAACCAGTGTCCAGGCGGTCGATACGCTGATCGCGCCGGATGTTATCGACGGTAAAATCGAAATGCTCCAGCGCTATCCGACGATCAGGAAACTGGCGCCACAGTTTCTCTCCACTCTCGTGTTCCGCGGTCACGCAGTGGCGGCGAACCTCTTGCGGGCGCTATCCGTGGTCGCGGGTCTATATCGTACGGGCAAAAGGACCATACCCGACAAGGCACCGATCTCCTTTGCGCCGAAGGGCTGGATGCCTCTCATACTCAAAGATGGAAAGATTGATCGCAGGGCTTATGAGCTTTGCCTGTTCAGCGAATTGAAGCGCCGGCTCGATGCGGGCGATGTCTGGGTGGAAGGAGCCAAACGCTTCCAGTCTTTCGAAAGCTTTCTCATTCCCACGCCGACATTCGAGCTGATGCGTGAGGAAGGACCGCTTCCAATCGCCGTTGATACCGATGTCGAGACGTATCTTCGCCAACAGCGCCAGCTGCTGAACGATGGACTGGCTGACCTCTCGCGTCTGGCCGCAGCCGGCGAGCTCGACGATGTAGAACTGACCGGGGCGGGGTTTAGCGTCACGCCGCACAAGGCTATGTTTCCGGACATCGCCAAGTCGCTGAAGCTAAAGGTGGAAAGCCGTCTGCCTGCGATCCGCATCACTGACCTTTTGCTCGAGGTTGACGCCCGAACGGAATTTTCGAACGCCTTTACCCATTTGCGCAGCGGTCGGACGGCCGACAACAAGCTTGCGCTCCTCACCGCCATCCTGGCGGACGGGATCAATCTCGGTCTCACGAGAATGGCGGACGTTTCCCCCGGCATTACGATGCGCCAACTCGCCTGGGCGCACGACTGGCATATTCGCGAGGAAGGTTACACGGCCGCGCACGCCATTCTCGTCAACGCCCAGAGGCAATTGCCTCTGGCAAGCTTGTGGGGCGATGGAACAACGTCATCCTCCGATGGCCAGTATTTTCCGGCGGGCGGACACGCCGAGGCGATCGGCGACCTCAACGGCCGCTATGGTCCCAACCCCGGCGCCAAATTCTACCGGTTCACCTCTGACCAGTACGGCGCTTTCTACATCATCGCCATGAATGCCAATGCGAGCGAAGCCATCTATGTCCTCGATGGACTGCTCTATCATGGCAGCGATCTCGCCATCGGAACCCACTATGTCGATACCGGCGGGGTAAGCGATATGAGCTTCGCCCTTTGCCATCTCGTTGGTTTCCAGATTGTGCCTCGGCTGCGCGGTCTCAAGGATCGCAAGCTCTATCTTTTCCCGCGCGACGCGCCTCCCGAAAACCTGGCGCCGCTCGTTGGCGAGCACATCAACGTCGAGCGGATCAAGGCAAACTGGAACGACATCCTGCGGCTGGTCACGACGATCCGTTCCGGGCAGGTTCGGCCTTCGACCCTGTTGGCAAAGCTGTCCGCATTCCCACGCCAGAACGGACTGGCGTTGGCGCTACGCGATCTCGGTCGCATCAATCGGTCCATCTTTCTGCCCCAGTGGTGGCAGAACCCCGAAATGCGCAGGAACGCGACGGCCGGCCTCAACAAGAGCGAATCCCAGAACACCTTGGCCCGCGCACTGTTCTTCAATCGCCTCGGAGAATTGCGCGACCGGACTTTCGAGAGCCAGTTCTACCGAGCATCTGGACTGAACCTGCTAATCAACGCCATCGTCTACTGGAACACACTCTATCTTGAACCGGCGTTCGCCGAGCTCAACCGAGATGGCATTCCCACGCCGCTTGACATCATCAAACACATTACCCCACTCGGCTGGCAGCACATCAGTCTCACCGGCGATTACATCTGGACCCCAACAGACGGCGTTGATCTCAGGCCATTGCGGCGCGAAACATCTATCCTCGCAGCGTGATCACCATACGTTCTCAAAAGTCGGACAGATCCAACACTTTCGTGTCGTGACGCCTAAAGGATCCGATCATGGCACCGCTCAACCGCTCCACCCAGAAGAACCGTCCCGCCAAATCCCAACGCGCCACCACCCTCGAAATGGTCAGGCACGCCTGCCCCGACACAGCCCAGGCACTGCGCATCTCCGAAAGCTTCGGCCTTGCCCTCATCGACAGCGATGGGATCCGCGACCTTCACCGCGGACAGTTGATCGAAAGCGCCGATGCCCTGAGGGACGGCCTCGCCGAAAAGGCAATGCAGATCCACATGCAGCGCATCGTCGGTTCGTTTGTCGGCTCCGCCTACGGCGCCGGGCAATTCTACTCCCGCGCGGTCACAGAGGCCCGCGATCTCACCACGAAGCTCTCTAACGATACCAGAGACGAGGACCTCGACGGGCCTGTCGGTTTCGACAGCCGCGCCCAGCGCAAGCGCGAGTTCGCAGCCGATATGGGCCTGCAGGCCCATGTGCTTCGCATGGCAGCCGAAGGTGCTGTCTCAGCTTACGAGGAAATCACAGGCGAAACCTGGAAGCCCTACGAGCGTACGGTCGAGCAGCCCGCCAACTCAGTAGACCAAAAGGCCGCAACGGCCCAGATGGCAGCATTTGAATAGGACAATCGCGGGGCTTCGGCCCCGCCTGAGGCCCCATTTCAGAAAATCATAAATGGGCAAATGCGCCGTAGGGTCCGAGCGCCCTCTTTCTCCGGTCAGCCGTCCGTCGATACCGTCACGGAGGTCCACGCATCGATCTCTTCTTGGAGACGCTTGAGTCTCGCCGATACATGCTTGAGAGCGTCGCTGCCAAGGAGAAGTTGCGGTGGCGGGTTATCGGTCTCGACTAGGATCAAGACGGCTGCAGCGAGTTTCTCTGGATCACCAAGCTGCTTGCCACTGACTGCCTCCCGGGCCTCGCGTATCGGATCAAAAAGGGAATCGTAATCCGCGATCGACCGTTCCGTGCGGATCATCGAACGTCCGGCCCAGTCTGTGCGGAAAGAGCCGGGGCATAACGTCGTCACATGCACACCGAACGGCGCCATTTCTGAACGCATCACTTCCGATATGCCTTGCAGCGCAAACTTGCTGCCACAGTAATACCCGATACCGGGCATGGTGATCATGCCGCCCATCGACGTGACATTGACGATGAAACCCTGGCGCCGTTCGCGGAACCTGGGAATAAACGCCTTGGCGACAGCTACAGCGCCAAAGACGTTCACGTCGAACTGTCTGCGCATCTCTTCGAGAGGTGATTCTTCGATGACGCCCTCGTGGCCGTAACCGGCATTGTTGATGAGCACATCGACCGGCCCGTACTTGTCTTCCGTATCACGGACGACATCCGGAATCTGGTCGAACGCGGTGACGTCGCAAAGGACGGGGTGAATGGCGGGCACGGCTGCGGCAAGCGCCGAGCGTGCCGTCTCGGAGCGGACGGTGCCGATAACCTGATGGCCCATCTGAGCAGCAGCCGTAGCGATGGCCAAGCCGAAGCCGGAATTTGCGCCGGTGATGAAAAAGGTCTTTCTCGACATGATGTACGAACTTCCTTGATTGAGGAGACGTTTGACAGATAGTATTAATCGTCCGGCTGAACGATTGCAGATCCGATGGAGTTGTTGCCAAATCCTATGATTGACGGACATCGCCAATCGATGCGAGGCCAGCTGGTCGAGTTGGCCGGCGGTCTAGCTCCGCGTCACGGATACAATCCGACCGGACTCGATCGCGTTCGTATTCTCCGCAGCGAGGCCGTGCTCCACGATGTCCCGGTCCTCTATAACCCAGGCGCGGTGTTCGTCCTGCAGGGCAGCAAGCAGGGCATGCTGGACGGAGAAATCTTCCGCTACGATGAAGACCACTATCTGGCTGTTTCTGTCCCCGTGCCTTTCCGGATGGAATCGACCGCCAGTCCGGAGAGGCCATTGCTTGCGGTCTATCTCGAATTCGATATGCAGTTGGCGGCTGAGATCGCCCTGCAGGTCGAAAAGCGCAACGAGCTTGCGGGTCATCCGCCACGCGGTTTGATGTCGAACAAGATGGATGCTGACATCGAGGACGTCCTGTTACGCCTGTTGAGGGCGCTTCGCAGTCCGGTCGAAAGTGCTGTTCTGGGTGCGGGCATTCTGCGCGAACTGCACTATCGGGTGCTGGTCGGTCCGCAAGGCGGCGCAATGATTGCCGCGCTTCAGCACAGTGGACCATACGGGAAAATCTTCCGGAGCCTGGCCTGGCTGCGGGAGCACTACGGCACTGAAATCTCAATCGCCGAGCTGGCCGGCAGGGTGGGCATGAGCGTGCCGTCCTACCATGTGCATTTCAAAAACCTGACTGGCACCAGTCCGATGCAATACGTGAAGGCCATGCGGCTGCAAGAAGCAAGATTGATCATCGCCCGCCAGGAAAAGACGATTGCGGTGGTCGCGAGGTCAGTCGGTTATGCAAGCCCGGCCCAGTTTAGCCGAGACTTTAAGCGACATTTCGGTCGCACAGCGTCGGAGGAGGCGAAATGGGTCAGACACCATCTTGGCGAACTCGTCTGAGCATAAGCGAGGAGGCATAATGCCCGTTCCGGCAATCTCTCATATGTGGGCGTTCGCTTCGATTATTCGATTGGGAGTTGTGGCCACTGTGCAACCCGCTCCAATTCGGCACCTCCCGATGATGCCATAGTCGTAACACTTGATCTGTCAGCCGGCACGTCCAATGCGGTCTCGATGCGGCATGTCTGACCAAAGACCACCTCGCGATGCTCGGCTCGATCGGCATCCGCAACGGCCGGATCGTTTTCTTCCCCTGTGCGCTGAAGCGCCCATTCCTCGCGAGGCATATGTGGACACCCCCTCGGTCAAGCCTTTCTTCTGATCTTTTTGAACCCGGCTGGCTGCTCGCATATGTCCGGCCTCTCTGATGATCGGCCGAACGGCCGCGGGCCTTGATGAAATCCGCGGATCATGGTCCCAATCAAAAAAGCGCATTCTGCAGATGCAGTCTCGCGAACGGGTTGTCCTGATCCCCGGCGGAACCGGTATTCATCACGATCGTCTGGCAGGCCCTCCGAACTCGGTGACGCTGGTGCGTCGGTTTCTATGCGATGGCGTTTGTGTATACCGTCTGCCGAGTCATCACGGCCCATGCGATCCGCGCCATCTTGTTCGCCAGCGCCACGGTCGTCAGGCGCGGGGGCTTCGTTAACAACAATTTCCTGACCCACTCGATGAGCGGCCCGTGCATCTTATGCCTGACATGCCTGAGGACGGCTGTCGCGCCGACGATCAGCAGCGTTCGCAGATATCGGTTCCCGGCCTTCGTGATCCTGCCGAGGCGCTCTTTTCCTCCAGACGAATTCGATCGTGGCGTCAGCCCGAGCCATGCGGCAAATTCTCGCCCCGACCTGAAGACTGACGCATCAGGCACCGTCGCCGCCAGTGCTGTGGCAGTGATGACGCCGACGCCCGGGATCGTCGCAAGCCTGCGGCCTGCTTCGCTCGTTCGTTGCCATTCGCGTATCTTGGCTTCAAGTGTCCTGACCTCGGCGGTCAGGGAGTCGATTTGCCTGGCCAAGGATACGACAATGTCAGTCACGAGCGGCGGAACGTCCAGCTCTGTCGGCTCGTGTGCGAGCACCCGCTCGACGAGCTCTGCCGTTCTTTCGATCCCGACCGGCGCCACGATGCCGATCTCGGTGAGATGGCCTCGTAAGGCGTTCACCAGCATGGTCCTCTGCCGGATGAGGAGAGCACGCGACTTGTGCACCATCAGGATCGACTGCTGCGACGCGGTTTTGATTGGAACGAACCGCATGGTCGGCCGGGTCACAGCCTCGCAGATCGCCTCGGCATCCACCATGTCGTTCTTCCCCCGCTTCACGTACGGCTTCACATAAGCCGGCGCCATCAGCTTGACCTCATGGCCCATGCCTGTCAGTTCGCGAGCCCAGTGATGCGCGGAGCCGCACGCCTCCATGCCGATCAGACTCGGCTCCAGCTTGGCAAAGAATGCAAGAAGGTGTGTGCGCCGGAGTTTCTGAGCGATCACGACACGACTGCTGTCATCAATGCCGTGAACCTGGAAGACATTCTTTGCAAGGTCGATTCCGATTGTCAGCCTGGACATCCCGTTTCCTTTCCAACGTTTGATTGGTCCCTGCCGATATTCTCGGCGGTAGTGGTGGGGGTGTCCACATCATCAAGAAAGCCTCTCCCTGGCCGTCCTCCACTGCGTTTCGGCCTTTCAGGTGCAGGCCGATCGTCCCCGGTCCTATCGACTGCCATCGAGGCCGCGATGGATGCGGCCCGAACAACCGAAAAGGATTACGACAATGGCAACCATCGGCTCTTTCACCGCTTCCGGCAACGGCTTCTCCGGCACCATCAAGACCCTTAACCTCAACGTCAAGGCAACCATCCGCGCCGTCGAGCGCACTTCCGAAAAGGGCCCGGACTACCGCATCCTCGCCGGGGCTACGGTCGAATTTGGCGCAGCCTGGAAGAAGACCTCGAACGAAGGCCGCGACTACCTCTCGGTCAAACTCGACGACCCGAGCTTCCCGGCCCCCATCTACGCAACGCTGATCGAGGTCGAGGGCGAGGAAGGCCTCTCCCTCATCTGGTCCCGGTCGAACCGGGACTGATACTGGATGCCCCGCCCGACAAGGCGGGGCTCTCCACGTCAAGGATCACTTGTTCAGTGCATCCTTGAGCGCCTTAGCAGGCGCGAAAGTCAGCTTCTTCGAAGCGGCAACAGTCATCTTTTCTCCGGTCGCGGGATTACGACCCTCGCGCTCAGGCGATGCCTTGACCTTAAACTTGCCGAAGCCGGGGATTGAGGTTTCAGCGTCGGAGCCTGCGGCATCGGCGATTGCCTGGAAGACAGCCTCGACAATGCCCTTGGCCTGAACCTTCGTCAGGCCGTTATCGGCTGCAATCTTGTCGGCGATTTCATTGGTGGTGGTCATGGAATTCCTCGCATCTTGTTGTCAAAGATAAAATCCGTGTCAGCTTATGGCCGGATTGTCATCGGCGACGATGGGGACGAGGGTCAGATCCGCTGGATGTCCACAGGTGGTTTCGGCCGGTAGCCCCGTTTACGCTTCTCGCGAAGCACGTCGAGCAACAGGATGATGGCCTGACTCTCATTGTCGAACAGACGCACCATCTGCTGTCCGCGCGTTCCGATCCGGCCCCAGGCGCGCGCAAGCGACACCTCTCCGAACAATGTCGGCTGAACAGCAAGCGCATAGAACCGCGCCATGTTCTGTTCCGGCGCGATACGCTCGACATAGATGTGGTAGGGCGTTGGGGCAGGGATCAAATTTCAATGTTCTGCGTCTATACGGCCGGATCAAAAACAGGTTGATTGATCCCGGATGCCACACAAACATAACGCCGCCCGCCGCCATGAGATCGGTAAGATGAAGTTCAAAGTGACGAACCGGGCGGAGTATGAAGCGGGCTTTGCCGCCGTGGCAGTTTAACCCTTTGGATAACGCCGGAAGCAATCCGTTCGTCGCCAAGCCTTGACGGGAGAAACCGAATAAGCAGGGCCATCAAAGACCAAGTTCTGCACGTTTACCGATCCCTGCACCAGCGCCACGTGCAATAAATGGTGATTTCGGTGCAAATTATTTGAGACAGAAGCGATCAAGCGACGCACATTCGTTGAGAGAAAGTTTACAATCTCGGAGACAGACGCAAAATCGTGATACTTCGGCGCAAATTGTCGGTGTCTTTAAACTCGCCAGAAAAGACCAAAGGGTGGATGTACCCTTGCGCTGATTTCCGCAACGGGTCTTCTCGTGATTTTCTAACGCCAATATCGGTCTATTCACTACTACCAAAAAACGGGCCGTTTTTCTGGTGGCGCTGATAACAATGCCTTCTAATCGTTGTTGTCGTCTTGGGTAAGCTTCTCATGAAGTTTCAAAGCTTGCGGGCTGCGTAAAGCCGGATCTTCGCCATTTTCGACAGCCAGGACCATGCGAATGCGTTCTTCTTCCGCCATGCGGCGGGCGGTCTCATAGCCGAATTTGCTGACGTTGAAGGTGCGCGTGAACTGTCGGCGGCGGCGCTTTCCTGCAGGGACCGGCGTGTTATCATCGAGGGCGATCTCAATACGAGCCATCCAGATACCGCTTTTATGCGCCCCGGTAGGTCCGATAAAATAGACGCCCGGCACGCTGCTGCCTTCTGAGCGATTTTTGCGCACCAACATGCGCATGTCATTGTTTGTCAATGGGGGGACGACCCTGAGAACGGCATCGCGATAGGCTTGCGCTATTTCCAGCGCCTGTTCCTTGCCGCCATAGGTGCTGTCACTGAAGGTCATGTGGATCGATTTTCCGCCACGGGAAAGATTGACCATCCAGGCATCTTGTCTGTGCTTGTCGATGTCCAGTCGATGAATCGCGTACATGGATTCGTCGTGAAAGCGCTCCTCTGGAGCATGTTTAGGTCGCGATCTGATCATTGTTATTGCCGTCCGATTTCGAGCATTTGACCAATAAAAGTCTCAGGCTGGCTGCCATTCTTGCGGCACCCCAAGGCGGGCCATAATGATCCGATCAAAACCAATCATGCCCTCATTAAACCGCAGCTCGATAAGGCGTCCCCCTTCCATGAAGAATGAAATCCGGCGCTCATCGGCATCGCCGCTCACATCGCCTGGTCCGGCTATATTACCGGACAGTTTCATGGTGGCGCTGGCCGGCGTCTCGTTTATCGGATCCAGGCCAAAGGGCATTGGCGAGGTGCTATCGCCTTCGGCGCTGACCAAGATGATTTCGTCTTGCCAGTTATCCAGCGATGTCCCAACTCGGCCGAATGTCAGGATGAGACCCCAGGATCGATCAGCCCTGGAAAATGCTCCGGGTTGCAAAGCAGGGTTCGGCATAGGCCGCCCAAGCTTCAGCATCGTCTCTTGAAGCCAATCGGCCATGTGATAGCAATTAATGCGTTCGAAAAATGCGTCCGCCAAACCCGCCATCGTCTCACCTCAACAGATCATTGCCAGGGAAATCGATGCGCTCCCAGTGCGTGCCGTCATAGCGCAGCAAGTCCTTGCGGCCCATGACCCATAGCACGCCGTCAACTGCCTCGACGGCGGAGACATCTTCGATGTCGGGCGTGAGGCCACAGCGCACTTGTTCGACATGGTGGCCGTCGAACACGAACAGCCCGCGAGGATCGGCATAGCTGGAGAGATAGAGACGTCCGTTGAACATGGTCATGCCATTGAAATCAGGCCAGCCATCAATTCCCCGCAGCGCGTCGAGATCCCGAAAGCCCGTCTTGTGATTGCCGACCAAGAAGTTTCCATCACGGCCAGCGACCCAGACGCGGTCCTCATTTTCCACCAGGATGGAGAGGAGGCCACGATCCGCCTCGGTCGGGATTTCGGTGATTTTCTCTCCGTCAAACCAGTAGACGGTTTTCTTTTCCCCGGCAAAGTAGATGCTGTCTTCGGAGAGGCCGAAAACGTCCCAGAGACTTTTTGATTCATTCTGTAATCTTAATTTTTCTTCTTTATCGTAATTTTCTTGCGTGCGATTCTCTTTAATTCTTAAGAAGGCACCCATCAATCTAAGCTCTGACTTAGGGTCCATAATTGCATCCGGTCCATCAAAGAAATCCAAGTCCAAGGCTTGCCATTGTCCTTCGGATGATCTCCGGTAGGTTTGCCCACCGTCGCCACAAACATAAAGGTGATCGCCGATCTGCCTGATCTTGACCAGATAACCAAGCCTATGTTTTGTGCAAGGAGCCTTGGGAAGATCCAAGATTGTCTCGCGGTCCTTCGTGTGGAAATTGACCACTGTGCCAGTCTCACCCAACACATAGAGGACGCGGTGAGGACTGCCCGGCTCGCGGTACAGCGTCAAACTCGCCAGCGCGAAATCGAATGTCTCATAAGACCACTCCCCCGCATTATACTGGCAGATAGCCGTGAACGGCGTAGCCAGTTCCTGATCGTCGGGCATGGTGCCGAGATAGACGATATCGCTGTTGACAGCACAAAGACGAGTGAAGCTGGCCTTTTTCATCAGCTCACCTTAGCGGATCATTGCCAGGAAAATCGATGCGCTCCCAGTGCGTGCCGTCATAGCGCAGCAAGTCCTTGCGGCCCATGACCCACAGTACGCCGTCAACTGCCTCGACGGCGGAGACATCCTCGATGTCGGGCGTAAGGCCAGAGCGCACCTGTTCAACATGGTGGCCATCGAACACGAACAGCCCGCGCGGATCGGCATAACTGGAGAGATAGAGGCGCCCGTTGAACATGGTCATACCGTTGAAGCTTGGCCAACCATCGATTCCCCGCAGCGCGTCGAGATCACGGAACCCTGTCTTGTGATTGCCGACCAGGAAGTTTCCGTCGCGGCCTGCGACCCAAACGCGGTCCTCATTTTCCACCAGGATGGAGAGGAGCCCACGATCCGCCTCGGTCGGGATTTCGGTGAACCGATGGCCGTCATACCAGTAAATATTTTTTTTCTCGCAACAGACATAAATACTTTCCTCTGAAAGGCCATATATGTCCCAGAAGAGCTTTGATGCATTTTCAGTACGTAATTTTTCAAATTTATCTAAGTTCTCTTGCGTTAATCCTTCCGCTGTTTTCAATAGGTTCATCATTGTCTTGATTTCAGATTTTTTATCTGAGATAGAATCGGGACCATCAAGTAAAGTCTTGTCCAAAATATTCCATTTACCCGATGGTGCTCGGGTATGTACTTGGCCTCCGTTGCCACAGGCATATAGCTTTTCACCAATTTGCCTAATTTTATGCAAATACCCAAGTCGATAATCTTCCTGTAAAGCGAACCTATTGGGCAGAATTTCTTCTCGCGTCTTCGTCGCAAAATTCAGCACAATGCCAGTTTCCGATAGCAGATAGAGAACACGATATTCAGCATCTGGAGCCTTATAAAGCGTCATATCCGCCAACGCGAAATCGAAAGTTTCGTATGACCAATCACCCGCATTGAATTGACAAACTGCTGTAAAGGGTGCGCCAAGTTCTTGATCGTCCGGCATGGTGCCCAAATAGACGATATCTCGATTGACCGCTCTTAACCGTGTAAAGCTGACTTGGCTCTTAGTTTCCATTTAAAAATCTCTTAGTGGTGTGTAGCACGGGTACCATTTGACAGAATGTTGTAGGTTTCAGTACCCTCAACTGGTGGCATTATCGTTGTCCTCCCTAATATGTCCGAAAACAACGACGGCTGTTTTCTTAGAGCCTGAAATATCTCCAAGGTGCATTCACCCTGTGTAGCACTAATAGCTGTGAGAGCGGAGATGTCCGTTATGCTGTCTATATCCAAAGTCCCCTGCGGCGTGCTGCCTCCTGAACCTCTCAGAGCTATCTCGTCATCCGCCTGATGCGCCAGTCCATGTTCACTCCCCGCGTCTGCCTTATATCCCTTCAAACAAATCGACGGTCCCTGTCCGAACGTTGGCAATCCAGGAATTCGTTTCTGCCCTTTCTCGGCCTCTGCACGATTACCGTAACGCAGTGTGTAATCCGGCACGATATGGTGCGCCTGATAATCAGAACCACATTCGACACCGCAGACATTCTTGATATCATCATAGGCGCCTGTAACGCATCGGCACTCCCTTTTGCGCTTCTGTTGCCCCGTGATCTTGGTGTTTCCGTCCGTCCGCCCATTGGCCGGCGCCGTCGTTTGCTTTTCCTCAAGTTCCTGCTTCTTTCCAGGTTCGGTCGGGGCCGTGTCGGTTGGGACACCATTATCGATAGGAGTATTCGTGTGAGTCGGTTGTGTCTTTAGAAAGCCATGACTCAACCAGTCCGTCGGCTCATTGACGTTCTGCTTCAGATAATAGTCAGCCGCCCCCATCAGCTCCATAGCGCCTGCACCGCTCGGATTGATCGCTCGGATGTTTTTAAGCCCGTTGATGATGGTCCACCATCGCGATCCATCCGACGCTGTCTGCTTCGTATCGGTCGGCTGGGTTTGGGCGGGTTTTGTAAATTGTCCGGTCGTATCGTTGAAGGCGTATTCCTTGCCAGGTTCGAAGGTCATGGGCGTCGCATCGCTCATGACCAGACCTTCCTGGCTCCGGCTAGCGGACGGTTGTTCTAAAGGAGGCGTTGGCTTAAAATCCTTCGACCCCGTGTACCAAACAAGTTTACCGACGGTATTCTTGTTGTTCATATACCATTCGTCGGTGTCGCGGGTGGCCCATTGGCCTTCGATACGGACATTGCGCGAATGAGTTTTGCGATGGCACACAGAGCCAACAGTGTTCGATTTGACGCCAAGACCCACGCCCGGCTCGTCGCCGAAGCATTTCGTGACAACCGAATTTTGCTTGTGGGCGCGCTGCCCAGTCATATGCACTGTTGCGGCCGTGCCGGCTGCGTCGGATTGGTAGGCTATAATATTGTATGGCACGCAGGCATGCGGCGAGCGGCAAACATCAGGATATTTCGAGATGATCAGACCCAATCGCGTCTCGCGGCTTGCCTCTTGCGATGGATAGCTCATGCCGCAGCCTCCGTCAGTCCATGCAGGCTGGCGCGTGGCAGGCTGGCCGCTTCCTGATCCGCAAACGGCCTGTCTGACAGGTTGATACATAGAAAATTCGGGCAGATCGGCAGCCAGGCGCGCCAGGTCAAATCGACGTTCCGGGCGCCATTGCGAAAGTCGATATGCACGCCGTCGAGGTTGAGCTGCACCACAACCTGGCGGCCGTCGCGCCACCGATAGCTCGCAACAGGGCGCAGCGCAGGGAGCGCGAACTTGAACGTCCCGCCGCCAGGCGTCAGTCTCGCCATCTCCACCATCTCGTCGCCCGCCAGAAAACCTGGATAGATCATCGACGGATGGGCCGAATGATAAAACCGATAGTCGAAATCGACGGGAAGCTGCGGATGTCGATGCGCCTGCCAAGCGTCGTCATAAGTGCCCGCATATCTCTGGCGAAAATACCAGAATGGCGCCACCGGTCCGAGGCCTAGCGGCTTGCGTGCAAAAAATGGATCTGAATAGTCTTCTTCGGCGTCATCGATGCGTGGTGCTGGCACTGATGCGGATGACAACGCCTGTTCGGGCGTCGGCCTCGATACGCCTATCGGATTGCCGGGAACGCTGGGTGAACCCAGTCCTTCGATGTGGCCATCGCCGGCTGCCAATCGGTAATCAATCGGAACCTCGGTCGCCTCCTGTGGATCTGACAAGCGCCATTTGCCTGCGGTGCAGACCCAGGACCGTGTTCCTGTCACCCGAATGGCATGAGAAAGCTGTCCAACCTTAACGGCAACGAGCCAGTCCTGTTTGGCGCGCCCGTCCGGCGCATAGGCTGCACCGAGAAACGTGATGTCGCTTGCCGGTTTGAATGGAATGAGATCAGCAGCTTTGATCAGAGGCGAGGTATGGGGATTGCCGTCATACTCATCCACCAGCACGATATCCTGCCGGTCACTGAGCTGAAGAGAGCCGTCCGCGTTGACCTGATAACGTCCTCGCACCGCGATCACGCCCATATCCTCGCCATCGCGATGGGCTTGCTCGAAACCGATGGCAGCAAGGCGCGTGAGATTTTTTCCCAGCATGCACGCGCCCTCAGTTCAGATCGATGACTTCGCCGTTGATCTGGACATGTCCCGATGCGGCGAAGTTAAACTTGGTGCCGACGATCGTGACATTGCCAGCCTTGTCCATCATCAGCTTGGATTCGCCACATTTGATGATGAATTCCTCGCCAGCGTTGATGGTCATGGTGTGACCGACGGTGGTGTTCTTGTAGAGACCGATTTGTTCGGTTCGGGCAATGCCAATGGTGTCGGAGCGAAATTTTTCGATCACCGTGTTCACGATGCCGCTGATCGGCAGAATTTTGCCCAACAGTCCGCCAAGGGTCGATCCCGTCGATGCCTGCTCCGTGCCGGCTGCCGTTCTGAAGTTGCCGGCGTTGGTGACATCCGCATTCGCCGATAGAGATGCAACCTCCGCCGTTACTCCCGTCGAAGCCATGGCCCCGGCGAATTCCTGCAACAGACCGTGACCGATAGCGGACGAACCATTCTTACTGTCTATGCCACCAGCCGCCGCGATACTGGCAAGAGAGGCGAACAGAGAAGAGCTTGCACCTCCGCCAACGGTGACATTTTTAGACCCGCCGATTTTTTCCTGATGATTCTGGCCGACGTCAATTGATTTATTCTGCCCGATACTCTCGACCTGATGAGCGTCGACCCGTTTGACGCGATTATTCAACACTTTGATCGTCTGATCCTTCTGAGCATGGAAGAACATATTCTCCTGGCCGTTCTCATCTTCGAAGGTCATTTCGTTGAAGCCGCTACCTTTATGGGTGTTGGAGCGCAGCACCATGCGGGTCTTGTTGGCGGGCAGGTCGTAGGGCACCGGGTTCTTTGGGTTCGGCACCACGCCAATAACCAGCGGCCGGTCCGGATCGCCATCCACGAAGGACACCATCACTTCCATGCCAATGCGGGGAATGACCTGCGCACCCCAGCTGCCACCGCCCCAAGCCTGGGCGACGCGCACCCAGCAGGTATCACTGCCGTCCTTCTGTGCTTTCCGATCCCAGGGGAACCATAATTTTAATCGCCCGTATTGATCCGTGTGGATCTCCTCGCCCGATGGTCCGGCGACAATCGCCACCTGTGTCCCCTCGATGCGCGGACGTTTGGTCTCTCGGTGCGGCGTTAGTGGAACGCGTGAGGGAATGGCCTCAAATGCGTTGGCATATTCCATCTCATTGCTGGCCGTCTCATAGGATCGGTCCACCACCCGATGCACAATGCGGGTAATCACATGCTCTTCGTATTTGTGTTCCGGATGCGGTTCCTCATAGGGCGTGAACCGGCGTCCTGCTTCCAGAAAGCGCACATTGGACTGGCCCGTCACCCTCTCATGATCAGCCTCCACGGCCTGCATCCGAAAGGTTTCGGCCACTTCGGCTTCTTTGACATCGCTGATGCGGGCCGGATATTCGTAAAGCTCGCGCTGCTTGGCGCCCGGCATCTGAATCAATGACGGCGTGACATTCAGCGGCACAGTGCTGGGCGTCTCGAAATTCCAATCCGCACCGGCGCGCTGGCCAGGGACATAGGAGAATTGCCGCATCCATTCGTTGATATGGTTGCGATCCGAGGAGCCTTGGGCAAGACGCACATTCTGCTCGCCTTCTGCCGCAGCCGATGGCGAGCCCCAGGCTACCTTGCTGTCGCTGACCTTCAGGCGGTGAACGCCTGTCTCGTGTTCAAACCAGTAGAATAACCCTTCTTGTTCGAACCGGCGCAGAAGATAATCAAGATCGGTCTCGTTCCATTGCGTTGAATATTCCCGCAACGGCGGCGTTCTATGCAGAGGAGCATATGCGGGGGCCGGAATGCCATGCTCGGAAAACAGGGTTTCCATCACCTGGATGGCCGTCATATTCTGCCAAATCCGGCAATCTGAGCGGCGCGACAGCAGCCACAGTTGCGGGCGGATGGTCAGCGTGTAGGAGCGCAACCCCCGAGTGACTGGCGGGCCTTCGGAAAGGTTCGTCACCAAGCCGTTGAAAGGCCGCCGCACGCCCTCGCCATCCAGTTCGCCCTGACGGATTTCCAGGGAGACATCGACCAGCTTGCCGATCAGCTCTTCAGGCTTCACCGCCTCGCGCTTAGCCCGCACCGACACAGTAATCTCGAACAGACGATTGACGCCTTCATCCACCGTCATCCGCTCAGGCAGCAACTGGTCTTCGCCCAAGGGCGACGAGACCTTCAGCACACGGCTCGCTTGAATGAAATCGGTGGGTGACAGAACGTCGTCCATGGAAGCCCCCAAATGTCGTTTTCAAAATCAACAGATCGTATTGCTGGCCACGCAATGGCTATTCTAATATTCTCTCATCAAGTGTCGCAATCACGACATCAAATCTGGAACCTAGATCACCCTACCAAAAGGTCAAGGTCTCGGTTGTAGATTTTTGTCTGGTTGTGCTTTCGCAGCAATTCGCTTTAAACAGTCGCTTTTTGTTGAGCAACAGGCCAAAATCCAAGCATCCTGAGCCATCAGTGCCATCAGTGCCATCAAAAGCTGCACACCCCTGCCGGAGTAAGTTCGAGGATCAATCAGCATGATCTTCGAAATCAATCATGTGCGTTCATCGCAACGAATATGATTTCATTCTCATTTATTGCGCGCCACGACAATAAGGGGCAGCTATTCAGGGCGATTGACCTCGCAATAACCCCGTCGTTTCTTTGTGCGCTCGAGGTGGGAAACGGCCCAATCCGCGTCTTCCTGGCGATCGAAGGTTTCAATCATCGTCTGGCCGCCTGAGCCGATCCGGCCCCAGTTGCGAATGACTGATGCGCCACCAAACAACGTTGGCTGGATTGCAAGCAAGTAGAAGCGTCGCATGTTCTGCGTCGTGTCAATGCGGTGAAGATGAACCAGGTCTTTCGCGTCTTTTTCCATGACCGCATTGTTGTTTCCTCTTGGAGCTGCGTCCAACGACTTTTCTGAATCGATACGGCTTGATTGATTCAAAGCCTTTATGAACCGCCGCTGTTGGACAATACCGAAATGGGCCAGGTGATTTTGTCCCATTCGGGTTGCAGCGCGATCCCGCTGACAAATTCGCAATGACGGCCAATGTGCTCTTTTGCGGGCGCAAGATCATCCGTCGAAGATGGCACCAAACGCGCGGTGTCCCGGAATCTCTTGATAAGATGCACGTCGAACATGCAATGGGGATCTTCGATATGTCGTGTTGAGGCTTGACGTTTTCTATCGATAATGAGAACATAAAGTGAACATTGATCGGAGGCCACCATGAACACAGCCGACATTGCAATTCAAAACGCCAGGCAGGAAATATCCAAGATACGAGCCGCCCGTGAGGTACACATGGCTCAACGCTTGGAAATGCAACGCAAGGCAGAGGCCATGATACGTCGTCCTCCGACATATATGGTAAGGAAATACGGCGGCCAGCAACTCACTCTCAACATCGGGGCGGGCCATGCAAACAAAGCCAATTGAACCCCAGGTTCATGATGAGGCGGCTCATCTCATCGCTTGGCACGATGGAGACGCGACGGCTGCCATCCGGACTTTGCTCAAAGATTGTCGCCATCTTCATGAACAGTTGCGGCTGGCGGCGGTTGCAATGGGCTGCGGATATACACGAGGCTGGATGCCGACAGCCGAGCCGAAACACCTCGACGTCGAAGCGGCCTCGACTGGTTGCAAAGAAACGTAGCCGCGCCCAATGTGAACAAAACGTATAGGTATGGATCGCCCTGTTGACAGGAGCGTACCACGTCAGTCTTCATCCGACTTCGTCACTTTGGGTGTGGCAATGGACGTTGTTGTCGTATGGGGGGGTGGAACCTATTCTCTCCAACGCAGGCTTTCATGTCTTCGCGTCGAAACCAGATGGCGCGCCCGCAGCGTAGCGGTGCATTGCCAGCAGTAAAGACGATTTGCTCGTCGCTGCGCATGCGCAGAACCTCATGCGGCAGGATCAACGGCCGGCGGCTGAGCTGCTTTGATCGCGACCGTGACGATCCCTTCATTCCGGAAGTGCGATTGGTTTGGTCGATCTCAACCGTGGTGTCACCACATCGCTTCGAGATGTAGTCTGCGGTGTCAGGATCGTTGATCGCCGCAAATGATATCCAGGATGCAGACTCGAACCATTTCGATGTTGCGTCCCGACCCCCATAAGCCTCGCGCATCTGGCCTAACGACTGGAAGATCAGCGTCAGCGTGATGCCATATTTGCGACCTGCATCGCGGGCGGTTTCAAGGATGCGCAGGTATCCGAGACGGGCGACCTCATCAAGCAGGAAGAGGGTTCGTCCCCTCACATCGCCATTGCGATTATAGATGGCGTTGAGCAGCGAGCCAATCACGACGCGCGCCAAGCCGGGATGCGCTTCCAGCACCTTGAGATCAAGTGCGATGAAGATGTCCGTTCCGCCCTCGGCGAGATCGTCGGTGGAGAAACTTTCGCCCGACACAAGACCAGCATAGTTCGGATAGGACAGCCAATGTGTTTCCTTCACGGCGTTTGCATAGACACCGGAAAACGTTTCCGGCGTCATATTGACGAAGACAGCGACGTTCTCCTTGACGAAGTCGGATTCCGACTGCTCATAGATATCGGTCAACCGTCCACGCAGCTTGGGCTCTGGTTCGGAGAGATTGGCCCGGACACGGCGCAGCGTCTGCTCCTTTTCGTCGGTATGGCCGGACAGACAAACGTCGGCGATAAGTGCGGTCAGAAGCTGCATGGCCGAGGCTCGAAAGAAATCGTCGCGGGCGGACGCTGTGCGTGCATTGTCGGTCATGATCCAGGTGGCGACGGCGACAATATCCTCTTCCTTCGTATTGCCGTGACGGCCGATCCAGTCGAGCGCGTTGAAACCCACTCCCTGAAGGGTGGGATCCAGCACAATCACCCTCCGGCCAGCCTTGCGTCTGTGCTCAATGACCATCGGCGCGACCTCGCTGGACGGATCAAGCACCACCAGCCCGCCGCCCCATTTGAGCGCTGTCGGGATCGTCACCGACGTCGTCTTGAAGCCACCGGAGCCGGCAAAAACGATACCGTGCGAGGAGCCAAACGACCCATCGAAGCAGAGCAGCGGCGACTTGCCTCCGGCACCCCAGCTCTGCAGATCATCGGCACGAAAAGGCATGGTGGCCACGCTGTCCTTGTCGACCCGATACCGCTCGCCAATAACAATGCCGCCGGGTTCGGGAAAGAGCTTTGCCGCCTCCTGCAACTTCATCCAGTCGGCTTCGCCATGCACCGCTCGCTTTCCGCCGACCCGCTTAGGTCCGGTTTGAGCAAAAGCGGCGTTGCCCTTGATCGCGACGCGCAGCGCAAACATTGCACTGACGAAGGCGACGCCTGCACCGACCATCGTCACTGGATCGGCATAGGTGAGAACCGATTGTCCTGCCGGTAAGTTGCCCGCGATGCCGGTCAGACGGATCGTCTCGCGTATGATCGCGATAATGATCGCCGTACTGTTTGCGGCTAGGACGCTCACACCTGCCGTCTTGATGTTGGCTGATCCATTTGCCGCGAACAACGCAACGACACCAGTTGCGGCGACCGCGATGTAGGGGAGGGCAAGGCCTGTTCGTCCCAGCATCAGCTTCGCCTGGGCGGATGAGCCGAGCTCCGCAAGCCGATGTTCCATTCCGGATGTCATGACCACCGCGGCAAGCATGATTGCCGCTGGCAAGACGAACAGCAAAAGCCTATTCACCGTCATTGCCAAACGCCTCCACGCCGATGGACGTCAGGCGCGATCGCTCCGCCTCATTGCCCTTGATCCTTTTGCTCGCATCGATCAGAACACCGAGCAGCAGCGCCCGTTTCTCGTATCGCAAGCCTGCTTTGACGATCAGGCCGCCGAGCTCGATCTTTTCGCGCGTGTCCTTTTTGCGCGCCTCTGTCGTCATTCCCTTTGCCATCCGATCAAGCCTCACCAGGCCCGCCCGCATCCGCGCCAGACGCGAGCGACGGGCGGGTGTCGCGATCTGGCTTTTCACCACGCCCATTCTCTTTTCCGGTCGTCGGTCCTTTGCCTCCGTGAAACCGCCCGGCAATTTCCTCGAAGGCAGCTTGAAGCTCTGCCTCGTCAATCTCGATCTCACCAATCCCGGCCTTCAGCGCGATCCGGCCGATGCGTTCGGCCTCGCGTGTTTCAGCCGCTCTCAGCTGGTCCTGTAATCTGGCGATTTCTTCCCTGATCTTCGATGACGGCTTCTTCATTCCGGTTGCTCTCCTTGGCGTCGTGGCGTTGCACTTGCGACGCCAAGTCTCCCCCGGATGCTCGAAAAATGGAATCTGCAGATCTGCAGATCGCCAAGGGCGATGCTTTCGTGAATGATCCCGCCGTTCCGAAGGAATGGCTCCAAGGGCGCAATTATACGTCGCTGATGCGACGTGCTTGCTCACGGCCCTGGTGGGCCGTCGTGGGGTCGTCGACCCCAACGAACGAGATTCGAACCGGGAGTGCTTTTAGCTGTGGCCATAGCCCATTTCTCAGCCAGCATCATCAGCCGCGGCGACGGCCGCAGTGCCGTGCTGTCTGCGGCCTACCGGCATTGTGCGAAAATGGACTATGAGCGCGAGGCCCGCACCATTGATTATACCCGTAAACATGGCCTCGTGCATGAGGAGTTCGTCCTCCCCGTAGATGCCCCGAAATGGGTCCGCTCCCTTATTGCTGATCGCTCTGTATCGGGTGCAGTGGAAGCTTTCTGGAACAAGGTCGAGGCCTTCGAGAAGCGCTCCGATGCCCAGCTCGCGCGGGACCTGACCATCGCACTTCCGCTGGAGCTGACGGCCCAGCAGAACATCGCACTGGTACGCGACTTCGTGGAAAAGCACATCCTTGCCAAGGGCATGGTGGCCGATTGGGTCTACCACGACAATCCCGGCAATCCGCACATCCATCTGATGACCACATTGCGCCCGCTCACCGAAGATGGGTTTGGAGCAAAGAAGGTCGCGGTCATAGGTGAGGATGGCCAGCAGGTCCGCACCAAGTCCGGCAAGATCCTTTACGAACTCTGGGCCGGCTCCACCGAAGATTTCAATGTCCTGCGCGATGGATGGTTCGAACGCCAGAACCATCACTTGGCGCTCAGTGGTATAGATCTTCGTGTCGATGGCCGCTCCTACGAGAAGCAGGGCATAGACCTGGAGCCGACCATCCATCTCGGCGTCGGCGCAAAAGCGGTCGAGCGCAAGGCCGAAAGCCATGGCGTGCGTCCGCAGCTCGAGCGGATCGAGCTGAATGAGCAGCGTCGAAGCGAGAACACCCGTCGAATTCTGCGACGCCCAGAGATCGTCCTCGACCTGATCACTCGGGAGAAGAGCGTCTTTGATGAGCGAGATGTCGCCAAGGTGCTGCATCGCTATATCGACGATCCCGGCATGTTTCAGCAGTTGATGGCGCGCATCATCCAGAGCCCGGATGTGCTCCGGTTGCAGCGCGATACGATCGACTTCACTACTGGCGACAACGTGACGGCCCGCTACACCACCCGGGGGATGATCACGCTGGAGGCAACGATGGCGCGGCAGGCCATTTGGTTGTCAAACCGAGAGGGTCGTGCCGTCTCTGGCACTGTGCTGGATGCGACGTTTAGGCGGCATGAGCGTCTGTCGGACGAGCAACGCACTGCAATTGAACACATTGCCGGTCCGGCCCGGATCGCTGCCGTGGTTGGCCGTGCGGGCGCTGGCAAGACCACGATGATGAAGGCAGCGCGGGAGGCTGGGGAACTGGCCGGATATCGTGTGGTCGGCGGGGCACTGGCTGGCAAAGCGGCTGAGGGTCTGGAGAAGGAGGCTGGCATTCAGAGCCGCACGCTTGCGTCCTGGGAGCTGCGTTGGGGCCGAGGCCGTGATGTACTTGACGACAGATGCGTGTTCGTGATGGATGAGGCTGGCATGGTCGCCTCAAGGCAGATGGCGGGCTTTGTCGATGCCGTGGTCAAGGCAGGGGCAAAGATCGTGCTGGTCGGCGATCCAGAGCAGCTTCAGCCGATCGAGGCGGGGGCCGCCTTTCGGGCCATCGTCGACCGCGTCGGATACGCCGAGCTGGAGACGATCTATCGCCAGCGCGAAGACTGGATGCGGCATGCCTCGCTTGATTTCGCGCGTGGCAATGTCGCTCGGGCGCTGTCTGCCTACCAGAGCGAAGGCAAGGTGCTTGGGTCGACGCTGAAAGCCGAAGCCGCCGACCATCTGATTTCCGACTGGTACCGTGATTACGACCCTGCGAAGTCCACGTTAATCCTCGCTCACCTGCGCCGTGACGTGGGCATGTTAAACGGCATGGCGCGTGACAAGCTGGTCGAAAGCGGCTTCATCGGTGAAGGCCATGCCTTTAGAACTGCCGACGGCATCCGCCATTTTGACGTAGGTGATCAGATCGTCTTTCTGAAGAACGAAGGATCGCTCGGCGTCAAGAATGGCATGATCGGTCATGTCATCGAAGCGGCGCCGAACCGGATCGTCGCTGTCGTTGGAGAAGGCGATCAGCGCCGCCAGGTGACGGTCGAACAGCGCTTCTACAGCAATATCGATCATGGCTACGCGACAACGATCCACAAAAGCCAGGGAGCGACCGTCGACCGGGTGAAGGTGCTGGCTTCGCTGTCGCTCGATCGTCATCTGACCTATGTGGCGATGACCCGCCACCGCGAGGATTTGCAGCTTTATTACGGGACGCGATCCTTTGCCTTCAATGGTGGTCTCGCCAAGGTTCTTTCTCGCAAAAACGCCAAGGAAACCACACTCGATTACGAGCGTGGAAACCTCTATCGCGAGGCACTGCGGTATGCAGAAAACCGTGGTCTCAACATCGTCCAGGTAGCGCGTACGCTGCTGCGCGACCAACTCGACTGGACACTACGCCAAAAAACCAGACTTGCCGATCTTGCTCAGAGGCTTCGTGCAATCGGTGAGCGCTTTGGCCTCCAACAATCCCCGAAAACCCAAGCGATGAAGGAGACAGCACCTATGGTCGCAGGCATCAAGACATTTTCCAGTTCCGTCGCCGATACGGCGGAGCAAAAGCTCGACACTGATCCAGCGCTCAAGAAACAATGGGAAGAGGTCTCGACCCGCTTTGTTTACGTCTATGCCGATCCCGAGACTGCCTTCCGGGCGATGAACTTCGATGCAGCGCTGGCCGATAAAGATAGCGCCCGCCAAGTGCTTCAAAAGCTTGAAGCAGAGCCGGCATTCATCGGACCATTGAAGGGTAAGACCGGCATTGTCGCCAGTAAGGCCGACCGCGAGGACCGTCGCGTCGCAGAACTGAACGTCCCCGCCCTGAAGCGCGATCTTGAGCACTATCTGATGATGCGCGAGACTGCCGTGCAGCGGCTACAGGCTGACGAGCAGGTATTGCGCCAGCGCATATCGATCGACATTCCAGCGTTGTCGCAGGCGGCACATGTGGTGCTGGAGCGCGTGCGCGATGCGATTGACCGTAACGATCTGCCAGCGGCCATGGCGTATGCGCTCAGCAATCATGAAACCAAGCTGGAAATCGACGGGTTCAACCAGGCCGTCACCCAGCGATTTGGGGAACGCACGCTGCTGACAAATGCCGCGCGCGAACCGTCCGGCAAGATTTTCGACACGCTCTCAAACGGAATGGAGCCAGAGCAGAAAGAGCGTCTGAAGGAAGCCTGGCCGGTGATGCGCACAGCCCAACAGCTTAGCGCTCATGAGCGTACCGTGCAGTCGTTGAAGCAATCCGAAGACCTGCGTCTCATCCAGCGCCAGAACCCGGTGCTGAAGCAATGAGGCGGCGGCAGCTACTCTTGTCTCTGGCGGGTGTCGGCGTGGTCATCTCCAGTCTTGTCGCGACCGGGTGGATTGGCGGCTATCGACTGAACCTGACGCCAAGCGAGCCACTCGGGCTGTGGCGCATCCAGGCGCTTTACCGCGACGTCGCGGTCGGAGATCTCGTGTTCGTCTGCCCGCCGGCTACAGCCACATTCGAAGAGGCATGGCAGCGCGGCTATCTCCGGCGCGGACTGTGTGCCAGCGGCTTTGCACCGCTCATCAAGACTGTTGCAGCACTCCCCGGCCAGCACGTCGTCATTGGCGAAACGATCGAAGTCGATGGCGTGCCGCTCGGCGCATCCCGCCTCCGAAAAAGTGATGGGCAACGGCGGGCGATCGTCCCGTATTCCGGTGGTGTCGTGCCGCGGGGGTACCTGTTTCTCCACTCATCCCTTGAGAGCTCCTATGACTCACGATATTTTGGACCGATCCCCGATAGCGGGCTCCTCGGGCTTGCCAAGCCGATCCTCACGTTTGATCCCTGACAGCTGGCGCGGACCGGTCCTGGTCGGGCTGTCGATCATGGTGGGGACGGTCGGCTGGAGCGGAAACATCATGACCTTGCCGGTCGGGATGCTGTTCCCGCTACTCTGGGGGCAATCGCCGTCACGTTTGGTCGCTGCTGCCGTCTCAGCTGGTTACTTCCTCGCCGCTTCCCGCGGCTTGCCCCAGGGCGTCGCCAATTTCTACGCCGCTGATCTTTGGCCCGGCCTGCTACTTTGGGCGGTTGCCTCGCTTGCTTTCGTCGTCGTGCATGCCGTCCTATGGGCAAGGCAAACGGAAAGGGTACGGGCGGTACGTTATGTGGTGGCCATGGTGCTGATGGCTCTGCCGCCATTTGGGATCATTGGCTGGGCGCATCCATTGACCGCGGCCGGCATCCTGTTTCCAGGATGGGGATGGTTTGGTCTCTGCGCAACCGCGATCCTGTTGGTCGTCATGACCGGTCGAAGGTGGAAAATCGGGGTCGCTGCCCTGGTGGGACTGTACGCCTGGTCCGCCACGAACTGGACGCAGCTCAAGGTACCAGACAGATGGAAAGGGGTCGATCTCGCGCTCGGGCAAAAACTCGGTCGTGACAACTCGCTCACCTACCAACGCAGTCTGATCGTAACCGCACGTGCGATGGCGGGCGAGAAGGCTCGTTTCGTCGTTTTGCCGGAGAGTGCGCTCGGCTTTTGGACGCCGACCGTAGCACGTCTCTGGCAGGATGGCTTGCAGGAATCCGGCGTCACCGTGATCGCCGGTGCAGCGGTCATCGATGCGACCGGTTATGACAACGTCATGGTGGCTATCTCTGCCAGCGACGCCCGTGTTCTCTATCGAGAGCGGATGCCGGTCCCGGTCTCCATGTGGCAGCCGTGGCTCGATTGGACAGGGCAGGGTGGAGGCGCACGCGCTGACCTTTTACGAAATCCGACCGTCGATATCGACGGCCAGAAGATCGCTCCGCTGATCTGTTACGAACAACTCATCCTCTGGCCGGTTCTGCAATCGATGCTGCATTCGCCTGATATCATCGTCGCCACAGGCAACGGATGGTGGACTGACGGCACCTCGATCGTTGCCATCCAGAAAGCAGGCGTGACTGCCTGGGGCAGGCTGTTCGGCGTGCCCGTCATCATGGCATTCAACACATAGGAGATTTCCCGATGGTCGATGCTGCCCTTATCCAGCAATGCGCCGATCCTGCTCTAAAACCCGCAATCGTCGAGCAGTTCATCGAACGGGCAGGGTCCCAGGATCCACTCTTTATTACGGTTCGCTCTGGGAGCCGAGCCATTCTGGCACCTAAGCCCGCGACACCGGATGATGCCCTGACGCTGATCCGTAACAACCTCGGCCGCAACACCGTGCGCGTTGGGCTAACTCAATATCCCGCCGGCCTCGGCATCCTGGAGGCCGGGCAACTGAAGCCCGACCTCGTCGATGCATGTACGAACATCAGCATGGGCACGGCGCTGTTTGCCAAGGTCTACCGGATCGTCACCAAATGGTATGGCAATCCAACCAACAACGATGTGCTGCCGCAGGTACTCGACGATGCCATCATGGCTTGGGAGACGGGGTATTTCGAGGGGGTGGCGGTGTTTCGGGCACCCGATCCCAAAGACATAAAATTGCTAGAGCCAATCCAAAATTGGCCGCCGGAGCAGGCGACGGATGATGTCAATCATCAACGCCAGGGTCATGAACAATCGCAAATGTCAGACGCCGATGCCGAAAACGACCCCAATAGAGCAGAAATCCGCGTCGACCTTTCCGGAATTGGTCGTTCCAGATGATCCAGCATCTGTGCTGATTTCAATCAGAGGAGGAAATCAATGGAACTTAAGCAACAGATGCTTTTGCTTTCTTCGTTGAAGACTGTGCGAAGGGCTGGCAGCGTCAATGACTTGAACGCAGCTATTTCTGAGGTGCGTGATCGGTACGGTTTCGCCCATTTGGTGTTTTTGCTGGTGAAGCCCGCAAACCACCCAAACATCGAGCCTCTGTTTTGTGCAACATATCCAGAGGAATGGACTTCTCTTTATCTTCGGAACAATTACCTGGAGAGTGACCCCGTCATTCAATTCTCACAGAAAGGCTTCCTTCCCTACGATTGGTCCGGCATCGAACGGACCTCTGAAACAGCGCGTGCGTTTTTCAAGGAGGCGAACGCGTTCGGTGTTGGTGTCAATGGATTGACAGTCCCCATCAGAGGTCCCGGTGGTGAGCGCAGTCTTTTTTCAGCGACTTCGAATCTTCTGGGAAGAGAATGGCGCGCATTACGGACATCGAGCAAAAACGATCTTCTGGTCCTTTCCCATTTCTTTCACGAGAAAGTTCTCACGGTGTCGAGGTTACGAAAAACGAACGCATACCGCACGCTGTCCAAACGTGAGCAACAGTGCCTCCAACTGCTGGCCAGCGGCATCGTGCCCAAGCGCATTGCATCGCAGTTGCAGCTCTCGGAGAGTGCTGTCCGCCTTTATCTCAGATCAGGTCGAGGCAAACTCAATGCTCGGACAATGTATCAGGCGATCGCCAGAGCAAGCTTTCTGGAAATAATCCAGACGCGATAGTCTGAGCAGACTTTTCACTGTCGTTCAATTTCGTCGTCCCGGAAATGCTGCGTTGTCCGTCAATCTATCGAAATCGATAGATTGCGCTGAGCCCTATTGTTGCGGACCTTGATCGCTCTGAATTGCCCCCTAGAGCCACGCAATTGGCGAGGTGGTCATGCATCGAATTCGGCAACCGAATTGCTGTTGGCCCCTGCATTTGGCTCAGTATCAAGGAGCATGCAATGGCTGACAGCCTGACCATAGAGGCGTGGAAAAAAGCGCCGCGTCTCAACGCATTTGCGTCCTTTTTCGAAAGAACGGCGAGTGGCAAGGGAGGGTCACCCGGTCTGGGTGTACCAGAGCCTGCGATGAATCTGCTGTGTTACGATCTGGATTGTATGACATTCTGGGACACTCATCGGCGGTTATGGGGTCATTTCGACAGTCATTATTTTGCGAGCATCCCGTATAGATTGGAGGAAGAGTGCCGCCTTGCCGTTGCGATTCTGTCGTTTGGCCACAAGGCATGGGCGCGCAGTGGGCGTGCTGCGACAGTTTACACATTGGGTGCTGGTGCTGGCACCCTTGCCAGAGCGCTGGCAAGGCTTGGGGACGGACGCCTGAAAACGCTCAATTGCAGCCCGACGAACGGTAATCGTGTTTGCTTTTTTGCCAAGCGAGGAAGCGATGATGCCAGCTTCTATCATGGTCCATTCTTTGAGCTGGATGATGAGCGCTATGCGTCGGATGAGGCTCTTCGTCCCTTCCGGGATGGATATGATATCCTGCTCGAGGACACGACGTTTCAGATGTATGGGCGCGACAGAGAAAATCAAACCGCCTTTATCGCACCAAGGCTTCGCGAAGGCGGGGTGTTGGTACAGGTGCAGAAGCTTAAGAACCCAAAACCAGACGTCTATCTTGCGCGTGAGATTCAAAAGGATGAGATCTTCAAATCGAAGTTTTTTTCTACCGCGCAGATTATCGAAAAGCAGCGCGATGTGCTTGAGACGATGGTAGATTTTCAGGTCGATCTCGAAACCTCGGGATCTGCTCTCCAATCATACTTTCGGTACAGCGTTGTCACCTGGAACAGTGGGAATTTCTACACGATTGTCTCATCCAATTCCTTGGGCTCGATCCGCGATTTTTGCGCGTCGATGCTAAGGCCGGCGATACCAGAAGAGTTTTGCTATGAGCCGCTACCACGCATCATCATCAATGATGAAAAAGATCCCATCCGGGCAGACTGGACCTGGCGCACACCGCATTCAATTCGTGGCGAGGCCACAACGGGAACGTCCTCAGGTGTAAGTGAATGACACAGGAAGAAAAGCCATCCCACGTCAATTGCGATCACGCGACGCTGGATGAGGTCATGCGGGCATTAACGTTTCTGATGCCCGATCTTACGCGATTCTGGGCGCTTCCGCTTAAACACTACGCATACACTGTTTATGATACAGTCATCAGAGGCGACGGTTCCGTGCGCAAGGATGCCATGGTGCGGCTACAAAGATGTATTGTGCGGGCTGCGTTGAGGTCTGGAGCAAGCGATGAGGATGTAGAGCGTGTCAGCCACCAAATAGCACAATCGCCCATTATACAAACCGGACCTCACTGTCATTTGCTGGTCGAGCCTGATGCATTCTACACACATCTGTTCAGCGCGCTTGGCCTCGCAGCCCATGGTCTCCGATGGCACATATGGTACAGCGCCTCGACGGTGAAGTTTATTGAGCGCGCGAAAAAAGGTCCCGGATGGCTTTCGCTCAATGGAAATGCGGTGAATGTCTTCGGGTTGCCCCGCAGGCGTATGGATTCTTACAGCATTTGCGGACAAAATGGACCGTATCGGTTCGAATTGGCAGCACAGAAAGGCGATGAAGCCACCAATGCTCTGGCTTCGCAATTGAAGGCAATCTTGCCTGATCGCGCATTTCCATCTGCCGCAGAGGCAATCAAGACCGCCAATCAGATCCTCTGGCGGAGCTCATTTCCTCCGTCAATACGACTGTTGCAAGTTGATGATCTCGACGTTGCCGATCTGGTCGCCGACCATCTCGAAGACAGCGGATCATGGCTTTCGGCTCGTTTGAATGAGCATGACCCTTTCGCAAATAATATAATGCGGACGATGGATCATCTGAATGCGGGGGCATGGGCAGGATGGGTCCGCCCAACGACTGATTTCTTCTGGGGGCTACAGGATGGGCGGATATTCCCTCTGCATCTGGAACGAGGTGTCTGTTCAGGTGGGCCTTCGTCCACGTTTAAGGTCCGTTTTGAGCCTGAACACCTTGCGGCCGCGCTGCGCGAGCGCAAACTGGTGCCGAATCTTCTGACAACCTTTTTGATCACCTCAATCCTCCCCGGCACCCGTGTGCTCGGCGGCTGTCGTCAGACTGTATATTACCCTCTTATGCGGTATCTGGTCGCGACGGCACTCCAATTCTCAGGTGATTGGCAACTCCTCGACACAATGCGTGCCGACAAGTGCTTGGGCGTATGGGGGCACCGCGTTTTGCGCCCAACCGTAGGCGATCCCTTGCTTGAAATCGAAAAACATGGATCAGTGATGCAGATTGCGGCCCAATACAGTGCTCGCACGCTTAAGGATTGCGCTGGAGACATGGCGAGTTTCACCAAGGATCCGATTTGGGCGCAGATGTCAGCGCATATCCGGGATCAGGCCGTCAACCTGCAGTCTGCGGAGTGGCAATGGGTATAGGTTGCGCGCAAAGGCGAATTGTTGCCGATTGAGAAGGTTACGAAAATGTCTCCGACGGGTGGGTATCCCAATGGCCGGAAATGTCTTCGGGAGAGGCTCATTGAATATTAGGAGGCCGGTCATGGAAGCCAAAACGCTGCTAATCCGATGCATTTCCCACGAAGACATTGCCGTTTTTCGACGTATTCGTCTGGAAGCTCTTGCATGCGAGCCTGCATCTTTTGCCAGCCGGTTTGAAGATTGGGAAAAGCTCTCAGATGACGATTGGCACCAAAGATTACAGGATCACATCTTTATCGCATTCAGCGATGATGAACCGGTTGGCATTATGGGGCTGTCGCGACTTCGTCCAAAAAAGATGGCGCATCGCGCTACCCTTGTGATGGTATATATTCGAAAGCGCTTTCGTGGCACTGGTCTTTCCAGAAAACTCCTTGGTGCAGTTATCGATTTTGCCAAAGCCAAGGGAATTTTACAGATTGAGCTCGGCGCAAGTGCTGACAACCTGGAGGCGTTGCGCTTTTACCGGCGCAATGGATTCACAGACATCGGCCTCAATCCGCGTGGGTTTCTCGATGAGGGCAGGGCTGTCGATGAAGTGCGCATGGCGCGTCTGTTCAATGAATATCCCAGTCATTGCCAGAGCGGTTCCTTGAGCAGGTGATGCGATGGTGCGACATGTGGCATCGTAGATGTCGATAAAGCGGAATTTTATCGACATGTTGTAGGGGCCAAGAGGTTCTACTATTCGGACCGAGCCGATGTCCGGTCGCGCAGAAGGGCGAGCAATGCCGGATTGATGTAAAGGTTCTCTCGTCCCGCCTTCACTTCTTTGAGCAGGCCGTTGTCAGCGAGCGCTTTCAGGTAGACGGATGCCGCCTGACGCTTGGCAATGCCAGCATCTACGACGTCGCTGATCCGGCAATAAGGATTGACAAAGATCACTTCAGCCAGTTCACGCGTGTAGATTTTCGGGAGATCACGACGGATGCGTTCAGCTGTTTGGTCAAGCAAATCGCGAATGGCTCGAATCCGTGATGTTGACCAATCGGCTGTGTCACGGACAGCTTCTAGCATGTAGAGGATCCAGTCTTCCCAGGCCCCCTTGGTGGTGACTGCCAGAAGTCGCTCATAGTAGTCGCGCTTGTTGCCTATGATGTATCGACTTAGGTAGAGCACAGGGATATCCAGCAGGCCTTTATCAACGAGGTAGAGAAGGTTTAGCACGCGCCCAGTACGGCCGTTGCCGTCTATGAAAGGATGTATGGCCTCAAATTGGTAGTGCATCACGGCAAGTCGGATCAACGGATCTATATCTTCTGCTTCGTGAATGTATCGCTCCCAGTTGGCCAGCTTGTTTCGTAGCAGGTCCTGTCCTTCCGGCGGGGTGTAGATCACCGTACCTGTCGCCTCATTCATCAGTGCCGTGCCGGGTGTCGAGCGGATATCCAGATCAACGCCCTTGATCCTGCGGCAGACAGCGACCGCAGTGGACGTCGATACCGGGCGCTCTTTGAGCGATTGAAATCCTTCATTGAGGGCTGTCCGATACCGCAGTGCCTCCTTCGTTGCAGGATCGGCCTGGTCTCCAGTTTCGTTGGCGAAGCGGAACAGTCGATCAGTCGTGGTGACGATATTCTCTATTTCCGAACTCGCCTGAGCCTCAAGCAACGGGATCGAGTTGATAAGGACGGACTGATTGGGGATGAGTTGTCCTGATATGCGGAGTTCGGCAAGTGACGCCCTCGCCGCAATGCAGGCTTTGAGGACTGCCTTCGTTTCGACGTCGTCTTTCGGGGGCAGCGCAGGGAGATCATTATAGGGGAACTCCGGGCGAAATATCATGTCGATCAATCCTGGTTTTATCGACATGTGGCATCGCACATGTCGTCAGCATCGACATATCAGAAAATCGTGTCGATCAAATTGGTTTTTAACGACATATTGTGGCGGGTACAAGGGGTGCCACAAATGTAGAAGATGCGGATAAACGGACTAAGCGTACCGCTGCGAAGTCAGGATCCGTGGTTGAGCCTCTGGTTCAGGCGGCTTGAATGCAAGCGATTATACTCACAATAATCACTGAGACGTGACGCCTGGGGTTGCAATTACCACGATTTTCGGCGGCCCACATGCCCAATCAACCCCCCAAAAAATCGGAATAGACGTAAGCCTACGGCGAAGGCAGCAGGCATGGGCGTTGTTATTCAACCGGAATCCGATCGATTCAACAACGCCATTTTGAGGGCGGTGCGTTGGTGTTGCCGCTACGGTATCAGCGACCCTGCTATGCAAACGAGGCCCGCCGGATCAGCGGGCCTTTTCTATTTCATCGGTGGGTAGAATGCCGAAGGCTTGATGGACTGACGGTTGATATTGCTTGGCGACCGCATCAACGCCAGCCATGATCGAGCTGCGCCATGACGGACCTTGATCCCACGCCTCGCGAAGAGCTTCAGCCAGGCTTGTCCCTTCGCCCGTTTCCTGCAATGCCTCGAACAGCATTCCAGCTTGCCGCAAATCCTTATCCTTCTTTGCTTTACCCCCGGCATCATTCTGGCGACGACCGGCGACGATCAGCTTGTGGACGGCATACCGGCATGGATCGGGCACCACGACCGAAACTCCGGCACCATGCAGCAGGATCGTCCGAACGGGATCACGCAGCAGGAAATCCATGAACCGCAGGGGTTCGGCCGCGGCCCCACCAAGAGCGGGCATCTGAGCCGGTTGATCCGAATATTCTTCAGCTCCCCGATTTGTCGTCAGGAACTTGACCCGATAACCAGACGAATTGCGGAAAGCATTAGAGTTGGGGGAACCGGAAATTTTGGGTAGTGCTCGGAAGGACGGATCGACGCCCTGAAGGAGATCAAGGATTGGCGGAATCGAATCTTCGACCTCGCTTGAGATCGCATAATCTTGAGCGAGGTCCGCATCACCTGTGAGGATCGCTGCCATTGGCAATCTGATACCGAGATGAGCGGCGTAGCACTGGAATGCGACCGTGCCGACAAGGACACCTCGAAGCCGGAAGAGCCCGGCCGCAGCAAGGGTTTCAACGACCGCGCCAGTGAGGCGATCAGGAGCAACCAAACCAGCCTCACGAGTGAGAGCCGCCACCATCTTTCGGCGGTTTTGGTAATCGTCCTTTTCGCCTCGGAAGGTCTCGACCCGCGCTGTGATTTCCTCATCATCGACCGGCCCGACATATCGGCGTTTCTGACCGCCTTCTCCGTTCGGTTGATCAAAATACCAGTATGCGTGATTGTCGACCGTCACCTTGACGAAACGTCCTGTTGGCGGGAAGTCGGCCGACCATTGCGCATCGAAAGTCCGCTGCTGCAACTCCGCAACCATCGTCCTGAACATGAGATCGATTTGCTTCATGTGAGGCGTCCTATAACATTTCCTCAAATCTAGTATAGTTCGTTGATTTTGGCAAATCGGATGAAATGTTATCGGTCTCAATTTTAAAACGAGGCACGGGGATGTTCTCTATTCAGGTCGGCTCATCTACCTTCCGCCATTTTTTGATATTTGGTGGTCAACCGTTTGCCGATGTCATGGATTGGCTTGCTCCGGCCAGCATCGGCATCTGCAACGCCTCGCGCAATTGCAATATCGAGCGCCGCAAGCCGTTTTTCCCGTTCCTCAATCATACGAATTCCCTTGCGCGGAAATTCACTGCATGATTTGTAACAACCCGCTTTTATGAGGTTGGACACATATGCTTAAAGGTGTTGTCCGAGATTTGCGCTGCATGCCATGCCAATACCTCTCTATGGCTTTTTATCGCCTGGGTTGAGGGTAGTTAGCGACTATCGCTTATACGCGGCGGTAATTTGGCGAGGGAGCACCCAATTTCTGCATTTTTTGGAGCGGCAGCGCGATGTCTTCGAGCATTCTCAACCCTCACGATTTTGACTTCTTGAAATAAATTCCAACTCCCTCGTCATTGAAGAATTCAATCCCCACTGTTTGAAAAGCCGAAATTATGCTCGTCAGATTGTTGCTTATGGGCATGTGCGCCCCACGTTCGAAGTCAGCAATTGTCTGACGAGACACGTTAGCTGCCTTAGCAAGCTCCGCTTGACTCCAGCCCAGCATGGCCCGTGCACCACGGCATTGCTCAATTGTAATATTCTTGCTAGCCAAGACAAACTTTCTGATTGACTTCTATCATTATGTAGGGAACATTGCACTCATCGACCGAGTAAGTGCGGCAACACTTACTCGGCCTAACCACGCCCTAGCTGTATGGAGCTCGGATCATGGCTGATTCCGATAATAGCAGAACTTTGCCTTCGGTCACGCGGCAGCATTTTCAATCCTTGCATGGAACAACGTTTCCCACAGAACGCGTCGCCAAGGTGGCGATCATTGCGTCGTCAAATGATGAATGCCGGTTAATCCCCACGGTGTTTAAACAGTCTGTAGCGGTGCGACAGATTTGGCACCGGCCTGGAGGGCAGCAGACTTCTCAGGATCCCGCAGCAGTGGGCTGATTTCCCCACACACGATACAGCCGAGGTCAGTGCAGTGCGCAATCGCGCGGGACATTGCCTTTGACCATTCCTTGTATCGCGCCTCGAGTTTTGCTGGACATTGTCCAGAGCATTGAAACGTCGCCGGTAGTTTTCCAGCGCGATGCTGTCGGCTGCGTCAAAACCAAAAAAGGGAACATAATGATGAAATTGCAAAATCCGCTTCGCCGGGTTGTTCTAAAAGCTTCGTTGATCTCAGTTGCATCTTCGTGCTTGCCATGGCGACCCGCATGGGCACAGCAGCCTCTTCGGATCGCAACGTCCTATAAGCTGATGACGCTCGATCCGCATTACGCAAACCTCAACGAAAATACTGCATTGCTTTCCCATATCTATGACCGGCTGGTCTATCAGGACGAGCGTTTGGATTTGAAGCCAGGTCTTGCGGTCTCCTGGCGTGCCCCGACTGAGACGCAATGGGAATTCACGCTAAGGCCGAATGTCCGTTTTCATGATCACTCGCCCTTCACCGCAGATGATGTCGTCTATACGATTGAGCGGATAAGGGATTTTGTAAAATCACCCAGTGGAGGTTTTCGTTCCTATGTGAGCTGGATCAAGGCAGTTTCAGCATCTGACCCTCTCACTGTCGTCATTGATACGAATGGCAATATTCCCAATTTACCACTGTTGTTGTCTTCGATTTTTATAATGCATCGGGCGGGGCAGGGGTTCCAGACAACGGATGAACTCAACACAGCGCGCGCTTCAGTCGGGACGGGGCCTTACAGGTTTCAGAACTGGAGTTCCGGCGAGGCATTGCACCTTGCCAGAAATGACGATTACTGGGGTGACAAGCCAGTTTGGGCGGCTGTTTCCTTCCGGATCATTGAAAGCCCTGCCGCACGTGTTGCCGCTCTCTCGACGGGTGAGGTTGATGTGGCGGATGCGATCCCTGCGCGTGATGTCGCCTCCCTGAAACAGCGTGGTGCCAAAATTGCCAACATTGGTGCCGCCCGCGTCAATTTTTTGCAATTTGACGTGGCCCGCGAGACCTTACCCGGCGTCACGAGCAAATCAGGCGGGACAATCGCTAATCCTTTTCAAAATCCGTTGATACGGCGTGCTCTAGCATTGGCAACAGATCGCGGCATTCTGGTTGAGAAGATTCTCGCAGGCTACGGCACACCCGCATCGCAGATTTTCCCCAATGGTCTGCCCGGCACGTCGGCACATCTGCAACCAGAAGCGCCAAATTATGTTGAAGCCAAAGCGCTGCTCGCCAAGGCGGGCTTTCCAGATGGCTTTAATCTCGTTCTTGCAGGACCCGCTGGTCGCTATCCGGGAGATAGCGAGAGTCTGCAGGCAATTGCTCAAAGCTGGGCACGTATCGGCGTGTCGGCTCAGCCAGCGGTGTCGCCGTTCTCGGTCTTCAACACCAAGCGATCTGCAGGTGAATATGCCGTCTGGTATGGCGGAGCCTCTGGCGAGGCGGTCGACATCATTCTCGATGCGCTGCTTGCATCACCCGATCCTGAGCGGGGTACCGGAGCGTTGAACTTTGGACATTATCGGAACAAGACTTTTGATGAGATGCTTTTGAAGGCAGAGGGTCTACAGGAAGGCCCTGAGCGCAACAAAGCTCTGGCGGAGGCGACCGACTTTGTCATGGCTGACCAGCCGATCATTCCCCTCTATCACTTCCATCACATCATCGGTTACGGTCCGCGCGTCGCGTCTTATGTGGCCCATCCTCGCGGCTGGACCACCGCAATGCAAACACTTGCGGCGACGGAGTAGGGACCATGGCTTTGCTTTCCGTTGCATCCGCCAGGCTCTCTCAAGCCTGCCTTCTTCTGTTTGTCATGTCGTTGATTGGTTTCATTGGCGTTCATAGCATTGGCAATCCGGTCTTCAACATTGTCAACATCGAAACCGCCACGCCAGAGGATATCCGGCGTGCGACAATCGCACTGGGATTGGATCAACCTATCTGGCACCAGTATCTTGTCTTTATGAGCAACGTTCTGCGCGGAAATTACGGAACGTCGTATATTTATCATCTTCCCGCTTTTGATCTGGTCATGAGCAAGTTGCCGGCGACGCTGGAGCTGGCGTGCATGGCAATGTTTATCGCAGCCCCCGTCGGGATTGGCCTCGGACTGCTGGCTGGACGGCAAAAAGGCACAACTTTTGATCGGACAGTTTTGAAAGCCTGCATCTTTGCTCTCAGCCTCCCATCCTTCTGGCTGAGCATGATGTTGATCTTGGGCGGAGCCATCCTGACAGGTTGGTTTCCTGCCGGAGGACGCGGTGCGACGGTGAGTGCTTTGGGGAGTGATTGGAGTGTCCTGAGTTTTGACGGCCTTCGACATATGGTTCTGCCCGTACTTGCACTTGCAATCCCGAACATTGCCTTGATCGCGCGGCTTTCCCGATCCGGCACCATCGAAGTCGAGAACCAGGATTTTACGCGATTTTGCCGCGCCAAAGGGCTCTCGCCACAACGGGTCCTGATGCGGCACACGCTTCCAAACATCAGTGTTCCGATCGTCACGATCATTGGCCTGCAATTTGGTGGCATGCTGGCTTTTGCCGTGGTGGTTGAAACGATTTTCGCATGGCCGGGAGTTGGCAAGTTGTTGATCGACTCTATCCAGCTTCTCGACCGGCCTGTGGTTATGGCGACCCTGTCCTTCATCTCCGTGGCGTTCGTCGGACTGAATGCCATGGTCGATCTCTACCAAGCCGTGCTCGATCCGCGCGTGCGCCTCGCCTCTTAAAGGAAATCCGCCATGAAAACTGATATTCTCAGGGCACTCAAAAGGCCAATTAGCGGGCTTCCGTGGCGGCAGGTGATGACTGCATCCAAAATCCTGCTTGCAATTTATGTGCTGCTTGCGCTTGCCGCACCGCTGATCGCTCCGCAAAACCCCTATGATCCATTGCAGATTTTTGGATGGGAGGCTTCTTCTTCTCCCGGCACGCGGGGGAGTGGCGGTTATCTCTACATGCTTGGAACGGACGGGCTCGGGCGTGATATCGCCAGCACGATCCTATATGGCTTGCGCATCAGCTTGGTGGTGTCCGTCACAAGCGCTGCCATTGCTGCTGTGATCGGGCTGACGGCCGGTGTCAGTGCTGCCTATTTTGGCCGTTGGGTGGACGTGACCATCATGCGTCTCGTCGATCTTCAACTCAGCCTTCCTACAATCCTTGTTGCTCTCATCGCCATCGTCACGCTCGGACCTGGTGTGGACCGCATCATTCTGGCGTTGGTCATTGTGCAATGGGCGACGTATGCAAGGTTGGCGCGCGGCGTCGCACTCAGTGAGACACGCAAGCCTTATATGGATGCAGCCAGATTGATGCGCCTGCCAACGTTCCGGATTATCTTCCGCCATCTTCTGCCCAACAGCATAGCGCCTGCGGTGACATTGTTCCCCATTGAAGTAGGGCATGCCATCGCACTGGAAGCAACCTTATCCTTTTTGGGTTTGGGTGTTCCAATCGACAAACCCTCTCTCGGGTCCGCCGTCGCCAATGGCTTTCAATACCTCTTGACCGGCCAATACTGGATCAGCGTGTTTCCAGGTCTTGCCCTCTTTGGTCTGATCGCCAGCATTAATTTTGTCGGTGAAGATATTCGTCACCGTCTCGATCCAAGGAGCCTTTCCGTATGATACGTGATCTGGAAAAGCCACCTCTTCTTAAGGTGGAGAACCTGACTCTGTGCCGAGACTCTCATGCCAACTCCGCGACGATTCTCAGTGGTGTGAGTTTCGAGCTTGGTCGCGGTGAAATCCTCGGTATCATTGGGGAGTCAGGTGCCGGTAAGTCGACATTGGGATATGCTGTCCTTGGACTGCTGCCACCAGAATTGCGGCAGGTCTCAGGCAAAATCGAATTGGATGGCATATCGCTCTCATCAGTTGATGGGCAATGGAAGACCATTCGAGGACGGCGGATATCTGCGGTTTTCCAAGATCACACTGCATCACTCGACCCCCTTATGTCCGTTGGTACGCAGATCGAAGAAACGGTCATGGCCAACGACAGTTCAGCGACGAGATGGCAGGCGCGTGCCCGTGCTATCGAGCTTCTGGACCGCGTCGGGATTACAGATCCACGGCAGCGTTTTGGAAATTATCCGCATCAATTTTCGGGTGGGCAAAGACAACGTGTGGTTGTCGCCATCGCCCTTGCCGGATCGCCAGATATCATCGTGGCCGATGAACCAACCTCTGCTTTGGATGCGAGTGTCCAAAAGCAAATCCTCAAACTCCTTCGAACTCTTGTCGATGAGACGGGCGTGTCCATCCTCCTCGTTACCCATGATATGGGGGTCGTTTCCGAAATAACCGACAGGGTTCTGGTCATGAGAGCAGGGCAGGTGGTGGAACAGGGTCTGACGGCAGTCATTCTCGATGCGCCCCGAAAAGACTATACGCGCAGCCTGCTTGCTGCGGTTCCGCGGCTGCGGGTTTCCGCGCCTTCGCCAAATGTCGATGGGAATGGAGCAATATCCAGCGCTGAAGGGCATGGGGGCGACACGTCTCTCACGGTGCAGGGTGTCTCCAAATCATTCTCGCGGCACGGTTTCTCTCTTCGCCTTGGTCAACAGACGGCAAGGTTTGCCTTAAGCGACGTCAGCATACAACTTCCGTATGGCGTTATCACCGGCATTGTCGGCGAAAGCGGGAGCGGCAAGACCACTCTGGGCCGGATTGTCGCCGGGCTAGACATCGCGACAACAGGAACGGTGACAATCGGAAACAACAATTTCGACGTCTCAAAAAGTGGCTATCGAACCGGGCTCCTCGGGCGTGTGCAGATGGTCTTTCAGGACCCTGCCATGTCGCTAAACCCGAGAATGACCATCAATGAGATATTGCATGAGAGTCTTGGTTTTGGTGCGCAAATGCGTGCTGATCAGACTTCTGCCAATGTCCAAGGAATGATGGATCGGCTTGGTCTCGCGAGGAGCCTTCTCAGCCGCTATCCGCATCAACTGTCGGGCGGTCAGAAGCAGCGTATTTGTATCGCCCGGGCACTTTTGGCGCGACCGCAAGTCATCGTTGCCGATGAGCCGACGTCGGCGCTCGACGTATCCGTACAGGCGGAAATCATCAAGCTTCTTAAAGAGAGCATCACCGAGCATGAAATTACGATGCTCTTCATTTCTCATGACCTTGCGGTGGTGCAGCAGCTTTGCCGTGACGTCTACATCTTGAAAAACGGTCGAGTTGAAGATTACGGCGCTTGTGATTTTGTCTTCTCGAACTCGAGCAATCTTTACACACGCACTCTTATTGATGCCCGGCCGCGCCTGTTCGCGCACTGAGGGGCGTTTGACCACTCCAGGTCCGCCAGCCTGCCTACCATAACCACGTTCCAGAGATCAGCGGCGACTGCTGCTTCGATAGGTGACATATGACCGAAAGTTTCACATTGGCGATGACAGGCCAATCCCTCATAAAACACGATATCCGTAGCATTCGAAGCCAAGGATTTCAGCAGGTCTGCAATCTACTCATGAAAGCAGATTTGGCGTTTACCAATTTCGAGGGAACGATCCGAGGAGCTCATGGCGGGTGGCCTCTCAAAGGATCTTTTTTTGGCTGCAGTGAACCGATTGTTCTCGATGCACTCAAGGCCATCGGTTTCGGGGCCTTGT
Organism: Agrobacterium vitis; assembly: GCF_013337045.2. Lineage (NCBI taxonomy): Bacteria > Pseudomonadati > Pseudomonadota > Alphaproteobacteria > Hyphomicrobiales > Rhizobiaceae > Gillisella > Gillisella vitis. The sequence goes on from NZ_CP118261.1 coordinate 220,340, forward strand.
CTCTTTCCAACAACCACGCTTTCGATCTTGGTCCTTCTGGCGTTTTGTCGACGTTGGAAGAGGTCGAAAAGCGGAGCTTTCTTCACGCAGGCCTTGGACGTAACCATGCAGAGGCTTCGCTTGCCACAAAACGACTAATCGGTCAGAAACGCGTTGCACTCGTTGCGATGGACGGTGGCCCTGGTCCGGATTTTATGTACGCTTCAAACGCTGGCCAAGATCGTCCTGCTCGGCCCGGCGTGAACAGACTTCGATTGTCTCAGGTCATCGAAGTCGACGATACGGCATTCGAGCAGCTTTGCTCCCTCCGCCAGCAGGTAGGCTACACAGCTATCGATCTTACTAATGACAGTCAGCCGGATGATCCGCCCTCCGGTGATCCGAATGAAGTGAATCTGGCACGTGCGGCTTTCAGGCGATCCCACCGGTTCGGGAAGAGCGTGAAAATCGACGAAAAAGATATGACATGCAATCTAAATGCGATTGCATCTGCCGCAGCAGACGGTTGCCTTGTCATTGCGTATTTGCACCATCATCATTGGGCAACGAATTGGTATGAGGTACCTGATTGGGTTGGTGGGGTTGCAAGACGGTGCATTGATGCGGGTGCAGCTATGTTTGTCAGCCACGGAGCGCCCGTGCTTCAGCCGGTGGAGATCTATCGTCGCCGTCCGATCTTTTACAGTCTTGGTAATTTCATCTTCCATGTGAAGTCGGAAGCCTCGTCATGGCGTGCTCCAGAAGTTTGGGAAAGTGTTGTAGCTCTCTGCGATTTTGGACAAGATAATTGCCTTAACGACATTACTTTTCATCCGGTTATAATTGGCGGTGAGGATGCGTTGGGGCATAAAGTCCTCGAAGGCAGACTGGTTCCGCATCGCGCAAGTGGTGTAAGCGCTGAGAGGATTTTGGGGCGATTCAAGGCGCAGTCGGCAAAACTGGGCGCGCAAATTACTCTGGTTGATAATGCCGGTATCTTACGTGTGTAGATCTCATTTTGAGCCGTGAGATTAAGCATTGACACAATTGTAAAAGAAAATATTCCTACAATGCGCCACTCCCACAGGCATCGAGGTTTTTGAATGTATATTCCTGAATATGAGGAGATAGGCCTTCGAAGTGAACTTGTTGAACGGTTTTTCCGGTATGTTGGCATAGAAAGCCAGAGTGACGCTGCTTCAACGCAGTTGCCGTCTTCAAAGGGTCAGCGAGCACTCGCAGAGTTGCTGGCACAGGAGATGAGAGGCCTTGGTCTTGATAACGTTGTTATCGATAAAAATGCTATCGTCACGGGCGTCAAACGGGGCAGCGTTGTGGATGTACCGAGGATAGGATTCATCGCACATCTCGATACTGTAGATGTCGGTTTGTCATCGAGTATTCGGCCCCAGATCAAGTTTTTCGATGGCCATGATGTGTGCCTTAATACCCAAAGAGACATCTGGTTGCGGCTCAAAGAGCATCCCGAGATCCTTCCGTGGCAAGGAGAGGACATTATCTTTGGTGATGGAACCAGCGTGCTCGGAGCGGATAATAAAGCAGCGATATCGGTCATTATGACACTGCTTGCACGGATCGGCCGAGTACAGGCTCATGGCGATATTGTTGTCGCTTTCGTTCCAGATGAAGAGATCGGTTTGCGAGGCGCAAAGGCGCTCGACCTCAGCCGGTTTCCTTGTGACTTCGCTTACACTATCGATTGTTGCGAACTTGGCGAAGTCGTGATTGAGAATTTTAACGCAGCGTCGGCTGAAGTCATCTTTACTGGCGTCAGCGCACATCCGATGTCTGCAAAGGGCGTGCTGGTTAATCCCTTACGAATGGCGTTTGATTTCATCTCCCATTTTGATCGTAATGACTCGCCTGAAGGTAGCTGTGGTCGGGAAGGATATTTCTGGTTCAAGGAGCTGTCAGCCAACGAAAGCGAAGCGCACCTCAAAATTATGGTCCGCGATTTTGACAAGGCTCGATTTGACCAACGGAAACGGGATGTCCAAGAGGTTGCTGCCCATATCAGGTCACAATATCTCACGGGATCCCTCATATGCGACCTATCTGATACCTATCATAATATTGCTGACTATTTTTCCAAAGATAACCGATCAGTGGAATTGCTGTTTGGCGCTCTCGGAAAACTTGGCATCGAAAAAAAACTCATTGCTATGCGTGGGGGAACAGACGGATCAGTCCTGTCGGCTCGTGGTTTACCCACTCCGAATTTTTTCACAGGCGCGTACAATTTCCATTCGCGGTTTGAGTTCCTGCCGGTTGCAGCATTCGAAAAGTCTTACGAAACGGCCCTTACAATCTGCATTCTTGCGGCAGAGCAGGGCTGGACGACGCATCCGTGAATGAGTCACGCTGTAATCGGTACTGGCCCATGTGGCAAAACTGTTGCGAGCATGGTCTTTCGCTAGATACAGGAAATTCATGAAATGGAGAGCTGACTTGAATATGCTCACTATCCATCTACCTGACTGAGAAGGACGGCGCGTGTTCAGATGCTCTAGGTATGATTTATGGTGTACAACGTTCATTTGGGAGCTGGCACGGTCAGCCATCGAATAACTATTTCATCAACGCGACCTGTCGAAAAGGCTTCCTCGCTTTTCCGAACCCACTGGTGTCGCATTCGAATGTTTCACATAAGGAACACTTAATGGTATGACGGCATTTGAGAGCTAATGCTTTAGCTCATGGACCAACATCGGCTCGAATTGCATCGGTTTGTTATGATGCCGTGGAATAAATCTTTCCTACGGACAAAGCAAACACTTATATAGGTAAAGTGGAAACCTGATGGAACCGAAACAATTTAAATCGATTGAAGGCGTGGAGATTCGGTCTTTGCTAGGGCTGACACGGGGGTTATCCGACGCAGATTTAGAAGCCCTTACAGTCAAGGCCATTTTCAATCATCGGCGCTTGGTTGAAGATGCCGACAGACTGTACCACGATCTGCCTGAGGAATATAAAATTGGTAAGATCGCGGGTGGAGCACAGCATCTCAACTACATTGAAGCCAGCATTGAAATGCATGCCCAAATGAGCGTCGTGAACACGCTAATCAGTATTTTGGGGTACATACCTAAGGTCAATGCCAATTAAAAGTCAGATTAGATTTTTTCGAACCGCGATTGCGGTCAAGTGGGCTACGGTATGCACGTCGAAACGTTTCATAGCTTCGGCAATTTTAACGCGTACTGTATTATATTTAACGCCTTCAATGACCGCCACTTCCTCCATTGTTTTACCGACCGCTATCCATCGCAGATATGTTGCTTCTTTCGGATCCAGATAGGCAGGATCTTCGATTTGAGGTCTTGCGCGCAGAAAAGTAAATCGGGTGTGGAGCTGCCCGACTGCAGATGCAGCGGAAACAGCATCAATCTCGCGACGAAGATTGATTTCGCGCTTTTCCGAAGCGACGGTAAACATGGAAATCGAGCCGTTCGCTGTTTTTACAGGAATGGTAATGCCAGAACGGATTCCAAATTCGGCCGCGTGGGCATAGAATTTACGTTCGTCCTTTGAAATGCGCGTTCGTTCCAATTCTCCCGCCCATACGAAGACCCGTTTAATTGCTTTCGCACGCTTAACGACAGGATCAAGCGACGGATAATTTAGCTGAAAATATATGGATCGCCATTCTCGATTGTAGTTCGTGATTGCTAGCGTACGTCCAGGCTGAAGGTTAAGGTACGCATAGCTGTGAAAGCCCATCTGATTGGTAAGGTCGGCCAGCGCATCCTCAATCTTGTTTTGAGTACCTTCAATTGCGCTAATATCAATGAGTTTATCCAACCAGCGCTGCATTCGCTTGCTCCGTGTACTTATGAGTTTCCTTTGTCGCTCGACACTTGGAGAAAAATCTACACGCCAGAGTATAATCGCCGTTGAAGTTCGTCAAATCCATTGTGCGGCGCACCTTCGATGGCAGCATTTGTGAGATGAAATTTGCCCTTTTTTTCAGCCGCCTACTATCCGCTTTGCTGAAGAAGACGATGATAACGACTGCGGTCGTCGACAGTTTAAGGCTGCTGCTACCGGCGAAAGCTGGCCTTGGATCCAACTCGGCTGTGCGCCAATTTCAATCCATTGAAACGATGCCCACGTTTTGCTTGAAGACATTCTGGAAGCTAATGCGGTCTTGACCAAAGCTGATTAGCTCATCTCGATTGTGGTCCGTATGCCGATGACAAGCACATCGACATGGGCCGGATGCTGTGGGAGACGGCGACGTCAACCGTAACTGCGGGCGATTTAACAAGGCAGTCACTACGTGTGAGCCGAATTCGTCGGATCTTGCCGCTTCAAAGTTCATCAGAAAACCGTCCGTACCAGTTAAGATCAGGATTTTGCAGAACGGCTAGAAGTTTTTTATGTAAAAAGTTCCATAATTATGCTTATTAAATTTTTAACCGTCAGAGGGGTACATTCCATTTTCAAATGCAACGAAGACAATAATGGCCATAATTTTAGGAGGATGGAATGGCCCGTTCCTTTGCGCAGTTGAGTTTGGATGAACGGCGCATCATTGCGCAAATGAATGAGAGGAAGATCAGCCAGGCCGAGATTGCGCGCAGGCTTGGACGTGATCGCTCGACGATCTGCCGGGAATTGTGACGCAATTTCTGGCATGACCAAGAGGTCCCGATTGCTGAAGGCTACTGGCATGTGACGGCGCACCGCTTGGCTGCGGCTCGCCGTCGTCAGTATCGCAAGCTGATGCGTGATCCACTTCTGTGCGCGGCGGTCATCGAGCGTCTGCAGGAGGGTTGGTCGCCGGAGCGGATTTCGGGACGGATCAGGCTGTCGAGTGGCGCGCAGACAAGGCTTAGCCATGAGACGATCTATCAGTATGTCTATTCCAAAGAAGGTCAGGATCAGCAGCTGGCTCGCTATTTGCCGGAAAGACGCAGAAAGCGCCGTCCTCGATATGCCCGCAAACCAAGAAGTCTTGTCTTTCCAACGGAATGCGCCATACGAAATAGACCCGAAGGCATTAACTCTCGCCATGAATTCGGCCATTGGGAAGCGGATTTGATGATCTTCAGAAAGGAGCACGGCTCCGCCAACATAGCGACCGTTGTTGAACGAAAAAGCCGTTATACAGTGCTGTTTCGCAACAATGACCGGCGTTCGAAGCCAATCATGAATCAACTGATCAATCATCTGGCTCCCCTGCCCGTCAACGCTCGGTAAAGCCTGACATTCGACAGAGGACTGGAGTTCACGTCATGGCGCGAACTCCAGACTGGCATGGGAACAGCGGCATGGTTCTGCGACCCCCAGGCACCCTGGCAAAAAGGCACAGTCGAGAACACCAACAAACGTGTCCGGCGCTATCTGCCCTCGGAAACCATTGTGCTGAATGTCACCGACCAGGATATCCGCGCCCCGTGCGAACGTCTCAACGACACGCCGAGTGTGAAACAGCACTGAAGGCTGACCTTGTTCAAAAAGGTGGCAAGTGCCTGACTTTACATGCAAAATTGCAACGAGAGCGGGGCATCATCGGCGTATATCTCGACTCCATCTAGTTTCAATTTCATCTCAGTAAATCAATACCTTGCTGGACCTATCACAGGGGTCAACCTTCCGTGCTGATTCACAACGTCAAAGGCGAGTTCAGCCTGACGGCGCTGGCCTACAATATCAAAAGGGCCATCACCCTTGTCGGCGTTGCGGGTCTGATCGCTGCTGTCAGGGCATGACATCCCCACTGTGCGCACCTTTTGAACCAAATGTGGATGCCAAAGTGCTCAACAGTGCCTTAACGGGCTCGTTGGACATCGAAATCAGGAAAATCTCGATGCCTGCAGAGTTCCGGCACTGAACAGCGCAGGCCATCATTCATCCAAAGAGTTTTCGGACGGTATGCCGAAAATTTGCGACAAGCCTCTTTATAACCTTCAGTTTACTTAAGGGTCTTCTCTGTCACGCTCCAGCCCGCTGACCGACTGGAAGAACAACGACCTTTGCGCCATCAGGAACGCGTCCGTAGAGATCGATGACGTCCTGGTTCATCATGCGAATACAGCCTGACGACATAGCTTTGCCGATCGACTGCGGCTCGGTCGTCCCATGGATCCGATAGAGCGTATCCTTGCCGCCTTCGAACAGGTAGAGGGCGCGGGCGCCGAGAGGATTTCGGGCGCCGCCATCCATGCCATTCGCCCATTTCTGATATTTGTCCGGCTCGCGTGCAATCATGTCCTGGGTCGGCGTCCATCGCGGCCATTGCCGTTTGTAAGCCACATTGGCGGTTCCGGACCAGGCCATTCCTTCACGACCAACGCCGACGCCGTACCGCAATGCCTTGCCGCCAGACTGAACGAGATAGAGATAGCGATTTTGTGGATCGACGACGATCGTTCCCGGCGACTGCCCGGTAGGATCGTCTACCAGTTGGCGCCTGTATTGTGCCTTTATCTGCGAAGAGGGAATGGCTGCGACCGGGAACGGCTCGTCCGCCAGCGCCGCATATCGGTTGCGATCAGGCTGAATCGGGGCCGCAGTCGGAGTGACTGCAGCAGTTTCCGCAGTTGTTGCGCAAGCGGCCAAAAGGGTTGGAATCGCGATTACAATGCAGAGCAGTTTGATCCCGGACTTCGTGCTCATTCCGCGATCCCTTGGCCTGCAGCCTGGCGGCGGCGTGCTTCTGCCAAAGCCTGTTTGAACCCGTCATAATCGAGTGTTGACGTGCGAAACGGCCCGATCAGGTAAGTCGGCGTACCTTGCATTCCGAGGGCTTCTGCTTGATCCATATTGCGCTTCAGGATCGCTGCAATGTCATTGCCGTGGGTTTTCAGGTCGGCATTCAGGCGGTTCATATCGACACCAGATCGCTTCACGGCGTCCAGCATTTCGCCTTCGGGGATCTGCTTTCCCGGAATGGTCATCAGAGCATCATGCACCAGTTCGTATTTACCCTGATATTTGGCGGCCAGCGCCAGTTTGGCACCGTAAACGGATGCCTTGGTCAGGATAGGCCAGTCCTTGTAAACGAGCCTCACCTTGCCGTCTTCGGCAACGATCCGCTTGAGGTCGGGGGCGGATGCCTTGCAAAAGGGGCAGTTGTAATCGGTGAAAGCGACAATGGTGACATCACCCTTCGGGTTTCCGCTTTCCGGCGTGTCGGGATCGTGGAGTACCATCTTCACGTCGATAGTCTGCGCCATCACCGGCGTTGAAAAAAGCGGACTGAGCAACGTCATCGATGATGTTGCAGCCATCAGTCCGAGCAAGCTTCTTCGGTTCATGAAGTGTCTCCGGTCAGGTGTCGTTCAAGCGCCGGCATTCGCCAGACGTTTCGAAATTTCTTCTGGGGTGATCGGCCCGACGAGCCTCGAGCCGGGCTGCTCGGCGCCATTGCCGTCTACGATGAACATCGTTGGCGGACCGACGATACCAAAGCGTGTCATCAGCGTGCGTTCCGGATTGCCCTGATCCGTGACGTCAGCGACAATCATCGGGATATCAGCCATGAGCTTGCGGATGCCTGGGCTGGCAAAGACCACTTCGTTGGACTTGCAGACAGTGCACCAATCGGCAGTGAACGACACGAGGATCGGTTTTCCCGTCTGACCAAGAAGTGCCACCGCGCGATCGAACGCATCCGATGATGTGATGCGATGGTCCGGGTTCGATGCCGGCAGTTCCACGGATGGCGATGACCCCAGAAAAGCAAGAGGCCTCAACGGATCGGTTCCGCCTCCGGCGAACCCGACAATGAGGATCGCGCCATAGAATGCGGCGACAAGGCCGACCATTTTTTTCAAACGGCTGGTCAAAGGGTTGGCGGAATCCATTCTATCAAAAGCGCCGACAAACACTCCGAGCCCTATGGCAACTATGCCCCATAGGGCGATCGAAGCAGTCTCCGACACCAGGCGCGTCACGAGCATTACCGCGACGCCGAGGAACACGAACCCGAAAGCGCTTCTGACCTGTTCGAGCCAGACACCGGACTTGGGAAGGAAGCGCGGGCCAAACGTCCCGAACGCAATCAGAGGCAAGCCCATCCCAAGCCCCAGGAAGAAAAGAGCGACGGCCCCTTTCCATGCGTCGCCGCTCTGCATGCTGTAGAGAACAGCCGCTGCAAGCGGAGGCGTCACACAGGGGCTGACAATCAGGGCCGAGCCAAACCCCAGCGCCGCCGCGCCGACGACCGAACCTCCTGAACGCTGCCCCTGGAGCTTTGCTGCCAGAGCAGACGGCAATGCGAGATTGAAGACCCCGAACATCGAGAGTGCCAGGATCGCGAACAAGGCGGCAGATATGGCGAGCGCCCATGGTGTCTGGAGTATAGCCTGAAGGTTTGCCCCGGACATCCCGGCAACCAAGCCGACAAGCCCGTAGGCGGCTGCCATTGCTGCAACATAAGCCGCTGACAAGATGAAGCCGCGCGCTGCAGAAAGGCGCGCTCCTGTGCCCGCAAGCATGGCGGAGAGAATGGGGATCATCGGAAAGACACAAGGCGTGAAGGCCAGAAGCATGCCCAAGCTGAGGAACGTTGCTGCCATTGTCAGCGCGCTGCCATTGAGGGCAGAAGCGGCTTCGTTGTCGGTTGAAGCCGCCGTCGACACGACCGCTGCGTCTTCGCTGGCCGTGGGCGGCATGGGAGTGACGGACAAGGTTGCAAGATCAATGCTTTTGGAGATGGGAGGATAGCAGATGCCGGCTTGCGCGCATCCCCGATAGGTGACCGTGAGGGTTCCGGTAAAAGGCGCTTTGACAACCACATCAAGGCTTTTGTGATAGACCTCCACGGTCCCAAAGTTCGGATCGTCCTTTCGATCACCCGCCGGGGTCTGCAAAGGAAGTGGCTTGTCGTCTAGCTTTGCTTCGATGCTGTCACGATAAAGATAGTTGCCGTCGCTGATCGCCCAGTGAAGCTTCAGGGCTTCTCCTGCCTCACGAACAACAGTGATCCTGAAAACCTCGTCGGCATCTGGCGGTTCCTCACCGAATATCGACTGACCGAGAGCCGACACAGGCAGCAGTATGATGATGACAAGATACTGCAACTGGCGCAGAAAAGACCGCATTGCGTAGAGGCTCCTGATTCAATTCATAAGGGCCAATCTCGACGCCCACCTTAAGGCAGGCTTAAGGTGGGCGTTGCACTGAACCACATGGCGAAAACGGCGGGCGGTAAAAAATGCGGATCTTGATCGTTGAAGACGACCCGATCCTGTCGGATGGATTGATCGCCGGCCTTGGCCTTTGCGGCTGGGCGGTGGACGACGTATCGACCTGCAGTGACGCCGAGGCCGCACTTGCCACCGCTGTCTTCGATGCCGTGGTTCTTGATGTCATGCTGCCGGACGGTTCCGGGATCGAACTGCTTGAAAGGCTTCGTGGCAAAGGACTTCAGACGCCCGTCATTCTGCTGACGGCGCTTGACGAAACCCATGACCGTATCAGAGGGTTGGATTCCGGGGCAGACGATTACCTGGGCAAACCTTTTGACCTGGATGAACTGAGCGCGCGCCTGCGGGCGCTCGCCAGGCGCCGCAATGGCAATGCCAGCGCTTCTTACCACGCCGGAGGCATCAGCGCGGACCCGAAGACAGCTACGGTCACGTCCAATGGACGAACCATTTCTCTGTCTCGACGCGAGCTCAGCATTCTGATTGCCCTTATGGAAAGGCCAGGTGTGATCCGCTCCCGCGGTGAACTGGAAGATCGCCTTTACGGTTGGCAGGAGGAGATCGAAAGCAACGCCGTTGAAGTCCATGTCCATCATTTGAGGAACAAGCTGGGGCGTGACATCATCGAGACGGTTCGCGGCCTTGGCTATCGATTGAAAGAGACGGGATGAGATCACTGCGCGGCAGACTGTTCTTACTGCTCATCGGAGCGACGGGCGTCATATGGATTTGTGCTGTCGCATGGATCGGACTTGGCAGCCGGTCAGAGCTGGAGCATGTCCTCGACACCCGGCTTCAGGAGGCTGCACGCATGGTTCATTCCATGGTTGAAAGCGGTAACGTCAAGGCCACCCCTACCCTACCCACCCTGGAACCCGATGCCTACGAGCGGCAGCTCTCCTGCCAAATCTGGTCGCTCGACGGTCATCTCGTGGCGCGCTCCAGTGGCGCGCCGGATCAAAGCCTCGCGGAAGATCAGGAAGGCTATGCTGACCGGACTTTGCAGGGAGAAGTCTGGCGCGTCTACACGATTGTCGATCACATCAAGGGTGTACGGGTTGCCGTCGGCGATCGCATAGGTTTGCGCGATCGCTTGGTGCGCGACATTCTTGCTGGTCTGATAGCACCCGCTTTGCTGATCGCCCCGATTCTCGGGCTTCTGATCTGGCTGGCGCTGACACGTGGGCTGGCCCCTCTGAAGACGGTAACCACCGAGATTGCCGGGCGCGATGGCGAAGATATGCGCCCGATTTCCCCTCACGATGCACCGGAAGAAATCCGGCCCCTGACGACGGCGCTGAATGCGCTCTTCTCGAAGGTCGAAGCCGCTCGACGACATGAACGGGAGATCACCGCCTTCGCAGCCCATGAATTGCGCACCCCCCTGGCGGGCCTGAAGACACAGGCCCAGGTGGCCCTGGCGACGCCCGACGGCCCCGGTCGGGAGCGGGCGCTTCGCCATATTGTCACCTCGGTCGACCGCACCAGCCGGATCGTTCGTCAACTCCTCGCCTTGGCCACGCTTGAAGCCGCGCCACCGGCATCCACAGTGGCCAGGTTCAATGTCGGTGAGGTGCTCCAGGACATTGTCGGGTCAACTCCAAAACCAGACCTCGTTTGCGTTGTAATCGATGAGACGATCGCTCATCTGACGATCCGAGGTGACCCTGATGACCTGAAACTTGTCCTGCGCAACCTTCATGAAAACGCCATCGAGCATATGCCTGAAGGGGGACGAATTACCTGGAATGCGATGCCCGGCGGCCATGGCATCGTTGTTGCAGATCAGGGATCTGGCGTCGACGAAGATGACTTGCCACGCATCACGGAGAGGTTTTTCCGGGGACGAAATAAGAGCACTTCCGGCACAGGCCTCGGGCTCACGATCGCGGCAATGGCAGCCCAGAGACTGGGTGCCGCCATCACGTTCCAGAACCAGCCGGACGGCTCAGGTCTGATCGCGGAGCTACGGTGGCGGGCAGAGATCTCCTGAAACCATACGCCCACCCAGCCGGTCGAAGATCAGCCAGTCTTTTCGAGACGCGCCCAGTGCGCCATTTCGTCTGGAAAGCTCGCGTCGGCACGCCGGGTTGATGGAAGCGCAGTCACTTTCGACGGGATGGGCTAGACGACGACTGTGGAGAGTGTTCCACAGAACATCTGCATGAGCATTGTCATAACGACGGCGACGCAATCATCGGCGATGGAATAGTAAATCTGCGGGGATTCACGGCGGGTCTGAACGACGCCGGCCTGCCGCAGTTCCGACAGTTGCTGCGAAAGCGCTGGCTGCTTGAAGCCGAGATCTTCCTGGATTTCTCCGACCGACCGCTCTTGCTGCGCGATGTGGCAAGAAGCATGAGACGGGCACTGTAACGTTAACCGAGAAACGATGAAAATGTAGGATCTGGCGGCATGACCAGATCTGCACGTGATCCTCTCTATCGTCGCCACCGTTTTCCAGCGGAAGCGATTGCCCATGCCGTATGGCTCTATTTCCGGTTTCCGCTCAGCCTACGCATGGTCGAGGATATTCTGGCAACTCGAGGTATCATCGTCTCTCACCAGACCGTGAGACTGTGGGCGGAGAAATTCGGCAGGCAGTTCGCCAATGATATTCGGAGGCGATCAGCCGGTAGGCTTGGTGACAAATGGTACCTCGACGAGGTCGTCATCACCATTGGCGGGAAGAAACACTGGTTGTGGCGCGCCGTCGATCATCATGGCTTCGTCCTCGACATTCTGCTCAAAAGCCGCCGCGATGCCTGGGCTGCCAAGCGGTTGATGCGCAAGCTTCTGAAAGCGTTCAAGTCAACCCGACAACTTCAGCGCTTCGTTCCAATCCACGACCCGATCGCCAACCTCTTCCAAATTCCCCGCCACGACATCCCATCTCACCATTATCGCGAGCTGCGAAGGGCCGCGATGAAGATGTGGAGCGAGATCACCCATCTTCAAGTAGCCTGATCGCAGACCTCGTGCCTTACCTTGACCCGAGGCCGATAAGTTTACAGTGCCATGCTGTGCTCGTATCAGTCACCAGGTCCAATACCTCGCGCCATTGATAAGCACGGCAAACCCTTGATTTCATGCTGTCTGAGCATCGCAACGAGGCTGCCGCTACCGATTTTTTCGCCCACACCATCGAGAACAATGGCTGGCCGGACAAAGTCGTGATCGACAAGAGCGGGGCGAATTTGGCAGCAATGCAGAACATTAACCTCCTGCTGCTGTTGCGCGGTTGGTTCTGGCTGATTGAGATTTGCCAAGACAAACATCTCAACAACATGATTGAGCAAGATCATCGTTTCATCAAGAAGCTGACTCGGCTCATGAAGGGGCTTCAAACCTTTTGGTCCGCATCAGCTACACTGGACGGCATCGAAGTCGCCCATATGATCCGCAAACAGCAGTTTTCCACCAGTGGCCAATCGGCATTCAAACAGTTCTCCGCACTCGCCGCATAACTGTGTCCTGGGATAGCCCTCTTTGCGACCATGCCAAAAGTTTGCGACAAAACCCAAGATCCTCTACGAACTCTGGGCCGGTTCCACCGAAGATTTCAATGTGCTGCGTGATGGATGGTTCGAACGTCAGAACCATCATCTGGCGATGGGCGGTATCGATCTTCGTGTCGATGCCCCCTGCGATCGGTCTCGTAAGCCCCTAATTTATTAAGATGAAATGGAGATCGTATGGGATCACGATCGACACCGACGTTGACGCCGCTCTCGTTGTAATTTTGCATTTAAAATCAGCTACTTACTGCATTTTCGAATGAGATCTACCTTTGGTGCTGTTTCAGGGGGTGAATCCGTGAACGTGCAACGGACGCATTGAACTGCCCCCCATTTCGACCGGACAGTCGGCATAAGCAGAAAGGCTCAAGCACAGGCTTGAGGACAGGCTTATGTCTAACGAGTATCGACACGTTGAATTGCTGACGGGTGATGTTCGCCGCAGGCGGTGGACAACCGAGCAGAAGCTGACAATCATTGAGCAGAGTTTCGAACCAGGCGAGACGGTATCGTCCACCGCTCGCCGCATGGCGTTGCGCCCAATCTGCTTTACCGGTGGCGCAGGCTGTTGAGCGAGGAGGTGCTGCAGCCGTGGATTCAGACGAGCCGGTTGTCGGCAATTCGGAAGTGAAGAAGCTGGAGGATCGCGTTCGCGAGCTGGAGCGCATGCTCGGCCGCAAGACGATGGAGGTCGAAATCCTCCGCGAAGCCCTTTCCAAAGCGGACTCAAAAAAACGGATATCGCGGCCGATCTTGTTGCCGAAGGACGGTTCCCGATGAAGACCGTCGCCGACACGCTGGGCGTTTCCCGTTCCAACCTCGTCGAGCGGCTGAAAGGCAGATCGAAGCCGCGCGGCTCCTATCACAAGGCCGAGGATACAGAGCTTTTGCCCATCATCCGCAGGCTGGTAGATCAAAGGCCAACCTATGGCTATCGGCGGATCGCCGCGCTCCTCAATCGCGAGAGGCGAGCCGCCGATAAGCCTGTCGTCAACGCCAAGCGGGTTCATCGCATCATGGGCAACCACGCCATGCTGCTGGAGAAACATACGGCCGTTCGCAAAGGCCGCATCCATGATGGCAAGGTCATGGTCATGCGCTCGAACCTGCGCTGGTGCTCCGACGGTCTGGAGTTCACCTGCTGGAATGGCGAGGTCATCCGTCTCGCCTTCATCATCGACGCCTTCGACCGGGAGATCATCGCTTGGACGGCGGTCGCCAACGCGGGCATCTCCGGCTCTGACGTGCGCGACATGATGCTGGAGGCGGTCGAGAAGCGGTTCGCAGCAACGAGAGCCCCGCACGCAATCGAGCATCTCTCGGACAAGGGCTCGGCTTACACCGCGAGGGACACGAGGCTATTTGCCCAGGCGCTCAATCTGACGCCTTGCTTCACGCCGGTGGCCAGTCCGCAGTGGAACGGCATGTCGGAAGCCTTCGTCAAAACCCTGAAGCGGGACTATATCCGCATCGCAGCACTACCGGACGCCGAAACAGCGCTCCGGCTCATCCACGGATGGATCGAGGACTATAACGAAATCCATCCCCATTCCGCGCTCAAGATGGATTCCCCTCGGCAGTTCATCAGGGCTAAATCAACCTAGCCGACCTGTCCGGTGAAACGGGGTGCACTCCACGCATATTAATTTCAACGGACTGCAGGTGCTGCCGTTTGATCACCCCGACCACTCTTCAAAATCAGAATTTGACAAAACAAAAGAGTAAACCTGAATATGAAAAATTAGAGGTATAAAATTATATGTACTTCTTAGGTTGTTTTTTACGATTATAAATTGAAAATAACTTCCAATAAGAGCGATTCGATAGCGTGTGCAATTTTTTGATTTGGAGTGACGAATGCCCAGAAGCAGCCTATTCTACGTGCTCAGTAGCTTACTGATTTTTGCGCCACAGTCAGTATTTGCACAGACAGCGACGTCTCCTTTCACCGTGCAGATGACGATAACTGCGGACTGTCAAATCACTTCGGCTGGCAATCTGAGCTTTGGCAGCGCCGGGCTAATCAGCAGTAACCGTGATGCGACCAGCACCCTCACCGTGCAATGTACAAATGGCACCGCGTATAATCTCGGGCTAAATGAAGGTGCAGGGACGGGAGCAACTGTAACAAGCCGACTGATGACGGGCCCAGCTTCAGCAACCATCGGTTATGCACTCTATAGAGATACGGCCCGCAGCACGGTCTGGGGCAATACCGTGGGCACCAACACCGTCAGTGCAAGCGGCACCGGCTCAACCCAGACCTATACGGTATATGGGCGTGTGGCATCTCAAACAACACCCGCTGCGGGTGCTTACACGGATACGGTCACCGTCACAGTCACATATTAAGGAAAGGATACGCTGTGCGTATTCGCATTTTTGTCACCCTATTGGCGACGGCTCTCGGATTCTGCAATGAAGGCATGGCCGCTTCTCTGCGCGTTACGCCCGTGATTATCGAACTTCCTGCTCCGATGGCCACATCAAGCCTCAGGCTCTGGAATGAAGCGAGCAAACCGATCAACGTTCAGGTGCGCATTTTTCGCTGGGTACAAAAAGATGGTACGGATGCCCTTCTGCCGGCTGAAGGTGTGGTCATCAGCCCTCCCATTGCAGCTTTGGCACCCAACGGGCAAAATCTTGTGCGCATCGTGCGTACCTCAAAGCAACCTGTTATCGGCGAAGAAAGCTATCGCCTCCTTGTCGATGAATTGCCGCCACCGAACCGGCAGGCGGCAACGGTCGCCATGGTGGTACGCCATTCAATTCCACTGTTTTTTCATGGCCAACAAGCTACGCCAGCATCCGTAACCTGGTCTGTGAATACCGCACCGGGTGGTTATCGAATCACTGCAATCAACAAGGGACATAAACGCATGAAGGTCTTCAATCTGACCATGACGGGCGACGGTAAACAGATCGCCCGGCGGGACGGGTTGCTCGGCTATGTGCTTGGTGGCTCAACAGCAAGCTGGATCTTACCTTCCTCTCAAGGGGCAAAGAGCAGCATCATGATTTATGGCGAGAGCGAGGCCGGGAAGTTCAATGCCAAGGCCGAATTCAAACCGGGGTAGCGTCCACCTAATCGTTATGATTGGCCTTCTGATCTATGCTGGCGGCAATAATCAGACTTTTGCGCTTGCACAACAGTCTTCGACAGACAACCAGGCTGGTCATGAAACGGACTATGACCTTCAGCTGGAGGTCATCATGAACGGTACTCCAAGCGGTTGGATTGCCGCTTTTTACCAGAGGCCAGATGGAATGCTGGCGATTGATCCCGAGCAATTGCGCAATATCGGCCTTATACCTCAAAAAGAAGCTATTCTCGCGGACGGCAAAGTGGATATCGCCCGCCTTCGGGATGTTTCTTTTCAATATGACAAAGAAGAACAGACTATCTCGTTTAGGGCCAAACAACACGCATTGGCCCCACGAAAGCTGGATGGCGGCGGGCGTAAGACCAAACAGAACAATGAGCGTAAACCTGAAAGTCATTTAGGCGCGCTGGTTAATTACACTCTCTATAGCTCTTATGACACGACAAAGTTCGGTTCGCCGTGGATATTCAACGGCATATCGGGATCATTTGAAAATCGTGTCTTTGGTCCGCTCGGAACACTCACATCCTCGCAACTCGTGACGTTCTCGCCGAATGATCAATATTCTACAACGCGCCTTGACACGACATGGTCGTATTGGGATCCGGATAGAATTATCTCCTATCACATGGGCGACGTTATAACTGGTGGACTCTCATGGACGCGGCCAGTGCGATTGGGCGGCCTGCAAATCCAGCGAAACTTCAGTTTACGGCCAGATCTCGTTACCATGCCGCTACCGGAATTATCAGGCAGTGCAGCGGTCCCGTCGACGGTGGATGTCTACATCAATAACACCAAACGGGTGAGCGAAAACATTCCAGCTGGTCCTTTTCAGATTTCTGACGTTCCAGTGGTGACGGGTGATGCGACTGCAAGGATGGTTGTACGCGACGCGCTGGGTCGCGAGACCGTTACTGAGACGCCGCTTTATGCATCGGCTTCTCTCTTGGCCACCGGAATGATTGACTACTCCGTCGAGGTAGGGTTCGCCCGTCGCTCATATGGCACGGAATCATTTTCCTATGACGCACTTTTGGTCGGCTCCGGAACGCTGCGTTATGGTGTAACCGATCGTGTAACGTTCGAAGGCCACGTCGAAGGGGGTGAGACATTCGTAAATGGTGGAATGGCCTTGGTGGCAGGCCTTGGACAGTACGGCGTTGGTACATTTGCAGGGGCGTGGAGTGGCCACCAACGCGGCGGCGGCTATCTTTCGTCTGCCAGCGTGGAGACCACGATATGGGGGGTAAACCTGCGCGCCAGCACCCAGCGAACCTTCGGCAATTATCAGGACATTGCTTCGATATCTTCTGAAAAAACCATAAAATACCAGGGTACGGCGGCTGCAAGCTCAGGGCCGGCAAAAGCTCTCGATCAAGTCACCGTATCTGTTCCGCTCGACTACCAGTCGACCAATCTCAATTTTACCTTCACCAATGTTGAAACGACAAAAAATGATCGGTCGCGGATCTTCAGTGTTAGCGCAAACAGGCCCGTCGGCGAAAAAGGAAATCTATTCGTCAATGTCTATGCAGATATTGAGGATAGTAAGTCCTTTGGCATATATGCCGGGTTAAGCTGGTCTTTTGGAAATAACACGACCGCCTCCACAGCCATGGTAAGCGATGCCGATGGCACTAGTGTCGTTTCGGAAATCTTCACACGAAAACAAAACAAAAACAGCACTATCGACTGGCGTTTTCGCGATTCCGAAGGACACCAAACCTCCCGGGCGGTGGCAGCCACCTATTCTGACGCCACAACAAGGAGCAGCGCTCGCATCGAACAGTCGGGTAATTCGCTTTCCGTCAATGGCGAAGCCGAAGGGGCGCTGGTTTTCATCGGTGGGGAGGCTTTTGCAACTCGCCAGATCGACGATGCATTTGCCGTCATAGACACCGGCAATCCGGGAGTTGAAGTGGAATTCGAAAATCGACCGATTGGCAAGACGGGCCGTCGAGGAACGCTGCTAATTCCCGATCTGCGCGCCTATGAAGGCAATACCATTCGCATCAACCCTGAAAGCCTCCCGATCCACGCTTCCATTGGTAAAACATCTGAAAAGATCGTTCCACATAAACACAGCGGCGTCCGGGTGGATTTTGGTGTCAAAACAGACGTTCATTCGGTCGTGGTTATCTTGAAACGCAAGGATGGAAACTACGTCGAAGCTGGTTCAGTCGTTAGCCTGGAAGACGGCTCCGACAACTATATCGTGGGATATGACGGTCAGGCCTATCTGACGGATGTCAGTGGCCGCGCTCGCCTTGTTGTGTCTCAAACTGGATTTCCGTCCTGCCGAGTCGAGGTGGATTTTGGGCAACGAAGTGCAGGTCGCACTGAGTTTGGGTCCCTAGTATGTGAGGATATTCAATGATCAAGTCTCTTGCCCAGACCATTTCTTTTTTAGTCGGGATCATTGCGTTTGCCCTGCCAGCATTTAGCCAGACGTGCACGGCTTCAATTTCAAATCTGAATTTCGGTACCGTAAATCTTTTGAGTGGTGGCGTTTATGACAGTACCGCGACCCTCAGCATGAGTTGTACAAACACTTTAAATCTGAGCCTCGCCGCAAGAGCCTGTGTCAGTTTAGGAGGTGGCAGTGGCGGTACTTCGGGGAGTGCTCGGACAATGGCGAGCGGGGCGCGGTTGCTGAACTATCAGCTTTATCAGGATTCTGCCCGCTCCGTTCCGTGGGGGGCAGCCTCCGCTTCTGGCTTGGGAACGACTTGGTCGCATGACTTTCTTTTGCTTCCTCTGACCACGTACACAACAAGCAGAACCATCTACGGAAGAATACTGGCCAATCAAAGCACGACACTGGCCGGAACATACATCTCGGCTTTTTCTGGCACCCAAGCCACACTGAATTGGACAGCCTATGATCTCACTGCACCAACCTGCAACACGATCACACAAAATCCGGTCCACCCCAGTTTCACTGTTCAAGCGCTTGTTGACAGGACCTGTAGTGTCACGACCGAGAACATTAATTTCGGAGGCCGTGGGCTACTGAAAACCCAGGTTGATGCTGCCGGCAGACTTTTTGTCAGCTGTACATCAGGCTTACCGTTCACCGTGGGTTTGAATGGCGGTCTTACCAATGCTTTGCCAACACAGCGAAAGATGAGTTATAACGGGCAATCGATCACATATGGCCTTTATAGCGATACATCTCGACAAAGTCCTTGGGGCAATACGGCTGGCGCTATTTTGAGTGGAGTTGGAAACGGCCTGTCGCAGATTTTAAACGTCTATGGCCGTGTCCCGCCGCAAACCACGCCCTCACCCGGGATCTATACCGATACTGTTGTGGTGACAGTGACGTTCTGAGTTGCTTCCACTGGGAGCTCACCCGTGGTGTGAAACCCTCGGGTTGAACCACGAGACGCGAAAAACTGATACGGCTTATCGGTGGGTCGTGAGGTGGTTCGGCGGCATCGAAAAAGCCGCAGAGCTAACTTTACACGGTCGAACAAAACATAAGGCGGCATTTCGGAAAAACGTTATCATGAGCCGTATGCAACTAGATTATTGTATGATGCGATATTTTTATAGTGAAAATATTTATTCTACAATTTGAAGTTGTTTTTGGAGTTATATTGATGAGACAATCCAAAATATCTAAAATTTAATATAAAAAACAATTTTCGCGCCTGGGTAGAATAAAAAATCTCATAATATTTCTTCAATATTGAAATATTATGCTTCATGAGGCGATGACTGTCATTATATTATTATGAATTTTTTAAGGCATATACGATACAAATGTAAATCGAGCGTCGAGTTGCAATCAAGGACGACAGGTCCACAAGATTGTGTTTATCCCGGCATGATGCTGGATTGTCGCCAATTTAATCATGTTTTGAGATAGCAACGGCTCGCCTCTTGAAAGAATTCATCTCTTCAAGTTCGCGAATTAGGGAACTGGACGATGAAAATTCTGGATAATATACGGATCGTAGCAAAAATTGGTCTGACCTTTGCAATCCTTCTTGCTGTCAGCCTTGTTGTAAATATTGTTAGCTGGCGTTCGCTCACAAATCAGGAGCAATCGTCGGGTTGGACCGTGCATACCTATCAAGTTTTGCAGAAAATGGATGCAATCGTCGCAGCCATGGTCAATCAGGAAACCGGTGTTCGCGCCTATCTTCTGTCGGAAGCCGATGAGAAATTTCTCGATCCACAGAAGGCTGGTTTGAAGGGCTATGCCGATGCTTATGCAGCTGTTCGCAGCCTGACATCCGACAATCAGGTCCAGCAGAAGCGTCTCGCTGATCTTGATGCGATCGTTCAGGATTGGCAGACGAAAGTCGTTGCCAAGGAAATTTCCCTTGCGAAAGACCCGGCCACCCGGGATCAGGGCCGCCAGCTGGAAATCTCCGGCGCGGGCAAGACCTATATGGATGGCATTCGCGCCAAGGCCAAGGAAATTGCCGACGAGGAAAACGCACTTCTGACCGTGCGCCAGAAAGTTGCCGCGGAAGCCGCCTATGATGCGCGCCGCAATATCCTGATCGGCAGCGGGTTGCTTGTCGTACTGATCGGTTTCTCGCTTCTGCTTCTCAACAAGGGCATGATTGCGCCGCTGACCCGGATCACGGCGTCGATGCGAGCATTGGCGACCGGCGAAACGGCCATCGACATCCCCGGCATTGGCCGCCGCGACGAAGTCGGTCATATGGCTGATGCGGTTGAAGTGTTCCGCAAGAATGCCATTGCCAATCGCCAGCTGGAAGAGCAGGCCGCGGCCAATCGCCAGGAAACGGCGCAGACCCAGGCTGCCCATCAACAGCGCGCAGAACAGGAAGCGGCCAATCTACGATTTGCAACGCAGACCCTTGGCGAGGGCTTGAAGCGCCTGGCGCAGGGCGACGTATCCTTCCAGCTCAACGATGCTTTTGCGGCTGAATATGAATCGCTGCGCCAGGATTTCAACGCCTCGCTTGAGCAGCTTGGAACGACACTCGGCTCCGTCCTCCAGACCGTTGAAGGCATGGAAAACGGCACCCGTGAAATTGCCGATGGCACCAATGATCTGTCCAAGCGGACCGAGCAGCAGGCCGCGGCCCTGGAAGAAACAGCGGCGGCCCTCGACCAGATCACCGTCAATGTGACCAATTCCTCGCAGCGCACGGAAGAAGCCCGCTCTGTGGCGATTACAGCCAACCAGAACGCCGTGCGGTCGTCGGAAGTCGTCAATCAGGCCGAAAACGCCATGAAGCGGATCGAGGAAAGCTCGCAGCAGATTTCCAACATCATCGGCGTGATCGATGAAATCGCCTTCCAGACCAATCTTCTGGCACTGAATGCCGGTGTCGAAGCAGCGCGCGCCGGTGAAGCCGGTAAGGGCTTTGCGGTGGTTGCCCAGGAAGTGCGTGAATTGGCGCAACGGTCTGCCCAGGCTGCCAAGGAAATCAAGGGTCTGATCCAGAACTCCTCTTCGGAAGTCGATAGCGGCGTTAAGCTGGTGCGGGAAACCGGTGTTGCCCTGAAATCGATCGGCGATCATGTGGTCCAGATCAACCAGCTGATGGAAGCAATCGCTACATCGGCACGGGAACAGTCCACCGGTCTTGCCGAAGTCAATTCGGCGGTCAACCAGATGGACCAGACGACGCAGCAAAATGCCGCCATGGTCGAGCAATCGACCGCTGCCGCTGCCGCTCTTGCCTCCAAGATCGGCAAGGCCTTCGGTGGAGGTGCATCGTCCGCCGCCGTGAAACAGGAATGGGCGGAATTCTGATCGAACTGTCCACCATCATCGGTGGGTGTACGTCAACAAAACCCCGCTTGCTTCATAGCCAGCGGGGTTTTGGTATGTCCACCTTTGAACCAACCTCGAAGGTTGGCCCTATTCGATCTCCATTTAATTTGAGCAAATCAATATTTTAAGCGACTGATTATAGGGATCAACCTAATGGTTCGACTCATATTTGGTGACGGTTTCTTTTATATTGCGCTGATCAATCGTGTCCGAAGAAGATCCGGTTTAGCACGCCCATACATTTGTCTTTTAATGAGCTTCAACCTGTTGATGTGTCCTTCGATATGGCCATTCGAGCAGGGTTCTGTGATTGCTGCAGACACTGCTGCCTTGTCTTTTCCGAGCCCGTTGGCAAAGGGAGCGAACAAGTTTTTTAGTACGTCGGCTAACCATGGGTCGAATTCTGTCCTGGCCTTCCTTCGGATCATTGCCCGGAAACAATCAATCAGATTGCGGGCTTCGACCAAGGCAGGAACACCAACTTCTATGGCCGCGATGGTAATTGTGTCGGCTTTGCTCAGTTGATCGCGAGCAGTTGTCATCAATCAGCGGTCGTTCTGGCGGGCGGCACTTTTTGAAGTTGCTGATCGTAGCCCGCTCGGCTCTCCGTCGCCTTGCCGCCCACTCTCCAACTACTCGAAAACAACCAAGAAAGCCTCTGCATTTGAATTGCCGCCAGAGTTCAGTACCGTTATGCTGCCCAGACATCTAAAGTTGATCTAGGTGTTTGGTCCCAACATGTCATGGCTTGGGTTTCGAATGAAGATTTCCGGCTTTTTCTTGCTGAGTTGGCGGATGGCTTCGTAGGGTGTTTTGAATCGTAACGCTTTGAGCTGTTTGGCGTAGTTGTAGGCGAGTAGCCAGTCCCGGATATGTCGCCGCAGGTCAGTGATCGAGGCGTAATGGAATGACTTAACAGTCGCGTCCTTGACCGTTCTGACCATGCGTTCAGCCTGCCCATTGGTCCATGGATGATAGGGCTTGGTCTGACGGTGCTCGATATCATTTGCTGCGCATACCGCGCCGAAGATGTGATCGACGAACCCACGTTCTGTCCGTCTGTCATGCTGCACGAATTGGACGCCGTTATCCGTGAGCACTGTGTGGATTTTGTAGGGTACCGTTTTAACCACGGCCTTGAGGAAGCCGGCTGCGACAAGCTTTGTCGCCTTGCGATAGGTCCTGGCGACGACGATCTTCGAAATCCGATCGACTGCGACAAAGAGGAAGGCCTTGCTGCCCTCATATCGCAACTCTCAATATCGATATGGAAATAGCCGATTTCGTAGGATTTGAAGCGCTTAGGCTTTTCACGATCCGACTTTGGCAAGCGGGAGATACCGTGGCGCTGCAAGCAGCGATGAAGGCTTGAACGGGACAGATGCGGGATCACACCGACAACAAAAAAAGCCGCGGCGAAATCGCACCCGACCTTCCTCATCTTCGTCCATTCGTCAGGTCAGGACATCCGTGGAGAGGTTGTCCTGACGTCGCTCGCACGACAGCGAGTAGCCGCTTCATCTCGAATGCGAGCTACTGTACCCCTGAAACTTGTTAGGCCACCTTCCGCCGTCGGTTCTGCCCTAGGCCATTTTCCTTTGCCAAACGCGAACGCGCTTCCGCGTATGCAGGAGCGACCATGGGGTAGTCGCTCGATAGATCCCATTTTTCTCGATACTGGTCAGGGGAAAGCGAATGATGGGTCATCAGATGACGCTTCAAGGACTTAAAGCCATTCCCGCATTCCAGACACGTCATCTGATCTTCCTGGAAAGACTTGCGGACCGAAACAGCTGGCTTCTGCTTCTCGACAATGACTTCAGCTACGGCAGGTATCGACGTCGACGTCAATGCTGCGTGGACATCTGCTATCAGCAAACGTAGTTCACTCACGGGGATGACATGGTTGCTGACGTAGGCTGATACGATATCGGACGTCAGTTCAACCAGCAGGCTTTCACTGTGGGTCTTCGGTAATTTGTCCATGGATATAATCTTCTTCCAATGACGCATTCAGCGGTCAGGCAAGCCAAAAAGTATTTCTGCTGTTTCCCATATAAATCCCAGGCGGGCAACCGCCTCCCGTATCCCCGGGCTTTGGCGTCTTTGAGGCCGTCACGAAATCTTTTTGATGGCGCGATTGTCACGCAGGCAAGCTTATTACGGCAGATTTTCCTATGCGATTGACTCTAACGTGCCGCTCGCTGCTGACCCAACAGCGGTTGGTTTCCAACCACGGCCCGATCAGCAACCTCTTCCACATTCCCCGCCACGACATTCCATCCAACCACCATTGTGAAATGCGGGGAGCCGTCTTGGATACTTGGTTTGACGCCACTCGCCTTCAAACTGCCTGATCCCAACAAATATGGCACCTCCCTCGCCATGGCATGTTAAGTTTATGATGTCACAGGAATAGAATTGACCAACGGGCCGGATCATCCAAAGTTAACGGCTGTCCGTGCGCTTGGCGACCGGAAGGAGATCAGGAGCTGTCTGGATACAGTCCCTTCCCGCAGCCTTGGCTGCATAGAGCGCCGCGTCAGCCTGCAGAAGGAGGTCCGTCTTGCGCAGGCCCGGCATCGATTTCAGATTAGCGGCCCCGACACTCACTGTGACGATGCGCTTTTCGCTTCCAACATGCTCGATGGCCAGAGTACGCACGGCTGCACAAACGAGCCTGGCAACTGCCTCGGTTTCGGATATCGATGCATTCGGCAACACGACGGTCAATTCTTCCCCACCATATCGCGCCACAATGCTTCCCGTAAATGACCTGGATGTCGCATGAACCGTGTTGGCGACAAGCTGTAGACATTTATCCCCGGCGGGGTGCCCATAGGTGTCGTTATAAGCCTTGAACCAATCGACATCGATAAGAAGAAGGCCGATATTGGCGCCCTGATCCTTAGCTCTGTCAAAAGCTTGGTCCATGGACGCTTCCAAACCACGGCGGTTCATCAAACCAGTCAATTCGTCCGTATCGGCCAACGCCGACAAGCGATCGTTCAACTCATGCAACCGCGCTTCTCGTTGGCAATGAAGAGTGATATCCGCGTAAACGATCATCGCCTCCCCCTCGCCCGTGACACGCGTTCTTGCCTCGATTGAACGTCCGTCGGCCAGTTGGATCAGACGATCGCTGGGCCGGAACAGGCCTTCCGCAACACGATCGATGATAGGATCGACATCCGATTCAACAGAGGCTTCTTCATTGCGTTCGAAGGATGTCCGCAAGATTTCTCGGATGTTTTTCCCGGGCACCCTGACATCTGCCGTTTCCTTGAAGAGATCGAGGTATCTCTGATTTGTGAAAACCAGCACGCCGTCGCGGTCGAAAAGAGCCAATCCATCCGCCATGGTCGCGAGCGCATCGGCTAGACGGATCTGTGCCGCGGCCAGATCCCTCTCAAGCGCCGTCTGCTTCATCTCCTGTGCGATGGCAAGAGCTGATAACAGGGTTGCTCCAAACAATACCAGCATGAATGGGCCGACTGTTTCGGCGATCAGGTTTCCCCAGGCATCAAAGGGACGCACGACAAAGAAGCCGGCTACGCCGCTGACTGCGACGAACAGAGCAAGTGCTGCGATCTGCGGGAAAGTCGGGATCTTGCCGCGAAGCAATCGGCTTGCAATGACACCAATCAATGCCGCCGCGATGATTTGCCGGATGCCAATCGTGATACCCATGCCTCCGATCATTAGTCGCCTGACAATTGCCGCGACAAGCGGCGGGATGGCGGCAATGGGGCCGCCGAAGAAAGCCGAAATAGCGAGAAACGTATAGCGGGTGTCCAGGAAAACACCTTGGGAGAAGCGAAACGGCAAGGCCATGGTCGCAACGAGCCCAACGGCCATGAAGCAGCCAAAAATCAATGAAAAGGCGCGAGGACCTCGGAAGACGCAGTTTGGCCGGACAAATGTCCAGGTCAATGTCGTGATGGCAACGATTGCCAGGTTCGCAAGGAGTTCAGGCCAAGGATACATTCAGTGCTCGCAAGGTGATGCGATATTTATATCGGCCCGGCCTAAATAAAGCGATAGCGTGAATGGTTAAGAAGCGATCTACCAAGGAGAGGTGCAACGCTTCGCAAGAACTGCCCATATTATTGTGAGGTAAGATTGACCCAGCTTATCGTTTCGTCAAGGCTCGTTTTCAATTCCAAAGGCTTTTTGCCCGCAATTCGTTACGCTTGCTAGGTGGGACGAGGCCAGATGAAAAATGCGTCAAAATCTGCTGAAACTCAACGAGCAGTAGATTAAATCGCGCCAAAATCCAGGCGCACAAATTTTTAATGAGTAATATTTAAAATTAATCAATAATTTTATGCAAAATTTGCATTGCATGCGGATGGGAATTTATCCAACGCAATCTCGGCAGGCATGACGCCCGGCTTTCTCCCAAGCACAATGATTTTGCTCTCGGGGATATTTTTCGCTCACGCGCGTGACCGCTTGGAATAACGGCCATCGGAAAGGTTTGTCATGCAGAACATCTCAATCATCGGGAAATTTCTGCCTATCTTCACCGTTTTTGGTATTTTTGCGCTGGCCGTCGCTAGCTATTCTGCGGTGCAGATGGAAAGGTTTTGATTGAGTGGACGGTCTCCTCCCCCGGCATCTGAGATGCCATAGTGCGGCTGTTGGAAGCCTCAGAAAGGAGAGCCGTCCACTCAATCAAAACCCGTTGTGGTCAGCTCTACCACGTTCACGCCGTCAACTGTCGGAATCACTCAACTGGAACGCTAGGTCTTGGAGGTGTGAGCCTAGCATGAAGCGGTAGTGCCAACGGGGCGGCGCCGGGCCCCTTGCGCGTCATATCGAGACGAAATTCAACAGATCCGCGTCTTTCAAACTGCTTATAGGCATTAGGGGATGAGGACGAAAACTTGGACTACCAGGGGGTAGTTCATGTATTCCTATGAAGACAGGATCCGAGCGCTCGAGCTCTACATCAAGCTGGGCAAACGTGTCAGGGCAACCATTCGTCAGATGGGTTACCCAACCAAGAATGCCCTGAAGGGCATCGTAACGTTAACCGAACATCGAGCAAAATGTGGGATCTGGCTGGATGACCAGATTTACCCGTGATCCTCTTTATCGCCGACATCGATTTCCAGCGGAAGTTATCGCCCATGCCGTTTGGCTGTATTTCCGGTTTCCGCTCAGCCTGCGGATGGTTGAGGATCTGCTAGCAGCGCGTGGCATCATCGTCTTTCATCAGACCGTTTGACTTTGGGCCGAGAAGTTCGGCAGACACTTCGCCAAGGACATCCGCAAGCGATCTGCGGGCAAGCTCGGGGACAAATGGCACCTTGATGACGTAGTTATCACCATCGGTGGAAAGAAGCACTGGCTTTGGCGCGCCGTTGATCAGGACGGCTTTGTTCTCGACGTGCTGGTGCAAAGCCGTCGCAACGCCAAGGCGGCAAAGCGTTTGATGCGCAAGCTCCTCAAAGCGCAAGGCCGCGCGCCGCGTGTAATGATCACTGACAAGCTACGCTCCTATGGCGCGGCAAAACGGGAGATCATGCCCGGCATCGAACACCGTTCTCATAAGGGACTGAACAATCGAGCGGAGAACTCCCATCAGCCCGTCCGACGAAGGGAGAGGATCATGAAGCGCTTCAAGTCGGCGCGACATCTTCAGCGTTTCGCGTCCATCCACGACCCGATCGCAAACCTCTTCAACCTTCCCCGCCACGATCTTCCATCCAACCATCATCGCGAACTGCGAACAGCAGCCTTGGATATTTGGCGAGACGTCGCTCGCCTTCAAGCTATCTGATCGAAGCAAATATCGAGCTTCCTTGGAATTGGCACGTTAACTTTACGATGCCGGACAATCAAGCTCGTGTCCCAGGTGTGCGAATGATGACGGCCTCCCTTAAGAATTCGAAAATGCTTGTTCAAACTTCCCAACTAGAAAGCTCGACCCATCTTCTCATCATTTTCAATTCGTGTGACACAGCCGGTGATCTTGGCAAGCAGGATGTCGAAATCAATCGGCTTGGTTAGGTAGTCAGCGGCTCCACTCTGAAGGCCGGCAATCATATTGTCCCTGTCGGCGAGCGCAGTCAGGAAAATGAACGGAACATTGGAAAACTCGGGATGGTTGATCTGGATCTCCGCCATCACCTGATGCCCATCCATTTCTGGCATCGTAATATCGCAAATAACGATGTCGGGCCATTTTGTCAGGATCACTTCCAGGCCCTCCCTTCCGTTGCTGGCCTGCAACGTCTTAAAGCCGGCATCCTCCAGTTCTTCCACCACCAGAGTGCGGATCGCTTCCTCGTCTTCGATGCATAGAATAGTAATCTTGCTCATGCTGAATTCCCGCCTCAGGCGGCCTCTGTTTTGTGGATGTCTGATGTGATTTTTTCGGTTGCGGCAAATGGGAGGCTGATGGTGAAGATCGATCCCTGGCCTTTTTCACTTGTGACCGAAAGCGTACCCCGGTGAAGTTCGACGATCTGCTGCACCAGGCTGAGCCCGATACCCGTCCCGGCTATGCCGGTAGACGTGCGTGCCCGAAAGTAGCGCTGGAACATTTTCGGCAGGTCGTCGGCGTCGATCCCGATGCCCCGGTCCCTGACAGATACATGAACGCTGCCGTTCTCCTGCCATCCCCGAACGTCGATCTCGGGTGAATTGGGTGCGTATTTGACTGCGTTGGAGAGAAGGTTCGTAACGACCTGCTGCAGCGCAGACCGATCAGCCGAGATCATCGCCGGTAAATGCTCGAGATCCAGATTGAAGCGATGGCTGGGGGTGATATCGCGTTGGCTTGCGGCGCAAAGGCGGATCAGGTCGGCAATGGCGCAAGGTTCCGGCCGGATGTCGATCATGCCATGGTCGAGCCGGCCGACAGCAAGGATGCTTTCCATCAGGTCAACCATGCGCGATACCGAGCCACGGATCTGGCCGACCTTTTCGCCAACAAATTCTGGCGTGACCTCGCTCTTGCGCCGCATCAGGCGCTGCGCCGCCCCGTCTATGATGGCCAGCGGCGTGCGGAACTCATGTGACGCCATGGCCACGAACTGGCGCTGCTGTTCGTTGACGTGGCGTTCATGGTTCAGCAGTCGCTCCAGCTTTTTTGCCTGCAGCTCAATTTCGGCCGTGCGTTCCGTCACGATCTCCTCCAGCCGGTCACGGTGGTGCAGCAGTTCGCGCTCTGCCATCTTGCGGGCGGTGACATCGACATAGGTCAGGACACATCCCCCGCCGGGCGATGGGGTGGAGCGAACCTCAAGCACAAGCCCCGAAGCAGTGTCGCGATCGAATGCATGGTCGACAAACAGTTTGGCGTGGCGAATGCGCTCTTGGGCCAATTGCTCGACATCGCCCTGGCCATATTCTCCACGAGCCGCATTGAACCGCAAAATGTCGCCGAAATTGCTGCCAGCGGGAAACAGCGCCTCGGGCAGGGTCAGAATCTCATAGAAGCGCTTGTTGGTCATGGCGACCGTCAGATCACTAGACAGGACACATATGCCACCGGGAAAATTGTCGATTGTCGCCCGCAGGAGGTCGAGGACATTGTCTCCCGGCTTTCCTCCAGCAGTTTCATCGCCAAGCCGGCGGCTCGCCGCGGGCGCTGGCCCCGATTTCTTGTCAGCCCGCTGCTGCTTGCCGAGGATGACCGTCGAAATGTCCTGCGCCAACATGTCGAGGGCACCTGCGTGTTGGTAGTCCCCGCCGTTGTCGGTATAGACTGCCAGTGCGCCGACAGGCTCTGTGGCGGGGCCTCTGATCGGAACCAGTATCCGCGTCAGGTCTCCATGGGGATCGGCCCCTA
Source organism: Agrobacterium vitis (assembly GCF_013337045.2). Lineage (NCBI taxonomy): Bacteria > Pseudomonadati > Pseudomonadota > Alphaproteobacteria > Hyphomicrobiales > Rhizobiaceae > Gillisella > Gillisella vitis. Next base: position 249,694 of record NZ_CP118261.1, read on the forward strand.
TCTGGACCGTGCCGCATATGGCAATAGAGTTTTCGAGCTGGGACCAATGGATGTTATAATAGCCCGCCAACATCGCCGTCTGCATGGTGTCGCCATTGAGATAAACGGCGGCTCTCGGCTTCAATTGCAATTGGCTGGTTTCAACGATGACCCGCAAAATATCGGGAATGATCTGTCCGATGATGCGATCCGAATAGCCGATCCGCAGGATTTCGCGCCCGGCGGCTGCGGCCCAGGATGCAATCTCCAAACTGTTTGCGCGCCGTCTGCTCATGGCCAGCCCTAACCCAAGGTTGAGAAACCGCTATGATCACGGCGGGCGGTAAAGATATATTTAAGGACCAATACATATTCAGGACTGCCAACCAATGGGGCCGTGATTAATTCAGCGCGGACATTAATATTTACGTCCCGTTGGCAGGACTTCGGGAGGGACGACGTTGACTGTCGTTTCGAACAAAAAACCGGCTACAACCTCCGCCATCTCGTCACTCCATCACAGTGGTAGAAAGTGAGATAGGAGCCCAATTACCGACGACAAGATCAGGCAACGGAGCTGACTGAGGAGCCTGCGATCTATCGCTAACTCTGTTCAGCTTAAGAATTTTACGGGATCGACATAAAAGATCGGTCCGCTCACTTGACGAGTTTTTCTGCACGCAGTTTCAATACGACGACAACGCCTTTTTCCGACCAGTCGTAGGCTATTATTCCGCCGAGTTGACCCGACACACTCCGGTTGAGCAGCTTGCTCCCATAACCCTCAGCCTCATTGGGGGCTTCCACTGCCGGCCCACCCCGCTCGGTCCAGGTCAGCGTCACCTCGTCGCTTTCTGCGGAGCCCGAGAGATCCAGAATTCCGGTGCCAACGGAGAGCGCACCGTATTTCATCGAGTTTGTCGCCAGTTCATGGAAGATAAGCGCCAAGGCCGTCGCGGCGGTCTCCCCTACCCCCATGCGCGGCACCGCGACCCGAATGCGCCCTTTGAACGCTCCAAGGTCCTCATATGGCGCCAGCAAAACTGATAGAAGATCACCCAGAAGAGCGGCATGACCTTGTGCACCAGGAATCGGGCGGACGAGATCATGTGCTCTTCCGAGAGCCGCCAGCCGAGCCGTCAATTCCTTCGCCATTTCCTTAGCAGTTGTCGTTGACTGCGAGGTTATATTGGTAAGGCCCATGGCAATGGCCAGCAGGTTCTTGACCCGATGGCTCATTTCGCCAGCGAGCAGTTCATTGCCTTCTTCGGCCTGCTTGCGGCCGGTGACATCCAGAAACACGCCGAACATCTGACCTTCGTGCAGTGCGGCATCGTCGCCCAACCCGCGAGCCGAGATCCAGCGTATTTCATTACCAACCATAATTCGAAAATCAATCTCGTAAGACCCAACGATCCCTCTCGTTGCCGTGAAAGCTGCGCGCACACGATCACGATCAGCGGGGTGGATATGGGCTGAGAGGTCTTCAAATTTCACCTCCCCGCCCTTGACGATCCCCCAGAGCTCGAACGCCTGTTCATCCATTGCGAAACGATCGTTCGTGACGTTCCACGACCAGAGGGCGACTCCTGCGGCGTGGACGGCACGACGCAGATTTTCCGGCTTCCACAGCGGATGATTGGGGTCGCTAAACGGCATCGAGGTATCTCCATGGGATTTGCATTTGCTGACTATCGCGAGTTTTGAGACTCAACGGCTTCGAGCTTGCAATAAACCTCACATTGTTGATTGTCGGGGAAGATTAATCCAGTTTATCGTTTCGTCATGATCCACTTTCAATTCGAAAAGTTTTTTGCCCACAACTAGTTACTCTTACGTAGGTGGGATTAGATCAAACGCACAAATGGGGCAAAATCTTCTGAAACTCCACAATGCCTCCGTCGCGGCTATTACCGGAAAGGTAGCATTTGTGCTCTAGAGAATATCTGGCAACCATAGATAAATTTAGCAAAATACAATTCAGCAAAAAGGGGTATTAAATCACAATTCATTAATGTTTATATAGCTAACTTAATCGCATCACTAATTCGGTCAGTCATGAGGCATTGAATGCGACTTCTATCGATTTTTGGTAACGATCTCGCTTATATCATGAAGGCATTCGATCGGTCTCAGGCGATCATTTCCTTTACACCGGACGGCAAGATCCTTGATGCCAACGAGAACTTCTGCAAGGCAATCGGCTATTCGCGCGACGAGATCATTGGCAAACATCATCGCATGTTCGTTGACCCAAAAGAGGCTCAGTTTCCAGAATACAAGGCCTTCTGGAAACGGCTAGCCGACGGTGAGTACGACCAGCGTCAGTACAAGCGCATTGGCAAAGGTGGAAAGGAAATCTGGATCGAGGCTTCCTATAACCCAGTCATTCGCGGCGGCAAGGTGATCAAGGTAGTCAAAATTGCAACTGAGATAACCGCTTCAAAACACGAAAGCTTGGAGAGTAAAGGCAAGCTTGAGGCGCTTTCGCGCGCCCAGGCGATTATCGAGTTCATGCCCGACGGCAAGATCCTGACAGCCAATAAGAATTTCCTTGAGACACTCGGTTACACGCTTGAGGAGATTGTTGGCAAGCATCATCGAATATTCTGCGAACCCGATTTCGTGGCATCGCGCGAATATTCGGAATTCTGGACGAGGCTTGCCAAAGGCGAATACTATAGCGATGAGTTCAAGCGGATCTGCAAAGATGGTCACCCAGTCTATATACAGGCAACCTATAATCCGATCTTGGACGAGGACGGCAACGTCTTCAAGGTGGTGAAATTTGCGACCGATGTATCCGGGCGCGTCTTGGCGCTGCAGGAGATTGGATCGGGGCTCGAGCGCCTTTCAGACTGCAATATACGTGTTACTATCGATGAACCCTTTGTCGAAGAGTTCGAACACCTGCGCCACGACTTCAACGAGTCGCTCGCCAAATTCCAGGAGACGCTGGAAGAGGTTATGTCACAGACCACCATGCTCTCCTCAAAAAGTGGGGACATGAGCGAGAGCGCAAACGGCATTGCCCACCGCTCGGAGCAGCAGGCAGCAGCACTGGAAGAAACCTCGGCTGCACTGGAAGAAATAACTGTTACTGTTCGTGAGTCCGTTGGGAGAACAGCCGAGGCAAGAGACCTGGTTCGAGACGCTCGGTCCGCCGCCTCAAAATCGGTTCAAGTCGTCAATTCTACAGTGAATGCGATGGGGCGAATCGAGGCTGCGTCGAGGGAAATCACAAACATTATTGACGTGATTGACCAGATTTCATTTCAAACAAATCTTCTCGCCCTGAACGCCGGTGTTGAAGCAGCGCGCGCTGGTGACGCCGGCAAGGGCTTTGCGGTTGTAGCACAAGAGGTACGAGAACTTGCTCAGCGGTCAACCAAAGCCGCCAAAGAAATCGCCGTTCTTATCGGCAATTCTTCAAATGCGGTGAAGGACGGTGTGCGCCTGGTAGGCGAAACGGGCGATGCCCTTAAGAGCATCGAAGGCTATGTGCAGTCGATAGATGCAAACATCGATGGTATCGCGTTGGCATCGTCAGAGCAGTCGACCAGTCTCAATGAGATCAACTCAGCTGTGAACTCACTTGACCAGATGACTCAACAAAATGCTGGCATGGTGAGCAGCATGGGCACCATTGCCGAAGCTGTGGCATCAGGCGCTGCGGAGCTTGAAGCGCTTGTTAAACGCTTCAAGCTCAACCGTCGCGAGTGGATTCGTGAACCGGGATCAGAGGCAGCAAAGCTTGGTCCGGAAAGCAGGGGGTATGGTAAGAATACGATATACCAACCCAAGCGTGCTCCTCAACAAACGAAAGGCTCTTCTACGATGAAGCTAGCCTCGTGAGTGTTTCTGGAGGATTTCGCTATTTCAATGCGGCAGGATGTGAAATAGCGCGGAAGGGTGACACCATACGAAAAGGTGGGAAGCGCCTGACTTTACCTGCAAAATAGCACCGAGAGCGGGGTCATCATCGGCGCTGTTTCACAGAGATGACGATGACGATTTCAATCGAACAGCATATCGAGGAACTGCGGCTCGAAGCACGCGAACCGGCAACCAGGCACGAACGCCGCCAGATCGAGGCTGAATTCGGACTGGCGCTGGCCGAGCTTGCAGTTATCACGACTGAGCAGGGCGCAACGTCAGCGCGGAGCCTCCTTTCTAGGAGGCTTACATCGTACTGCCGCCGGCAGCCTTTTCGCCTCACGCATTCAGCGCGTCCTAGACGGCCCTGCCGGGTGTAAAGGTCAGCTTCTTCGATGCGGCGATCTTGATCGTTGCGCCCGTGGCCGGATTGCGGCCTTGGCGTTCCGGAGTGTCCTTGATTTTGAATTTGCCGAACGACGGAATCGACGTTTCCGCGCCGGCTAGAGCAGCATCAGTGATATGTTTAAAGACGCTTTCGACAATGGTCTTGGCCTGCGCCTTGGTTAGGCTCTGCTCGGATGCGAGCTTGCCAGCAATTTCGTTTGTGGTGGTCATGGAAAGACAGTCTCCTTGGGTACGGTGTCTTCCCGGTATCACAATAAAGATGTGGCGGGGAAAGGGGCGTGAGGCTCCTCGCGTCTGCAGATCGTCCGGAAATCACAGGAAATTTAGGTTCGCGGACTTTTGCGGCATTGCCCCCGCTTTTTATCGACAACCTGCGGCAGGTCCAGGACGCTGGACGGCCGAATACAACGAGGGCCGTCAATCACCCCGTGGTAGCAGGGCGTTCCAGCGTGATCCACAACCCCTTCGTTGTCGGGCACATGTTGGGGGAAGAAGTCGAAAAATCGTGCTGGAATGGACAAGAAGTTTTCACAGCACTTTTGAGCGGAACATGAGAGCACGGTCGGCAGCGATTGCCATACCTGATGCAGTTCCAACGGAGAACGTCACATCGATCGTCTCTGGTACCGTTATGGACGCCTCACTGCCACACGTTGCTGTAGGCTTTAACCCTTTGGAAGCATATTGCCGTGCAGCCCTTTCGCTTGCTGACGAAAGCGGCAATGAACTTGCAGCCCCGTATTTAACGTCGGCCCTGAACGTACTTTCGACCCAGCCTGAACGCGAGTGATGCCACTGCCAAATCTGCTGTGACACCTCCATGATGCATGCGGACATTTTAACTTTTTGAATTAGCACTCTATGATATAGTGTGTCCGCTGACAACAAGGTCCTGATTTGTTCAATATTTTGGCGCTTTCTTGCTGATTTTGGCATATGCCTGGATCCAAGCCACCACGAGGTACACGATGAACAAGATGTCCCTAGCCGCGCAGCCAGACTTCGTGGAAACGAGCGCAGCACTCCTGAAAGCGATGGCGAACCCTGCTCGCATTAACATTCTGATTATTCTGGCTGAAAGAGAGGTTTCCGTCGGCCCGCTCAGTGAACTTGTTGGCTTGAGCCAGTCGGCGTTGTCACAGCATCTCGCCAAATTGCGACAGGCCGGTCTTGTGACGACCCGCCGGGAGGGACATGCCGTCTATTATATTTGCAAATCCAGCGCGGTTCTGCGGGTTTTGGCAATGCTCTCAGAGTTCTATCGGCCTCATCCTATGCATGCTTCGAATGCAGCGAAGCCTCAACGTAGTGCCCTGCCAGACTAAGCGAACTTTTTTCGATACCTGAAGCCTCGTCTCTCCTACCCAAGCGATGGTTTGTTCGAGAAGCTTGCCCATCGTGCGGAAAGTTGACCCCTTATTGGATCTTGCCATAGATCTGCGTTGAAGATGAGCAGGCATGTTGAGTTCCAGATGATGGTCGATTTCAAAGGCAGTCACTACCCCAAAGACGTGGTTTTATACGCGGTGTTTTTCTACGTCCGACATGCATTGTCCTATCGTGATCTGGAAGAGATTCTGGCCGAGCGCGGTGTTGCCGTTGACCACGCGACGCTGAACAAATGGGTCGTAAAATATTCGCCGCTTATTGCTTGCCAGGCCCGGTGCCGCTAATCCGTGACCAGCCGTTCCTGGCGAGTAGACAAAACCTATATGCAGGTCAAAGGCAAGTGGAACTATTTCTATCGCGCTGTCGATAAATTCGGCAAAACCCTTGATTTCATGCTGTCCGAGCATCGTGATGAGGCTGCAGCCAGCGCCTTCTTCGCCCGCACGATCGAGACAGTCTCTCAGCCATCATTGAGCAAGTTTATATCTACCAGTAATACTACTCGTTGTCAGTGATTACCTACCGTCTCATTGATGCATCATCCAGCGAGAAAAGGAAAACCCATGCTTCGTAAAATCACCCTCGCAATAGCTGCTCTCATGATCATCACCTCCGGCCCTTCCTTTGCCGCCGAGCGATGCCGGGATGCCAAGGGCAAGTTCGTAAAATGCGCGACGACCAAGCCACCCACGCCGACAAAATGCAAGGATGCAAAAGGTAAGTTTGCAAAATGCGGAACGCCTGGCGCAAAGTCGATGTAACAGTATTTACCCTCGCCTTCGGTCACGCGGATCGCATTCTCAGGCCGCGTGACTGGCTGCTCATCACTAGCGGTGGCGTCGCCTTAACGGCTTGGTTGGGATCGCCTTTTTATTCGGGTTGTCATGACCGAAGCTGCTCATGTTCACTTCAGACACCACCGCTTTCCCGCTGAGATCATTGCTCATGCCGTATGGCTCTATTATCGGTTTCCGCTCAGCCTACGCGACGTCGAAGATCTGTTGGCCGAGCGCGGCATCAACGTCTCATTCCAGACGGTCTCGGAATGGGCGGCGAAATTCGGCTTGAAGTTTGCTTATCAGCTCAGATGGCGCTCACGCGGCCACTTTGCCGACAAGTGGCATCTCGATGAGATGGTCGTGTCCATAAAGGGAAAGAAATACTGGCTGTGGCGCGCCGTCGATGCCAACGGCTACGTTCTCGATGCTCTGCTACAAAGCCGCAGAAACAAGAGAGCCGCTCTTCGGCTGATGCGCAAACTGCTGAAGAGCCAGGGCGTCACGCCCCGCGTGATGGTGACAGACAAGCTGGGCTCTTACTCCGCCGCAAAGCGACAGCTCATGCCGGGTATCGAGCACCGTTCGCACAAAGGGCTCAACAACCGCGTCGAGAATTCTCACCTTCCCGTGCGACTACGAGAGCGACGCATGATGCGGCTCAAGTCGGCGCGGCAATGCCAGCGTTTCGTCTCAACCCACGGCCAGATTGCCAATCTTTTTCTTCTTCACCGGAAGCATTTGACCGCCGCCGATCATCGCCAACTCCGCGCCCACGCCAGCACCACCTGGCGTGAGATCGCCTTGTCGATCAAAGCGTGATATTCACGCCGAAGCAACGATCGCGTGCTGTGCTCGGTTAAGGCGACGCCACCAGTAAAATACCCATGTTGCGACGATCAATTAAATCGGCCTCTCGACCGGAATCTAATCGTTGCAACACGTCCCATCTCAGGCGGCTTTATTTTCGTACTGACGTGCGGAAGCTTGGACGGAAGTTTTGGCGTCGAGTTGAAATTGTTCGATCAGAGCACGAAGTGTATTGGTTTCAGAGGCAAGAGCCGCGCCAGCTGCCGTGGTTTCTTCCACCATAGCGGCGTTTTGCTGAGTGACCTGATCCAGTTGGTTAATAGCTGTGTTCACCTCTGCAAGTCCGGTTGACTGCTCCCGCGACGATGTCGCAATCGCATTCATATGCTCATTGACAGTTACGATGTAGTTTTCGATGGTTTTCAATGCCGCTCCTGTTTCGCGAACAAGCTTGACGCCACTTTGCACCTCGATGCTTGAACTGCGGATCAATTCCTTGATTTCGCGCGCGGCCTGCGCCGATCGTTGAGCTAGTTCCCGCACTTCCTGAGCAACGACCGCAAAACCCTTACCTGCGTCTCCAGCTCGAGCAGCTTCTACGCCGGCATTCAGCGCGAGAAGATTGGTCTGAAACGCGATTTCATCAATGACGCCGATGATGTTAGAGACCTGATTGGACGATTCTTCAATCTTCCGCATAGCGTCCACTGCACTTGCGACAACCACACCTGAATCCGAGGCGCTTGCGTTGGCTTGCGCGGCGACTACACGGGCCTCCTCTGCACGCTTTGTAGAATTTGCAACATTGACTGTGATCTCATCGAGCGCCGCTGCGGTTTGTTCGAGCGAGGCTGCCTGCTGCTCGGTCCGTTTTGACAAATCTCCGGCGGCATGACTGATTTCGTTGCTTCCGGTATCGATAGCACCCACTGAGCCCACAATGGCATGCAGCGTTCCCCCGAGCTGCTTTACTGCAGTATTCAGATCGTGTCGTAGCGCCTCAAACTCGGATGAGAATGGGATATTGATCTGGAAGGCTAGGTCGCCCGCTGCGAGTCGGCGGAGGCCTTTGGCAAGGCCGTCTGTTGCCTCCTGTAAACGCTTTTGGGCTGCCGCCTCAGCCTGCAGGCTCACGCGCTGACGTTCGGCTTCCATCTCCAAATCCGCTTCTTTAGCCCGAAGAGCCATTTCGGCGTTGACCTCCTGGGCGGTCTTCGCCTGATCCATGGCTGCTTCCGCGGATTCAAGAGCGGAGATCAAGGAGTACACCAGAGCGAACAGCACGCCGGTTTCCACAATCAAGATTGCAGCATGCAACACCACACGCGAAAAATCGGATCCCTCTGGAAAGACGGCCAGGGATGAGACGAAGAATAGAAGAATATGATGAACGCTGACAAACGCCGCATATGCCAGGATTGCGCGCCAATCAACCCAAACGGCGCAAATCGCAAGATTGGCGAAGAAATACATATGCATGTCGATCTGCAACGGCGAGCCGGAAAACGAAAACACCAGAATCGCGACTGATGCTGCGTGCGCCATGGACGTCACCACGCGGGTCGTGGGTCCTGTGCGATCGCTGTTCCACAAAACGCTCGCCAGAGTTCCCATGATAATAGCCGTAACGACCGTGGCCAGGTCAACGCCCTCTGATCGAAGCAAATTTCTCAGGATGATCAGGGCGACATTGATCCAGAGAAGCACGAGAATACCAATTGAGGATTTCTGGCGAATTTTATCGAGGGCGTTCATCGGAAGCCTCCTGCTGGCAAGTAGAAATGGAATTGGCACTGAAAACAAAAAGGGCGCCTGCACTGCGCAAGCGCGCCGGAAATGAAGGTGCATTGGAATAAGCAACCGCGACCCACGGTGCGATTCCAGAACTCACGAAAGAGCCATCGGCGTCCGCGATCAGGGACCATGTCGATTGCGCGGTAGTGAACGGTCTTGCTACAACAACGACAAAAGGCCCGCGCGGTACAATCCACATCCAAATGACAAGCAAAGTCATGATCAGAAAAACGCTGGAGACGATCTTCCAATTCACTTTCATCGTAGGGTTGGTAGCAGATGCTTTTTCCACGAGAAGCGCCCGATTTCAATTGCTTGAAGAGTGCTATGGATTTATTGACAACGAATTAAACAGTCAGGCTGGTTCCTTTAGATTCGACGTAAAGGCTTGCAGATGACGGGTGCGCGAACACTTAACTGGGCACTGTAAAGTTAATCTGGCATCGATCTTAACCGCACCGGGTTTGCCGGATGTTAAATTTCAGCAGGATTTGACCCGTTTTTTCGCTTGGTGGCGCGCCATCTAGGTCGACTTACCAATCTGTATATTCACAGCGTTTTTGACTTATGCAGGTTCAGGGGGAAATGAAAAATCCCATACAGGGTCAGTTCTCAGTGACAATCAACAAAGTGCGCTTATGGTCATCCGTTAGATCGATAGTAAGCACTTGCGGCCAACATTATAACTCCGGCGATTGATATCAGAATACCCCAAGAGACATAATAATAAATCGCATCCTCTATGCCGACCACTGTGGGGGATATGTAGATTGCCATGCCTAAAAGGCTGACAACCATCGATGTGGCAGCCCGTACTCGTCCGATTTCCTCGTTCCTCGCCAGAATCAATATGCGGCCATCACAGATCGCTCTTCCCAATGCGAACATTCCACCGAGTAACGCGTAGATCACGACCAGTAAGGTGATGCTTCTGGAGGCGGCAAATACCACCATTGCCAGCCCGACCACTATGAGGATGACAAGCTCCCAACGATGGGCGCTGAACAATTTAGTTTGCGCTGCGGCTGTCGCCAGAATTGCCCCTCCCCCAACCGCCCAAGCTGTTTCAAGGAGGCCATAGACATCGCTGCCCCGTTGAAGGGTGTCTTTGACGAAGCCAGGAACGAGAACATTGGCCATCTGAGATGCGGAGAAAAATAGCCCAACGTTCAAGATGGTAATTGCGAGTGAACGGTGCCTAAGGATCGCCACCACCCCCTCTTTCCATGCTGAAATAATATCCTGTGAAGATTTTGAAGGGGCGTTTTGATAGTCAGCAAAAAACCTGCTGATGATGACGAATTGAACCGTCATCAGGACCACCATCAACAACACCGACCAAATGGCTGGAAAATAGTGAAGGGCTACACCCCCTAGACCTGTGCCGCACAAGATTCCGACTTGGCGACAGATAGAGACCCGGATGGAAAGCTTCATGCGCTGCTGTTCATCTACTGCCAGTTGGACGATCCCATCCAAAGCGCCGGCGTTCAAGGCGGTACCTACCGAAAACAAAACAGCGTAAGCAAACAGCCATGGTGCAGATGTAGAACTGAGGGAGCCGACTGCCAAAGCGGCAACGCCAAGAAGTCTCAAAGCCTGGCCTTGCCGAATAACAGAAAGGCGGTTCTTCCGATCAGTCACCACTCCGGCATAGACAGAGAAAACAAGTGAGGTCGCGCTGCTGGCGAAGAACAATTGGCCGACCAGAGAGATTGATCCCTCGATAGCCGCGATCCAAGATGTCACAACTAAACTAAGGCCAATCGTCGCGAAAGAGGCGAAAGAGAAGACAATAACGGCAATCTCGATCGCCGCAACCTCGCGGAGATACTGAACAAGTCCGGTCGAGCGCGGTTGATTTTCCAAGGTCGCTCCGGCGTTTGGAATTCAAATGGTCATCCGCCGACTCCTGAAAGCCGGCAGACGAAGATTGAAGGCGATTCTACATTACGTGACCGGTATTAACCGCTTCCACGGAAACGCTTCTGAGATAGTTGCGCGTTTCCTCATGTCCTAAGATCGGGTCCTCGAAGATGTCTCGCGCGTGAAAACCACTCATATTGTTTAAAACAATCAATCGGCGGGACCTTTGCTCGGCCGCATATCTGAAGGGATTCTGGGCAATAGCGGTCTGGAAAGACTTCAGGCGATTGGCGTAATCTGTGCCTGCACCTTCTTTCCCTGCGAACTTCCCGTTCATGAATGTGATAATGCTGCCATCTTCGCCTTCGCTGAAGATCGCAGTCTTGACCTTCCGCTCAACGACATTGTCTATCTTAGAACCGTTCTCACCGTATATGGCTGGCGTCAGCTCGAAGGTGAAATCGTCATCGAAGCCGATCCGGTCGACGTGCTCCGACAAGTTGTCGATCGCGGAAATCGGGACCCAATAAAAACTCCCGCACTTCCGATAGTTGATGAACGTGTTGTAGATGGCGATATAGCGCGGTACCCCAAGAGACTTCCCCCGGATCAGCCCGTCAGAATGGAAATCCAGAATGTCGGTCGGAGAAATATTCAAGAGACCAGCCTCGTTGAGCGCTTTGTTGCTCTCATAGGACGCGCTGAACATCGTGAAAGGAGTGAGATTTTCAATGTCTTTTGACGGCTCAATGAGCGTCGACGTAAGGGCGATCGAGACCAGCGCACCAGCAATTGCATCGTCAGTAACGTCCTCGTATATAGGAGGAATATCGATGGCGGCTATCCCGCACGTCTTGTCCGCGATCCGCGTCTCGATTTGTGCAGTGGTACCAGAAAACGCAGTCTTCAATTCACTACTCAACTGTTCCAGAACTGAAGCTTCTCTAGTGTCCCCAAGGGACCGCAGTTCACCGTCGACCTCCAAAACGTCATGGCAGAATTGGCGGACTTTCTCTTTATCCAAAGCGAACGAGGGGGCTTCTGCATATGCTTTGCTGTGAAACATGAGTGGGTTCCTTATTCGATATAGACCTCTTAATTTGAAAATGAAGAAGGGCCGGTTTCCGGCCCTTCTCGATTGTTCACGCTGCTCAGGTAAGTGAGGTATCGGTGCATTCCGGGCGCGTCAGGCTGGGCTTCACACCCTTTGACAGGCGCTTCATCGAAACTGTGGTAACAGGTGCTTCGCTCTTGCGATTATCGATGGTCTGCATCGTCTTACTCCCTTTGAGCAGGATACCCTGCTCTTTTCAGGTTTCGAGACAGCCAACCACTGGCTGCACCCTTAGGTTTCAGAAAGAATGTGGCAAAAATTGTAAGAGCTTATTTTAAAAAACTATATATTTGAATTTTAAAGACAATTTTTTCATCGAACTAGGTGTCACCCTTTTACGATGACGTACGCATTCCTGACATCAATACAATTTACACAACTTTACCGATGACAAAATATCTATTCCTTAGACATAAAAATGGTGTATCGGCGGTCCTAATTAATCGGCTCGAAATTCATTAACCTGACCCATGGAAATCCTATCAATATATCTAATGTTCAGAGAACGCGCTTTTACCTCTATCCAGTTAACCGCAGAATATTTTCAAACGCACGGCTTCAGCAAAAGCTTAAAGGGACTTCTTCAATCCAAATTTTTCAAGCATTGTTACCAGAATAAGATCGAACTCAGATCGCTACCACACTTCCGTGTATTCAATGTCCGGGATCGAGGCACGGCTCTCGTCCCATCGAAGGTCCAACATTCCGGCGAGCTCCTTGACTAAGGGCGAACCGATTGTGGCGGATCGCCGCGTCAGTAATCGGGTGGCCCAAAAAAGCTTTCTCGCCGGGCCGGGATCGCGGCCAGCGGAGGTGAACCAACCGCGTCACGGAGTGACATTTTCCTCTTCATTGCAGGCAATTTGAGGGCAAGACGGTCACACTAGCAATCGAGCCAGGCTGGTTCTACGCGGATAAGATCATCTAATGATTGCTGGGCAATACCGGTGGCAAGGGCAGTATCGGATTCGCTGGTTTCGCGGCCACGCGACGGTGTCCAGGTTGGCAGGCAAGGTGACCAAGTTGATGACGGTTCCATTGCGGGAGAGAGCGAAACGATGCGAGAGAGAATAAATAATGAGTGCGGTTTATACCGGAGATATTGCAAAAACCGCACACATCGTCGCTAACAAAATACGTTCAATAATCTTGCATCATCAGTTTTTATATTCATTTTTGAAAGAAATGTCTTGATCTACCAGCACATTGAACTTGTAGCCGGGGCGAATTTCGAGGGTCGGCTGGACATCCATATTGCGCTGGATGGTACGATCAGCAACCCGGCCGAACGTTTCTGCGAAATTTCGCCGCGCCGCATCCGAGGCTGTATCCTGTGTTGCCAACGTCGAGCTCTCAGGCACGGCCATATCGATCCCAGTGCCGATCAGCGCGATCAGCACGGCTGAGCCGAAGGTTTTCAAATAATGATTGTTCACCTTGTCGTTGAACCCACTATGTGCTTGCGCATCGGTCCCCGACATGCCGCCGATCTGCAACGTCGAACCATTCGGGAAGATGATGTCGGTCCAGACAACCAGCACACGCTTCTGTCCGAATGACACTTTGCTATCGTAACGACCGAACAGCTTTGTGCCCTGCGGGACCAGCAGACGATGCCCGGTGGCGCTGTCATAGACGTTCTGGCTCACCTGGGCGGTGATCCTGCCCGGGAGATCGGAATTGATGCCGGTGATTAGTGTGGCGGGTATGACAGACCCGCGTTTCAACTCGAAGGGCGATTGCTGAGGCACCACACGGTTCGACAAGTAACCGAGATCTTTGAGATCGGCGTTGAAGAAGTCCTCTTTTGAGCTTTGCCCATTGGGATCGGCATTTTGAGCACCTAAGCCAGCGCGCAACGCAGCCGCATAGAGATCCGACGGCTGCCCCGCCGTTGCGGATCGCGTTGTGGCAACTGCGGCCGTGTCCGCAGTCGCGTCTTTTGCTTCCGCGCGCGCTTCGAGCTTGCTGTGATCAATGGCCAACGGCGCGTCGTATGCGGCATTGTTCGCCTGCAGGCGAGCCATCCGCTGGCGCTGCTGCTCCCGCAGATATTGCTCTTGCTGTTCTCGCTGAAGTCGGGCACGCCAGACCTCTTCGGGCTCAAGCTCACGGCCCCGCTGCTGGTTCTCTCGCCCTTCCGGCTGCGACGCGAAGGGATTGTTGATCTTATCTTCGACCCGTTTTGTTTCGGCCGGCGTCGGTTGAAACGTAGTCTGCTGCTGCGGTTCGCCAATGATGCCATCGGTGACGCCGCGTTTGATCTGGTCGGCGTAGGTGGACGCGGGGTTGCCCGAACTCGTCTCCGGGCCAATGTCCTTGCCGAAGTAGAGCCCGCGCGAGGCGAGCCCGTAGAAGATCACGCCCAGAAACGCGACCGCCAGAACGATAATGACGATGATCGGCAGCCGATTGATCCGCTTGATGCGGGATTGCGCCTGGCTATTCTGCGCGCCGCCAAGATTGAGGGATTGCACCATTGGATCCTCCCTTACGCGCGCCGCATGAGCGACAAGGCGCTCGCTGGCGTCGCGCCGTTGGCTGTGACCGTGTATGCCCGTCCGAGCTCGATAGTGTTGGTCGAAAGCCGGGCCAGCACCTGACCATCAACAGCCAACATCACATAGGCGAGCGGGATGACCGTCATGCCACCATCGGTCTTCTGATCGGTGACCACGGCGTAGCCCATCCCTTCAACGCCGCTTCCAGTGCCTGGCCGAAGGACGAGGGATCCACCTTGAGGACGACCGTTGCCTTCCCCGGTCCGATCTGTTCGGCAAGACGGCTCACCATATCGCCGGCGATTGCACTTGCGGCCGGGCCGGAAATCTCGGGCGGCGCATTGCTCGTGACGAGGCCGTCGGCTCCGGTAGACTGGCATCCGGCGAGGAGGATGGTGAGGGCGCAGGCTGCGGCAAGGCTTCGGATTGGGCCCAGGAAGCTTTTCGCACGGGCAAAGGTATCCATCATTGCCCTCCCCTTTTGATCGTTACCTTCTCTTGTTTCCACCCGACGCCGGAAACGAGCACCGCGCGGTCGATATGATAGTCGACGACCATCATATTGTTCTTCATGCGGTAATTGACGATGCGATTCTGCCCGCCTGACGTGACGAACAGAACCGGCGCGTCCTGGCCGGAGATCGTGCGCGGGAACTGGATGTAAGTTTTGAGCCCATCGGAATAGACGCGCGTCGGTCGCCAGCCAGCGCTGCCCGAAACAGAATAAGAGAAGTTCAGCTGCTCGGCGGGGACACCGGCACCTGGAATTGTACTCGCCTGGAGCCGGGCATTGACGTCGGCAAGCTTTGCCGAAACGTCCTCCGGATATTCGAAACCGACGCGCGCCATATACTGGGTCGAATGAGACTTGAGCTGGATGTGATAGGTGCGCCGTGACGTCGTCACCACCATGGAGGTCACAAGGCCCGGCTCCGACGGTTTTACAATCAGGTGAATGGCCTGACCGCCGGCAGCACCCGAGGTCGCTGGCTCTACCTTCCAGCGCACCGTATCACCGACCAATACGTCGCGGACCACCTCGCCGCCCTGAAGCTCGATGTCGCAAACCTGCAGCGGCGAGCAGACGACGGAGGGCTGGACCTCGCCGTAGAGAAAGATCACCTTGCCGTCTGGGCCCTTGGTGACGAGACCCCGCGACCCACGCCATTGGGTAGAAATCCCCATCCCTTTGGCCTCGTTCGCAGTGACACCGTCAGCAGCTAAAGCGTGGAGAGGGTTGAGGAAGACAGAAGTCAGCATCACTGACCCAAGGGTGCTTAAAGTCAGCCTGGCCGAAAAATTCTCAAGTCGGATAATCATGTTCAGGCCATGCCTTTCAAAGCTGTGCTGTCCAGTCGAAATCGCGGAGATAGAGACCAATGGGGTTTAATCGAATGACGCCCTCATCCTGCGGTGGGGTGAGGGTCACGGTGGCGATGCCACGGAATCGGCGGACGGCGGTTTCCTTGCCGCGCCGGTCGCGCTCAAATTCGGTCCAGTCGATCTGGTAACTCTGGTTCGACAGCGCGACGATGTTGTTCACTTCGATAGCCACGGTCGAATTCTTTGCTTTCTCGAAGGGCGAGTTCGAGCGAAACCAGTCATTGACCTTCTCGGTTGCGGGGTCCGAGGTCCTGAGCAATGCATAGGTCCGGTCGATATATTGCTTCTGCACCACGGCATCGGGCGTGACGCTCCGAAAACTCGAGACGAAACTGCCGAGGGTGGCGCGTACCACCCGCGGATCGGCATATTCGATCTGTTGGGGAACGCCGGCATTGACGGCCGTGCCGAGCTTGTCGACCTCGACGATATAGGGAACGAGCTTCACCTGGGTGCTCTGGTAGAGTGCGTAGCTAAAGCCGATCACAGCCATGGTCATGCCGATGATACCGACGATCCGCCAGGCGGCGGCGGCCTTTACGTAGGATCCATAGCGCTCGTTCCATTCGTTGCGCGCAGCGAGATAGGGATTATCGGGCATGTTTTGTCCGGCCATGGTGGATCGGCCTCCAGTCATTTGGTGTCGTTGATCGGCGGGGGTGGAGGCGTAGCTCCGGGGCGGCTGGCCTGCTGGTCGAGTTTGGCATTCGCGAGCCCCAGCAGCGAACCGGCATAGGCGCCGGGTGACCCGACCGCTTTGTCTTTCGCGGCCGAACCGACAGCACCTGCCGCGCCACCGATGCCGGCCTCCATGCCGCGCATCGCGGCACTGCCAAGGGACGCTCCCCCTGCCCTTGCCGCACTTGCAGCCTGAAACCCTCTGCTGGCTGCTGCGGTAGCCAAAAAGCCGGCGCCCGCCGCAACAGATGCGGCCTGTCCGCCGTGGCGGATCGACTCCATGCCACTGGTTACGGAGGCGCCCTGAACGACACCCTGCAGGATTGGCGGCACATACATGGCGATGACGAAGACCACGACCGATATGCCGGCGATCGCGAGCGTCGTGATGAACTGCTCCGAGGTTGCGGTTGGTGCCTCCGCCAGGCCCAGCAGGATGTCGGAGCCGATCTTGGCGATCATCACCAGCGCCATCAGCTTCATGCCGACAGAAAAGGCGTAGACCAAGTATTTGATGGCGAAGTCCTTGGTATAGGACGTTCCGCCCAATCCGAGCATGATCATGCCGGCAAGCAAGCCGACATACATCTCGACCATGACCGAGACGAAGATGGCAGCAACAAGCGAGAAGCAGACGACGACCACGACCATGGCGAAGACGGCGGCTATCGCCAGGGCATTATCCTCGAAGAGGCCAAATTTCGCCTGTTCCGACATCTTGGTCGCAACGCGAATGCCGGCGTCAAAAATGTTGGCCGGCGACGCAGACCCACCGCCAGCACCAATTTGGTAGAGGCTGTCGACGACAGCCTTGGCGAAGGCCGGCCCCCGGTCGAGGATGAAGGCGAATAATCCGATGAACATGATGCGCTTCACCAGCTCGGCAAACCAGCTATCAAGCGAGGCAGCGCTAATCGCCAGCCACACGGCGGCGATGCCGATCTCGATCCCCGCCAGGATCCAGAACAATGACCGGGCCGCATTCATGACCGTCGTCTCCCAGCCTTTGGCTGCAGTAACAACGGAATTCTCCAGGGTGGTCAGCACCTGACCCTGTTGTGCAAAGGCCGGCGCGCTCGCAAACAACACAAGGCCGATCGCGACCAGGGCGAGTTTGAGGCGGAGGGGACGTGCAACGATCACCATCTCGGTTTCATTTCCTGGCCACCGCGAATGTCGCGATCGGTATCGCCACCGAAGAATTTTTCTCGATATTCGCGTCGGGCCGCATCGGATGAGGTCGCCGACGATGCTTCTCCCGTTCCAGATACGGACGCCGGATGGGGCAGTACGATCCACCTCGCGACGCCTACACCCGACGCGACGATCCCCATGACAGCAAGGATGATAACGAGACGCGGGCTCACCAGCGGGGCTCCATCGTCTGGCCACCGCGTATATCATGCTCGCTTCCGCTGAAGAATTGTTCGCGCCGAGCTTGGGCCAAATCCTTTTGCGTCTGTTCCGACTGGAACCATGTGCCCATCATCGTCATCTGCTGGGAAACCAGGCCACGCAGCTTTTGCATCTGCGCGACCTGTTGGGCGGCGATCTGGTGTCCGACCTGCAGCGCCTTCATCTGGCCGTCAGCCGTCTCCGACATTGATCGCAGCGACGACATCGTGCTCTCCTCGCTCGAGAACTGGTCCGCTGTCAGGTTTGCGGCCTTCAAGGTGCCGCCGATCGTATCGCGATTGGTGTCGGACCAGCTTTGATAGGTCGACGAGAAGCTTGCACCATCCGGTAGATTGCTCTTCATCTCGGAAAAACTCTGGAAGCGCTGTTTCAGGACATCGTCGATATTGCCCATCGAGAAGGCGACGCCCTGCCCTTGGGCAACGACATTTTGAAGGTTCTTGAGGTCGTTCTCGACCTGGCCCCAGACATGGTTTGGCAATTGTGCCGTGTTTTGAAGCATGTTCTTGTAGATGTTGATCTGGTTCTGGATTTGCTCGGCAAGCTGCGAGATCTGGGTAATCTGGTTGTTGACCTGCTCGGCCGACTTGCCGACAAGCGAGATCAGTTCTGTATTGTTGGCGAGCTGTGTCCATTCGGTTGCCTGTCCCGTCACGCCGCCGGCTTCAGCTGGAAGCGGCAACGCCATCGTAAGCGCAGCCACAACGACGGCGACCATGTTTGCAGTCTCAAGAGGTCGGAAAGAGTGTTTCGACATGTGCGATCCCCCTTTGCTGGAGCCAGTGGAGAGGCCAGGAGGCCCCCTGTTCGGAATGCAGGGTGCGAATTTGCTTCAGGTCTTCCTTACCCGTCGCTCCGACGAAGGAGAGTGCGACCGGACCGAGCGCCATGTTAAAAAGACGGCGACCCTCTGGTGAGACAACGTAATATTCGCGCTTGGGAATAGCGGTTGCGACGATTTCGATCTGCCGCTCGTTAAAACCGATGCGCTCATAGAACTCGCGGGTGCCCGGTTCACGCGCCGCTCCGTTCGGTAGGCAGATCTTTGTCGGGCAGCTCTCCTTCAAGACATCGATGATCCCGGATCGCTCGGCATCCGAAATCGACTGGGTGGCAAGTACGACGGCGCAATTGGCCTTTCGCAACACCTTCAGCCATTCCCGAATCTTGTCGCGAAACACTGGATGACCGAGCATCAGCCAGGCTTCGTCGAGGATGATCAGGCTAGGAGAGCCGGTCAGGCGGTTCTCGATGCGCCGAAACAGGTAGGTGAGAACGGGGACGAGATTGCGCTCGCCCATGTTCATCAGCTCCTCGATCTCGAAGCATTGGAAAGCGCCAAGCGCCAGACCGTCCTCTTCGGCATCGAGCAACTGGCCCATCGGGCCGTCAACGGTGTAGTGATGGAGCGCGTCCTTGATCTCACGCATCTGCACGCCTGAGACAAAATCTGAGAGCGAGCGGCCACGCGAATCCGCCATCAGTGCGATCTGCCGGGAGATGGCGTTGCGATAATCCGGGGTGATCGTCACACCCTGTAGCGCCACCAGCATCTCGATCCATTCGGCGGCCCAGGCACGGTCACCGTCGCTGGACAGTTCGGCGAGCGGGCAGAAGGCGAGCGCTTTCACCTCACCATTTACCGACGGACCGATATCGCCGCCGATCTGATAGTGATCGCCGTCGACGCCCAACGCTAGGGGAAGCATTGAGCCGCCCTTGTCGAAGGCGAATAGCTGGGCATCGGCATAACGCCGGAACTGCGCGGCGATCAGCGCCAGCAGCGTTGATTTGCCGGAGCCAGTCGGACCGAAGATCAGCGTATGGCCGACATCATCGACGTGCAGGTTCAGCCGGAATGGCGTCGAACCGGACGCAACCTGCATCAGGGGTGGCGAGGCAGGCGAATAGAACGGGCAAGGCGCGGTCGGACTTCCGGACCAGACGGAGTTCAAGGGGATAAGATCGGCGAGATTGCGGGTGTTGACCAGCGGCTCGCGGATATTGGCGTAAGTGACGCCGGGCAGGCTGCCGAGAAAAGCATCCGTGGCGTTTAAGGTTTCGATCCGGGCGCCAAACCCTTCGGCCTGGATCAAGCGGCGGATCGCCTCGCACTTTTCCTGGAGGCGAGTTTGGTCTTCTTCAAAGATGACGATGACCGGTGTGTAGTAGCCATAGGCGACGAGCTGCGAGGACGCTTCGGCGATGGCGTCCTCGGTTTCTGCCACCATCAGCATGGCGTCCTGATCGACCGAGCGGCTTTGTGTCTGGAAGAGCTGGTCGAAGAACGGTCGCACCTTCTGCTGCCACTTCTTGCGGGTGCGCTCAAGCCGCGCCCTCGCTTCCTCCGCGTCGAGAAAGATGAAGCGAGACGACCAGCGATAGGTCAGCGGCATCAGGTCCAGCGTGTTGAGGATTCCAGGCCAGCTTTCGGCCGGTAGGCCGTCGATCGCCACCACGCCGAGAAAGCGGTTTTCCACGAGCGGTGTCAGGCCATGCTGCAGCTCGGCCGTCACCAGCCAATCGAGATACATCGGGATATCAGGCAGGCGCACCGGATGGTTCTCGCCAGTGATGCAGAAACGGATGAACTGGAAGAGTTCGTCGTATCGGGCGATACGGAACCCACCGCGCTCTGAAATCTCTCGCGTCATCATCCGACGGATCGACAGGACATTGGCAAGATATTGCTCGACTTCACGGATCGAGGTCAGGAAGCTTTGCAACATCGTGTCGGCATAGGTCGCAGAACGGCTCGCCGCATCCGAATAGACATACCGTGTCAGGCCGGAACGCCGGGGCTCCGGCGGCCGCCACGTCAGGATCAAAGCATGGCGGCTCTCGAAATGCCCCCTCTCCTTCTGGAAATGCGCCCGCCGCTCGTCGTCGATGGCGCGCGTGACAGGATCGGGAAAATGAGACTCTGCATCGCTTGGATAGTCTCCAGTCGGGACGCGCACGGCCTCGACCTGGATCATCCATCCCGAGCCGAGCCGCGATAGGATGGCGTTGATCTGTCGTGATACCTCGTTGCGTTCAGCGTCGGTCGAGCTCTCGCTATCCGGCCCCGCAAAATACCAGCCGGCCATCAGCGAACCGTCCTTCAGCAGAATGACACCGTTATCGACAAGGCCGGCATAGGGCACGAGATCGGCGAAGGACGGCCCGGAATGACGGAAGGATTTGAGGGCAACCATTGCAAAGACCTCAGTATGCTCGCCAAGGCGACGACGTCGCGCGGTAAAAGGTCTTGTAGGAAATATGCCGGAGGTAGATCCTGCGCATCAGTGGATCGGCTTTGGCCATCATGCGGAGTGCCGCGACAGCCACCAGCCAAATCGCGATGCCGAACAGAGCCGCGTACCAGGTCAGCACGACGAAGATCAGTATGACCGCCGCAAGCGCCGTCAGCAGAACCAGTTCGCGATCGGCCCCCATCAGGAGATTCGGTCGCGACAGCGCCCGGTGTACCCGCGAGCGTGCGAGAGAGGAACCAGCCTCAGCCATGGGCCCCCTCCCCCACAGTGGCCGCCGTCATCGAGGGCTCGGTCATGCTGCGCCCAGCCTGCGAATGAGCCTCGCCGATCGAGGCACCGGTCGCGCCGAAGAGAGCGACAATCTGGGTAGCTCCGAGAAGTACCCCCCCAACCAGCGCGACGTAGCAAAGCCGCCTCGCGAAATCATTCAATTCGCCGCCGAAGATCAGCATCGCACCGGCAATGGCGACCGCCGCCAACGCGATAAAACCGGCGACGGGTCCAGTGATCGATTGCTGGATTTGCTCCAGCGGCGATTCCCACGGCAGACTACCGCCGCCCGAAGAGGCGAGTGCGAAGTCAGCATAGCCGACAGAAACGGCGGCAAGCGCTGCGCCAACGAGAAGAATGGAGATTTTACGCGACATGGCTGTCCTCATCGATCTGGGCATAATACTCGGTCTGGTAGCGGCCGTTGCGGTATCCCTCGATGTGGATGACCTCGCGGACCCGCCTCCCCTTTCCCGTTCGCTCAATTGAGACGACGAGATCGACGGCTTCACCGATCACCTCCTGCATCGGCTGTTGGCTGGCTTCCGCCGTCAGTTGCTCCAGTCGGCGCAGGGCTGACATCGCCGTGTTGGAATGGATTGTCGTGACGCCGCCCGGATGTCCCGTGTTCCAGGCCTTGAGCAGCGTCAGGGCTGCACCATCGCGGACCTCACCGACAATAATGCGGTCGGGACGAAGGCGCATCGTGCTCTTGAGCAGGCGCGCCATGTCGATTGTATCGCTCGTGTGCAACGAGACTGCATTCTCTGCCGTGCATTGAATCTCTGCGGTGTCTTCGAGAATGACCATCCGATCGTCCGGGGCAGCGGCTACGACCTCGGCGATAATGGCATTGGCGAGAGTTGTCTTTCCCGATCCCGTGCCCCCTGAAATGACGATGTTCATCCGTGCATCGATCGCGCTGCGAATGGCTGACGCCTGCGCCTCGGTCATCACCTTCAACTTCACGTAGTCCGTCAGTGGGATGAGACGCGAAGCGCGCCTGCGGATGGTGAATGCTGGACTTGATACGATCGGAGGCAACAGGCCCTCGAAGCGGTGTCCGCCGATTGGCAGTTCGCCGGAGATGATTGGTCGCTCATTGTCGGCCTCCGACTGGAGCGCGTGGGCGACGCTGCCGATGACGACTTCGGCCGCGGTAGAGCTCATCGCGCCGGCAGCTGTAACGCCGTGCCCCAGCCGTTCGATGAATAGCCGGCCATCGGGATTGAGCATGATTTCGACCACTGTCGCGTCATCAAGCGCAACGCAGAGTTGGTCGCCTAGGGTGTCCTGCAGTTTGCGAACCAACCGTGGATGGGAGCGAAGTTGGGTCACGCAGCGCTCCTGATCTGAAGGCCGCGATATTCGGCGATGATCGAGCGGTAGTCTGACGGGCATACTCGGTGGAAACTTGCTTGATCGGCTGGCAACGTTCCTGCAACAGCGACAGTGTTGCCGACTGCCACGGGATCGCCAAGCCGCTTCATTGGCCATCCGGCTCGGTTCAAGATGCGCTCAAAACGGAGGTCGGTTGCCGTGACGATCTCGTCATAGCCGTTTTCCATCGACCATTCGATGATGCCTGAAAACATGGTAAGCGTCGCGGAATGAAGTTGGCCCCCTCCCCTGCCGGCGGGCAGAGTCGTATCGACGCAGAAGCGCGAGCTCTCGACCATATTTGCGGATGCGTTGAGGGAACCGGTTGCCAGCAGTTGCGGGAATGTGAGTTCCAGCATGGTCGGGCCTATTGCCGGAAGCAGCCGAGCGCAGCCGACGACCCTCTCATCACTGGTGATCGCGAGTATGTAAGTCGGGCCGAAATCGTCGTACTCGTCCCGTTCTCCTGCCTCAGTAGTCGTGACGTCCCATTCGAGACGATCGCGGAAGACTGCGGCACGCAAGCAGTGCATCTGTTTCAGGAGATTCGAATGATTGACGTATCGATCAGGTGAAACGGTTAGAATCTGCATCTCTATCTCCGCATGATGTGGTCTTGCGGGAGAAAAACCATCTCAGGCGACTGATGGCTATCTGCAGATCTGCAGAGGGTGATGTCACGTTGCTAGTGGCTTAACGGTTGATAGCTAAGCCGGCGCGATGAACCCGTCGATCATCAGCTACAAGAGCCATCGTTTTCCACCGCCGATCATTGCCCACGCCGTGTGGCTTTATTTCCGGTTTCCTCTGAGCCTGCGTCTGGTCGAGGAAATGCTTCTGGAACGCGGCATTATTGTCTCCTACGAAACGGTCCGGCGATGGAGCCGTAAGTTCGGTGCTGCCTACGCAAAGCAGTTGTGCAGAAAGAAGCCGTCGCGAAAGGACATCTGGTACCTCGACGAGGTGGTAATTCCATAGATGGCCAGAAGCACTGGCTTTCGCGAGCCGTAGACCAGGACGGCTATGTTCTCGACGAGATCGTCCAGATCCGCCGTGATACAAAGGCAGACAAGCGGTTGTTGATTAGACTGCTGAAGAAGCAGGGCCTCGCACCAAAGAGGATTATCACCGACAAGCTGCGCTCATATGGAGCGGCGAAGCGAGACGTCATGCCTACCGTTGAACATCGCTCGCATAAACGCTTGAACAATCGTGCGGAGAATTCACACCTGCCGCTGCGAAAGCGAGAACGGATGATGCAAGGCTTCCGATCCGCCGGTGGATTGCAACGATTCATCGAGGTCTTTTCGGCAATCAGAAATCACTTCGTCCCGCCCCACCAGAAGCACACCGCCCTCGCCACTCACATTCATAGTATCCGCGCAATGGCGCAGTGGAAGGCTGTGACAGGTGCAGATGCCTGAGTTCAACTGCAAGTCCTTCGCCGGCTTCAGTCAAACAACGTGACATAACCGGAGGGTGTGTTTCCGAATATTTTTGTCATTGTTGTCGTCCCTTGATGGAAGAAGTCATCGCTCCGATACAGCCAGCAATGACAGAGTGATCTTCGGGACGCGAAGGCGATAAAACCATTTTTTGTACTGCAAAAAAATAGGCTTTTGCACAATTTCATTCCTCAAGAACAATAATATATTGTTTTTATGGATTAATTGAATTCGGCAATGAAATGGATGGATTCGCATACACCTCAGCGTCTTGATCGCGTCAGTCCCCGACTGCGTTGGCAAGCCGTCGACCGGGCCTCATAAATCAACAGGCGCCCCTGAAACACTGAGAGCATCGTACAGAAAATACGAATCGGCACGATGCTCTATATGTCGTAGCTATGTGCGGCATTGATCGTGGAGATGAAACGCTTTGTGCGGTCCTGTTGCGGGACCGTGAAGATATTTTTCGCACTGCCGGTTTCAACGACACGACCTGCTTCAAGGAAAACAACATCGTTGGCGATCTTTGAGGCAAGCCGGAGATCATGCGTGGCAATGACCATGGTGGTCCCCTCCCCGGCCAATCGGCTCAACACATCCACAACCTCTGCCGCAAGTTCCGGATCCAGTGCCGATGTTGGCTCGTCACACAACAAAACACGCGGCGACGGTGCTAGGGCTCTGGCAATGGCAATGCGTTGCTGCTGGCCACCAGACAAAGTGGATGGCCAGACATCGGCTTTGTGGGCCATACCCACTTTGTTCAGTAGCTCAATGGCGCGCTGACGCGCTTTTTCCTTTGGCCATTTCAGCACGGTGACCAAGCCTTCCATCACATTTTCGATGGCTGTTTGATGCGGAAACAATTGAAAATTTTGAAAAACCATTCCGGTCTGGCGGCGAATTTTCTGAATGGATTGCCAACCGTTTTTTTGTCCGGGTGCAAATGTCAGACTTGCTTCACCGATTTTAACGGTGCCGATTGTCGGGATTTCCAGCAAATTGATGCAGCGCAGCAACGTGCTTTTGCCACCTCCGGACGGTCCGACTAGCGCCGTAACATTTCCTTCCGGGATACGCAGGTTGATATCATTCAGGATAACAGCCTCACCGAAACGCTTTTCGATATTGGAGAGCTCGATCATGCGTTGGACTCCATCATACCGCCATAGCGGGCAAAGCGACGCTCCAATCGCACCTGCACTGTCGAGAGCACAGAGCACAGGGCAAGATAGATCAATGCTGCTTCGATATAGAGGATCAGTGGTTCATAGGTGGTGGCGACAATGCGTTGGGCAGCCTGAAACAGCTCCGGCACGGTGATAGCCGCGGCGAGCGATGTGTCCTTCACAAGCGAAATGAATGTATTGGACAGCGGCGGCACAGCGACGCGGGTTGCCTGCGGCAGGATCGTGCGCAGCATGGCTTGACGCCAGCTCATACCAATCGAATAGGCCGCTTCCCATTGTCCTTTCGGCACGGAGGAGATGACAGCGCGAATGATTTCAGAACTATAGGCCCCTATGTTCAGCGTGAAGCCGATGAGCGCCGCTGGAAACGCATCCAGCAAAATACCAATGCTTGGCAAGCCGTAGAAAATTACAAAAAGCTGGACAAGCAGAGGGGTGCCACGAATGACCCAAACATAAAAGCGGGCAATCGCCGCCACCGGTTTCCCTCCGAACAGCCGGCCGATGGCCGTAACAAGCCCAAGTGTCAAGCCGAACGTGAAGGAAAGTATCGTTAGCGGAATGGTAAACAGCAACCCTGCCCACAGAAGAGGGACAAGCGAATCCACCATCAATTGAAGCCAGTGCGGCAAAGACATCTTCCTCAAAAGAGATGCGCCCGGCAGACAATCCCGCCGGGCGCTTTTCACATCAATATAGGGCGGTTTGAACGATATCCAGCTTTCTTCAAAACGTTATTTGGAAACGTCTTGACCGAAATACTTCTCAGAAATTTTCTGATAAGTGCCATCGGCTTTGATGTCAGCCAGCGCCTTGTTGATAGCGGTCAGCAATTCGGGCTCTTGCTTGCGAATGATCACGCCGGAATAATCGGCATCGCTCTGCTCTGCGGCGATCTTTACCGGCGCATCCGGTTTGTGCTTTTTGAAATCCAGGAAGGACAGGCTGTCATTGATCGTGGCATCGGCACGACGCGTCAGCACGAGTTGAATGGACTGATCAAACCCATCGGTACCAACCAGTTCCGCACCCGACTTTTCAGCCAGCTTTCCGAAATTGCTGCTCAGGGATTGCGCCGATTTCTTGCCCTTCAGATCAGCAAAGTCCTTGATACTGTTGTCATCACTGCGGACGATCAGAACAGCTTTCGAGGCGATATAGGGGTCCGAAAAATCATATTTCTGTTTGCGCGTCTCGGTGATGCCAACTTGATTGATTACAGCGTCATATCGTTTTGCATCGAGACCGGCGATCAATCCGTCCCATTTTCCCTCAATGAATTCGGCTTTGACGCCGAGTTTGGCAGCGATCGCTTCTCCGATCTCCACGTCAAAACCAACCAGCTTGCCGCCCTCGTTGTGATAGGTGAAGGGCGCATACGTACCCTCGGTACCGATCTTGAAAACGCCAGCGGACTTGATCGTCGCGAGATTTTCACCAGCATGGGCGGGCATGAGCAGAACAGCCTGCAGCAACGCTACGGTGGCAATAGATTTGAGCAGTTTCATATCGGTGATGCGTCCTTATTAGTGATGTCAGACAATCGCAGAAATCACACCGAAAATCGGAGTATAAAACTGCGCGGAAAATAAGCAATTGCAAATATTTTTCTCATTTTCGCGCAAATGCCATGGGATGGCGCAAGCACCCTTCAATCTTTGTTGGTAGGAATGAGATCGTGTATGCCATGTTCCCGATGTATCGGTAGTTCTATGCGGATTTCCTTGGAAACTCTGCAAGGCCGCGGATGCCCCGATCGACAAGTTTGATCGCCTCGTCAAGATCATGGGGCACAATCGCCATGGTTGCCTGCCCAATGTCGAAGAGATGGTGTTGAAGGCGGCTTCTTGTCATGGCGTGGATTGCCGAAAACTGCTCCTCTAACAGCAGCGCTTCTGGACTTGCGACAAGAGCGCGGGCAACAACAACGCGTTGTGCCTGTACATCGTCCCAGTTTTGCCGGAGGCCGTTGGCTTGAATTATGTGGCCATGGCTGCTGCGTCCAGCATGGGACAGTATCGTTCTTTTGCCTCGGGGCGCCGCGATGGGTCGATACAAGGGTGTCATTGGACTGCGTTTGCGCGCTCGATCATTACTTGCTCAACAGACAGAGGCCGCGATCGGCGTCACCATCCTGAACCGAATGCTTGCCTGGGGAAGTCCGAAATCCGCTCAGCGCCAAGCCGGCGACTTCCCGCGACGCGCAATTCACTTGAACATCGCTAACCGGGCGATTAAGTTATCTCAGTTTTTTTGTAAATTCATTTTATTTAATAATAAGTTTGCTTAATTAGGTTGAAACCGCGTCATGCGTTCCCGGGAGAGGTGCAATGAATTTCACATCTGGCAGTTTGCCCGTCGCAACGCGTGACGTTTCTCAAGCGAAAGCAGACCTTGATCAGTTCGGCTATGCGATCCTGGCCGATTTGGTGACGGGTTCTGGACTGGAGGCTCTTCGCCAGCGACTGGTCGAACAGGCGGATGCGGAATGCGCCGCCGGAGTAGCGCTTTTGCATGATGCGGATGACAAGCCACTATCGCAGGAGGTGGCACGAACAATCGATCGACACCTAGTGCCCAGGCAGATCCTGATGATGCTTTACAACAAGGGGAAGGTGTTTCGCGAAATCGCTCATAACCCCAGCCTTGTCACGTGCGTGCGGCACATGTTTGGGGGGCGGGAATTCAACCTCTCAGGGCTTGCGGCCCAGATTACCAACCATGGCAGGCCAGCCCAGAAATTGCACACCGATCAGGACCAGTTGCCGCTTGATCCGTCGAAGGCTTACGTTGCCAACATCTTGGTGATGGTCAGCGATTTCACAGAAGCTAACGGTGCCACGCGGGTGATTCCGGGCTCGCACCTTTGGCCGCGTCCGCCTTGGTCGCGCAGCCCCAATACCGCCCCGGATTACCCCTTCCGCACCATGGACATTCCAGCCCCGCCGATGGATACAATAGCGGTAGAGGGTCAGCCAGGCAGCGCCCTTATTCTCGACGGTCGCGTATGGCACGGCGCGGGAGCGCATACCGCACCAGGGGTTACCCGATATGCTTTGGCGTCATCCTATGTACTGCCCTTTATCAGGCAATACGAGAATTTTCCGGCTAATATTCTGCCCGAAATATTCGAGGCCTTGTCCAGCGATGAGCGACATCTCCTAGGGTATGCGGGATATAAGGGATCTCTGGGCTATGTCGAGCCAAAGGCTTCCCGGATCGGTGAGAGCGCATCAGCCGGCTAAAGCGCGTCCACTAACCGCTTCGGGCGGTCTTGAATGCGTAAATTCAAAAACCAAGATCTTAGCTCGTTTTGCCTAGGCCCGCATATCCGGACATCATCCATTTGGCGCAATCGACGCCAAGTTCTGCCATGGCATGCTGTTCAAACCTTGCGCTAGCCTCCGTCGTCAGCGTATCGATCCATCGCCCGTTTTGCCCCTTATTGAAGAACAACTTGCCATCGTCTTTCCACAGGCCTGCTCCATGAGGAACATAGCGACGGGCATTGTTCCTCATATGTCCGAGGCTACAGTTGTGCAAAATGCGCGGTAGCCGATCAAGCGACAATGGGACCTCTAAAAAGGCAGCGATCCTAAGGATTTGTTCGCCCATATCCGTGATGAGGTCGGCATAGTGCACAAACAGGACATTCGGGAGAATCCGCGCCAACCACCAGGATCGTAGATTTTCCCAGAACGGCCAGAACGGAAAACCATCTTTATCGAGCCAGGCATCGAAAAAATCGGTGATTGACGACTGCGGCGGTGTCGCCACCCGCAGCCGCCCAGAACGCCCCGCTTCCTTGTCTAGCAGCAGTTGCGCATCTTGGCGGGCCGCATTTTGGTGATCGAAAAGGCTCCAGACGATATCTCGGCCATCTCGCCCGACGTAGATATATTTCGCCTTCTCCGAAAGGATCAGCGCATCCATGGGCAAATGTGTTTTTAGAAACCGCCGATGGGTTTGCGCCTCGATCAGGCCCAGTTTAACCTGTTTGTCGGGATAAACTGAATCAATCCAAGGCGAAATAGTTGCCACGTCCACATCGTTATCCTGATCAAAAATGAGTTGCGCAATAATCTGTTGAACCAGTGTCGTTCCTGCTTTGGCATAGCTTGCGACAACGATATCTCCATCACGATATTTTATGTCGTTCCAGATGCTGGCATCAAAATAGCGGTTGGCAAAATCCCGCTTCTTCAAAGGGTGATCGTTCGCATCCATGACGTCCTCCGAAACCACGTCTTAACGAAATGTCGTTTGATGTAAGCCGTCCAGGTAATCGCGCGTATTGTCTTCAAGCTCTTCTGGCTTTTGTTCAGGCATCGACCGCCTCTGGAACAGGTTCCAGCGGGATTTCTTAGGCCGCGCATGGAGCCAAGGATAAGCCACCTCAGGGCATGCAACGCCCAGAAACGCGCAAAGCGGATCCCATCCCTCACCTGCGTCCAACACGAGCAAGCGATCGGCGGGAACTTCATCGATAACGGACTGATTCCACCGACGGAAATAGTTGGTCATGAACGTCCGGTCGCTTATATTGTCGCCGAAATCCCTGCGCAAAAAGTCGCTGAGGGCAAGGCCATCGTTGCCCAATAACATCCCTTTCCGTTTGGCTGGAAAGATTGTTTCACTGACGGATTCGAACCAGCCATCCGGGTCTCGCCTGGTCAGAATGACTTTCGCCTGCGGATAATGCTCCATCAATTCGCGCCAGAACAGGCAACTTGGGTAATCGACAGTTGCACGATATCCTTCGAAGATACGGTCCCAATCGGCCGTTCCACCGATAGCGTCGTTCCAAAGTGGCAGGGAGGTCCGAACCGTCGCGGCGATTTCCATGGCGTGATAGCAGGGCGCTATCCCCAAATGCTCTAGAGCGAGCTTGAGGGATAAAGTCCCTGTTCGACCTAATCCGGCACCAATAACACAAAGGCTCATAACATTTCCCTCATTCTATCAATGGTGCCATCTATGCCAGTCAGAATCTGCGGTATTCTGAAATCGCTGTTCGGCTGGCGGAAACGAACGACTCGCGCTGCCAATTGCTCCACCGAGCATGAAGAAAGAGGCCGGCAGACCGCGCGAGCAAGTCCAGTTCATTCGGCCAGACGCATCGGATCTTGTGTCGGAAGACCTTGGGATGTGTACCGATGACCATGATGCGCTGCTCAAGCACTTGAGAGATCGGATCGCCCTTCACCCCCATGAGCATGACGGACGCCATCCCGTCCTCGTCCGATGGCAGGTCCCCCATGCGGTTGAGCCGGAAGTCGCTGCTGAAAATCGCTTCGTTTGGAATGATCGTTTGGACAACCAGCGAACCGCCCTCTGCGAGATGTTTTTCTGCATTGGCGAAGAAGCGCAGCTGCTCCTCTTGGGTGAGGAGATAGTCGAACGACGCCACACAATAAATGAGGCCGAATTCTCCCTCTATGGGCACATCCGCCATATCGCCTAGAACCAGGGACAGTTTTTCTGCTCCCGGCTTTCGCTTTAGCCGTTCGAGCATCGCTTCGGAAAGGTCAATGCCGGAGACGTCAAGGCCGCGCTGAGACAGTGGCAAGGCGATCCGTCCTGTCCCAACGCCAAGTTCAAGCGCAGGGCGGCCATCGGCGATGTCCGCGAGAACATTTACGCAGGGAGTCATGACACTTTCGGGCCAGGATTCCTGCCAGCTATCGTAAAACTCTGCATAGCTGTCATAGTTGTTAAACGAGCTTGCCGTCATATGAAGGTCCTATCTAGTCCGGCTTCCGAGGCACGGGGCGTTAAAGTCAGTGTGACACCCAAAGGGCGCAAGACGAGTGCTGGATAGGGTCGCACTTTGGTATGTGGCATCCGTTTCAAGGTGAAGCGCCTCAAAATACAGACCAATATGGCTGTCATATGGATCATGCTGAAATGCTCGCCGATGCAGCGCCGGCTGCCCCCGCCAAAGGGGAAAAAGGCGTAGCGCGGTAAGCGTTCTTCCAGCGTGCCGTCCAGCCAACGGTCCGGCCGATAGTGCTCGGGCAAGTCGAAATAGCGGGCACTGCGGTGATTGACCCAGGGACTGATCATCAAGGCGCTACCCTTTGGGAGAAGGAAGTCGCCGAGCACCGTATCCTCAAAGACAGTCCGCCCGGTTAGCCAGGCCGGTGGGAACAGTCGCAGGGCCTCCTTGAGCGCAGCCCTTGTCTCGCGCAATCCGTTCTCGTTCAATCCGTCAAGGCTGATCGGGCCGTCGCCGTTCGTAGCCCAATCACTGCCCGTCAATGCCAACGCATCTATTTCTGCGGTCACACGTCGCAGAACGTCCGGGTGCGCTGTCAACAGGTGCAAGGTCCAGGCAAGTCCGGCAGACATCGGCTCCAGCCCGGAGAGGATCATGGTGCAAAACTCGTCGCGCAGCCAGTTGTCATCCTCATCAGACGCCTTATCGAAGGATCGTTCGAACCCATCGTGCCATGCGACGCTCTTGTCGCTGCCTTGGCGCGGCTGCCGCGCACGGGCAAGGGCAGCGCCAGCCAGTTCCTTCGCAGCATCTCGGGCGCAGGCAAGTCGTGCCTCCGTCCTGTCGAATGGGCCGAGTGGAAAGCGTATACCGTCGCGCGTCTTCGCTATGATCAAATCTGATAGGATCACGAACGCGGACTGCTCATTCTCGCCAAGCGTGGTTTTGAGAAAAAATTGACAGCCGATGTCAAAACACAGCCGCTGCAGGGATTTTCTGATGTCGGAATATGGAGGCTCGATCTGCCATCGATCAAGATGGCCCTGGGTAATTTCGATTGTTGCATCCACGCCCTTTGCAACGGCGTCGCGACTAAAGCCGGGTTGCAACATCTTTCGCTTGCGGCGCCAGTCTTCACCAGAGCTATTCATGATCGAAGAAGCAAAATTGACCATGCCCCTATCTTCATCAGGAAGCGACTTTTGAAATACCTGATGCTTGTCATGAAGAACCAATTCAATCAGTTCAGGGGCAACGACAACATAGAAGCCGTCATCGATGCCGATCAAAGGACTGTCAATTTGACAGCACGAAGACAGCAATGACAGAGGATCCTTGCGGAATCTGAAGCTGTTGTTGAAAAGGCATCGCTGCCGAATATTTGGAATTTTTTGTTGATAATTCTCAACTGAGGCCATCGGAAATAGCAACCGCCAAAACTGGAAAGCCTATATTCACCAATATTAATTCAAACAAAGAATCGGCGTCCTCGGGAATTCAAAATTAAACCCCCGAGGAGCAACAGGTTATCAGTATGTATAGATATAACGTGGCTTACGACGATTAAGCTTAGATGCGCCAATAAAGACGGCAAGAAATTTCTTCATATCTTACTCCTTTATTATTCGTCGACGCTAACAGGGCGCCGGAAAATAAAAATATCTTATATTACAAAAGAAGTCAATTTAATTGTATTTATTTGATTCACAACTTGATATTTTATGAGAATATTCAATATATGCATAATTTAAACAGTAATAAATAATTGGAATTTTATTTCCAACTATCCTTTGAATGGGATGCTGGGAATGCCGTTAAGGGCCTTTTGCGCGGATCGCCGGAGAACTGCTATCAAGCGACGGTTTTTGGGGCACTGTAACGTCAACCGGACATCGATCAAATGTGGGATCTGGTTACATGACCAGATTTGCCCGGGATCCTGTTTATCGTCGCCGTCGATTTCCAGCCGAAGTGATTTCCTATGCCGTTTGGCTGTACCTCCGGTTTCCGCTCAGCCTGCGTATGGTCGAGGATCTGCTGGCGGCGCTCGGCATCATCGTCTCTCATCAAACCGTAAGGCCGCGCTGCCGTCAGAAGTCAAAGGCCAGTCAAGTCTGGAACCGGGAATCCAGCCACACAGCAAATCCGCCCTTGAATGCATTGGCGTTATCGCCGTGACGGGCATTGGTCGGCAGTGTTTTCAACCTGGTGACATTGCCGCCGCCGATGACAACATAGTCCGGCTCCAGTGCCGCGCTGAGTTGCTCTACAGCCCTCAACACATGTTTCTCCCATTTACTATGCCCGCGTTCTTCCAGGCTGGCCTGACCGAGGTAGTCCTCATAGCTGCGGCCTTTGCGATAGGGAAGATGCGCTAGTTCCATGGGTTGGGTGACATAGTTGACGATCATGGCCGCTCCCAGCCCGGTGCCAAGGCCGAGAAACAGCATACGTCCGCCTTCATAGCTTCCCATAGCCTGCATCAGGGCATCGTTGACAATACGTACGGGCTTGCCGAACCGCTTTGCAAAATCGAAGCCTGTCCATCCAGCAGCTAAGTTATGCGGCTCCGCCAAAATACGATTATGAACAACCGGACCAGGATAACCAATGGCGATAACGTCATAATCCATGCCTGACGCAAGTGTCTCGACTGCGTCGGCCATTGCGACAGCATCCATTTCAGGACCCGAGACAGCCTTTCTTTCCACGCCGTCAGCGCTGTTCATGATTTTCACATGCGACCCGCCGACATCGACGGCAAGCACGATCTGTGGCTTTTCATCCATAGATGTCTTCCTTTATGGTTGCGGATTGACCCAGCCACCGGGAGGAGCGAAATCCTTAAAGGCATCGGCAGGCCCCCAGGTACCGGGCAGATAGACGGCTGGCTGTTCCTTAAGATCAAGCACAGGATCCACCACGCGCCAGGCCAGCTCAGCCGCGTCCTGCCGAGTGAAGAGCTGGCGCCTGCCGTTCAGGGCATCGCCGATCAACCGCTCGTAGGGCATCATGTCGTCGGTCGTATCATCAAGCGCACCGAGTTCAACGCTTTCACCGACCATCCCCTCGCCCGGCGCCTTGCGTCGGGTACCAATGCCGATTGCCACCTGCGGTCCAACACGGAACCGCAGATAATTGGCTTCGGCTGCGGTAACTTCGTCGAAAAGAGCAACGGGCGGGCGGCGAAACCGCACGACAACTTCTGTCGCACGGACCGGCAGGTGCTTGCCGGCTCTGATAAAAAAGGGCACATCCTTCCATCGCCACGTATCCACGAACAGGCGCACAGCGGCAAATGTCTCGACAGGTGAGCCGGGCGCAACACCCGGTTCGTCGTGATAGCCTTGGAACTGTCCCCTTACGAGGTCATGCGTCGAGAGCGGACGAATGGCTCGGAGAACCTGGACCTTTTCGTCACTAAGTTCATCAGAACCGTTGTTGACAGGTGGTTCAATCGTCAGCAGCAGGAGGATATTGATCAGGTGGTTCTGGATGACGTCACGAATGCATCCAACCTCGTCATAGAATTTGCCGCGGCCAGCAATTCCGAAATCCTCAGCCATGGTGATTTGCACGCTTTCCACGTGGGTCCGGTTCCAGACTGGTTCCAGAAAAGCGTTGGCGAAACGGAAATAGATCAGGTTCTGCACCGCTTCCTTGCCCAGGAAATGGTCGATGCGGAACACTGCGTCCTCCTCGAACGCGGAATGCAGGACACCATCCAATGCCTGAGCAGAGGCTAGATCCCGTCCGAAGGGCTTTTCCACCATCAACCGGGCGTTCTCAGCAAGGCCAGCCGCCTTCGATGCCTTGATGACTGTCTCGAAAAGCGAAGGCGGGATGGCCAGATAGTAAAGCGGATGGGTGGCAGGACCAAGCGCCTCACGCAGCCGATCGAAGGTGGCCGGACTTTTGTAGTCGCCACTGACGTAGCGCAGCAATCCCTTCAGCCTGGCAAAAACCGCCTCGTCAACCGTGCCGAACTGTTTGCTGATGCCATCGTGAGCGCGTGCCGCCAGGCGGTCGATATCCCAGTCATCGAGTGCCACCCCGATGACTGGCTCGCTCAACTGGCCTCGCCTCACCATCTGGTAAAGTGACGGGAGTATCATCTTATAGGCGAGATCACCGGTCACGCCGAACACGACGAGGGCGTCGGATCTGCCTTGTATCATGACTTGCTCTCCGGCTTCTCCACATGACCGCCAAAGGCGTGCCGCATGGCGGAAAGCAGCTTGTTGGCAAATTCATCGTTGTCACGTGACGTGAAGCGTCCGAACAAGGCAGAAGACAGGACCGGAGCAGGCACTCCGGTTTCGACCGCCGCCTGCAATGTCCAACGGCCTTCGCCGGAATCCGACACGCGACCACCATACTGTGACAATTGCGGATCCTGCTTCAACGCGGATGCTGTGAGATCAAGCAACCAGGAGCCAATGACACTGCCATGGCGCCAGACTTCCGTCACAGCCACCAGATCAAGGTCAAAACGATAATATTGCGGATCCCGCAATGGCGCGGTTTCGGCATCGGCGTCACGCGCCTCGCTGCCTGCATCAGCAGCCTTCAGGATGTTCAGCCCTTCGGCATAGGCGGCCATGATGCCATATTCTATGCCATTATGGACCATCTTGACGAAGTGACCGGCACCCGGCGGACCGCAGTGCAGATAGCCTTCCGTTCCTGTATCGGCGGTGCCGCCCGTGGCCCCCGTGCCGTCTTTTCCAGGGGCAAGGGCCGCAAAGATAGGGTCAAGATGCTGCGCCGCTTTCTTCTCACCGCCGATCATCAGGCTATAGCCACGATCGATCCCCCAGACCCCGCCACTGGTCCCGACGTCAACGAAGGAGATACCTTGAGAACCAAGCTCAGTTCCGAGATCGACCGCGTCGCGGTAATAGGAGTTTCCGCCATCGATCAGAATATCACCGCTCGTCATTTCGCCAGCCAAGTCGCGGGCTATCTTTCCCGTGATCGCGGCTGGCAGCATCAGCCAGACAGCACGGGGCGTGGCCAATTTGGCGAGAAAATCGGCGTAGCTCGCCGCGCCGACAGCACCTTCGGCCACAAGAGAAGCAACGTTTTGCGGATTGACGTCATAGACGACACATTGATGCCCCGCCTTTATCAACCGCCGCACCATGTTCGCGCCCATACGACCGAGGCCGACCATTCCCAATTGCATGTCTATCTCCGTCAAACGTTAAGCTATGATTTGAACTTTGAAATTGGCATTTTCCCAGAGGTCCGCCTCCTCCCAGAAGAAGGTGAACACCAGCTCCTGGCCGATCACGCCGTCCGCCAGGTCGATATCGACAACATGGGTCCCGAGACCGGTTTCGCGTGTTCTGGTGTCCGCCACCTCGTGCCAGCCCGTGGCGCTCCAGTGCACCAGGGCTGGCGCTTCCAGTTCAAGCCGCAATGTCTTGCCGTGGGGTATGGTGGAAATCTGATTGTTGAAGCGCCAGATGCGCAATGTTGATGGCGTCTGATGTTTTACATAGCGCTCAACTGTTTGCGGCGGCATGTCAAAAACGGCACCATCGTTCAGCGAGCGCAACAGCTTGATGTATTCCGCATGCGCCCAGACCAGTGGCATGGCGCTGCCTGACGGGCGGCCCAGGAACAACTCGCGTTCGGTGAGATCTGGTCCGTCCCAGCTCTGCTCGGGCAGAAGTCCCTCCGTCCCCGCCGAAGCCTCAAGCGTCTCCAGAAGCCGTTCGGCCATATCGCGATTTCCAGCCGCCAGCTCGTAATGTGCGCGCTCACCCGCCAGCAATGGCCACGGACGCCCCTGCCCGATGCCATCAAATGGGCTGCCATCAGGATGTTCGCCATAACCGTCACCCGTATAGCGATACCAGAGCGGACCTTGCGGCAGATCAATCTTCAACTGATGGTCGATGACCTTTATCGTGTCGAGGATCCTCGGATCGTCAGCGGCCCGCAACCCAAACCGAACAAGCGCCAGGGCGTCGGGGCTGATAACGTCACGGGTCGGCAATAGCGACGTGTCGGCTGCCCGGTTGCGGATAATGGTCTGCCCTTGAGTGCCCGTCGCTACGTCAGTGACATCGAGCCCCCCAATACGGACATAATATCCTTTCACGCCGACGACATCGCAAAGGGTGGAATTGCTGGTATAAGTCCAGTTTTCAATCTGCTCATTCCAGCAGTCTGCGGTTTCGCGCAAATGCCGGGCCACATCCGGCTCACCGACAACGTCCAGACTGTCTGCGGCGGCCAGCAATGCGGCAATCTCGACGGCCAGGGTGAACGGGCTATAGCCGCCATCTTCTTCCCAGCGGTCCTGGTTGGTGGCCGGCCCATTAGCGATGATGTAGCCAGCCGCCTTGCGGATCATCGGGAGGAATCGGGTCAGCAGCGTGTCCGGCAGATGACCATTTCGATACAGGAGATCGGCCAGCAGAATAGGAAAAGCGCATTCATCCATCTGCACCCCGAGCCAATAGGGCTTTCCATCCAGCCAGAGATTCTGCGGCCAACGACCGGACGCCAACTGAACCTCGCGTAGATATTCCAGGATTTCGATTGCTTCCTTCCAGTCACCAGCAGCGAGAAAGCCGCCCGCGCTTTCCACGAGATCGCGAGGCCAGACAAGGTGATAACCACCCAGATCATCATCCCCTTTGCTCGCCCCCCAAGGAATGGACAGGCTGGCAACCACGGCTCCTCGCCGGTCAGCCGCGCGATGGGCGGCAAGCACGGCGGTCGAGACGCGGTACATATTGATGGGCTTTGCGGTCTCGCGATCCAGATCGTAGAGACTTTTCTGCCAGCCGCGCCAATTCGCACAATACATGCCGAACGCGGCATCGAATCCATCCCGCAGACTGGCGAGTGCCTGGGCGCCTGCTTCCGTTTCCGACTGGCCGAAGCTGAGGGCCAGAATTGCGGTGTCAGCACTTTCCGTGAACTGGATTTGCCCCGTCAGCGCCGTATTGCCATCGTCGGCACGCTGATATTGGTGATGGAGACGGCCGTTTTGCAGTAATTGGCTATAGCCATCAGACTGTCCGGCAAAGCCGGCAGATCGCTCGCCCCATGGAAGTGATGATCCAAGCGCAAGATAGCGTGATCGGCCGCTTGCAAAGAGAAGTGCAGTATCGTCTTGCTCACCAATCCAGGCGGAATTATCC
The DNA here is from genome assembly GCF_013337045.2 of Agrobacterium vitis. Lineage (NCBI taxonomy): Bacteria > Pseudomonadati > Pseudomonadota > Alphaproteobacteria > Hyphomicrobiales > Rhizobiaceae > Gillisella > Gillisella vitis. The sequence goes on from NZ_CP118261.1 coordinate 288,111, forward strand.
ATCCCCGCGTTGACAAGATGAGGCGCAAGCAGCGCATAGACCTTGTAATCGGAAATGTTACCGACCAAAGGCCTGAACGTGATGCGCTGAAGAACTGTTGCGCGAGCGGGATCGGAAATGATCTGCTTTTCGATCCGGTAGCGGCCATCTCGTGAAATGTTGACGACATCAAACGCCAGTACGCCGCTTTCCACTTGATGGGTCGTTGTAATGCAATCGCGCTTTTCCTCGGAAAAATATCCTTCAGGACCAGTAACAAGTAGCCCAAGATCTCGAATACAGGCGCTGTCTACCCTGGGGTAATAGACTTCATTCAGCACCCCATGGCTCACTGTGAACCATACGGGAGACCGCGCCGAAAGCGCGGTGCCAATTCCGCTCTTGGCGCTCGAAGTCCAACGCGCCTGAATTCCTGGATTGCCGGGGGCAAAATCGACGAGGGTAGTCAACTGCGTTCCCCTTGCTATGTAAGCTCGACTTATCGGCTCTCAAACATGTCGGACATGTGATCCAGAATACATAGGGCCGTTTTGTGATTTGGCAGCGCAAATAGTCGTGATTGTTATCAAATCGCTCTGAACGGCATTCCGATTGCCGCGGCTTACGCGAGTGCGACTTTCTTGGGCGCTATTTTCAGAAGAAGGTGCCGGCCATTTGGGGAGAACCCTCCAGGGCGTGGCCCATGAATTCCAGCGCACCCTTGAGGGTCTCCCGGCGTATGGGGCCGCCGAGGCAAACCCGAACAGCTTCCTCGGCCACGCCATCGACAGTGAAGGCATCACTTGCGACCACGCCAATGCCGGATGCGCGCATGTGCGTGCCGAAGGTTGAGCGCGTCCACCCATTCGTCAAGGGTAGCCAGATATTGAAGCTGATGGGGTCGCTTTGATAGCTGCCCGCCGGTAGCACTTCGGCAACGAGCGCCTGGCGTGCAGCGGCCTCGGTGCGGATGAAGCGCAGAATGCTGTCTGCTGTGCCATCTTCGATCCAGCGGGTGGCAAGAGCGGTAGAGAGCGGCGAGGCCATGACGCTTGCCGTCCGCATGGCGCTGGCAAAGGGCCAGGCTGCCTTGGTGTCGGGAACGACGACATACGCAAGCCGCAGGCCCGCACCGATGCATTTCGCCAATCCGCCAATATGCCAGGTGAGATCCGGCGCCATCGCGGCAAGCGGTGCCGGGCTATGAAGCGGGATGAACCCATAGGCATCATCCTCGACGATCGGAACATGATATTTGCGGGCGACCGCGCAAATTTCCTCCCGTCGCTTTTCGGGTATGGTGAGGGTCATCGGGTTCTGAAGCGTCGGATTGAGATACAGCGCCTTTGGCTTGGCGGTCTCACAGATCTCGGCGAATGCGGCCGGGATAATGCCTTCCGCATCCATCGGAAGGCCCGTCAGATGAAGGCGGAGCTGGGCTGCAATCGAGCGCATGCCGGGATAGGTGATGTTCTCGGAGAGCACCATTTCGCCCGGTTTTGCCAGAAGTCCGAAAATCGCCAGAAGGGCCGGATGGGCGCCGGGTGTGACGAAGATACGTTCCTGGGAGGGAACAAGGCCACGGCGACTGAGCCATGATGCGGCGGCCTCCTTGTCCATGCCGGCTCCGCCGAACCCCTGATAGCGCAGGAGCGGGATCATATTGGTGGCGACGGCGGACAGCCCCTCCTGCATGCGCGCCAGAAGATCTGGATCATCAGGCTCCGGCGGCATGTTCATCGAGAAATCGACCACCGACATGCGCCGGGCATCCAGTGCGGCCTGCGATACGAAGCCGCGCCGTTGCTTTTCAGGACCGCCAGTCACGAAGGTTCCGCGTCCGACATGGGTCGCCACAAGTCCGCGCTTTTGCGCCTCAACATAACCGCGTGCCACAGTCGTAAAATCGATGGCCAGCCGTTTGGCAAGGTCTCTTTGCGGCGGCAACCTGTCGCCCACCAGAAGCCTGCCGCTTTTCAAATCCATCTCGATAACGTCGGCGATCGCCAGGTAACGCGGGCCGTCGCTGCGGGAGAGGTCGGGGGTCCAGGTTTTCATGAAAGCTCATCGATATTGAACATTGACTGTATATTGTTGCTTTCCCTTTCTGTCACTCCAGAAAATAGGTTTTCACCAAAAAGACCCATTCACGCACCGGACAAGGCTAATTGATCGCACATTGACTGCACGCAAAATTGCTGGTTATGCCTATGAGGATGGCACAAAATTGCCCTGATATTGACACGCCGGTTCGTTCACCGCTTATATTGAATGTATTATTGACTGCAAATTTCTCGATTTTGATTTGATAATAGGCAAAACCTCATCTGGCATAGGCTTTGCAATTGAATGGTCGTGGCCCGTCAGGTGGGCCGACCTCGAAACAGGAGCCATTCATGCCCGCAATCACTGCACCGGCCCACGCTGATGGGGACTTCTTCGTTGATTACGAGGAAAAAGTTTTCGAAGATATCCAGGCCAATGAAGGTGAAAAAGCCCTCATCACCTTCCACACCGTTGCTTTTGAAGGCTCTATCGGCCTCGTCAATCTGCTTCAGGCCAAACGCCTTAAGCGCAAGGGCTATGACACGTCCATATTGCTCTATGGTCCCGGCGTCACCCTGGGTATCCAGCGTGGTTTCCCCAAGCTCGGCTCGGAGGCTTTCCCGGGGCATTTGAACTTCAACAACCAGATCAAGGGCTTTCTGGAAGAGGGCGGCAAGGTCTATGCCTGCCGGTTTGCTCTCCAGGCGCTCTACGGCCATGGCGAGCCTGCGTTGATCCCCGGCATCACACCCATCAGCCCGCTGGATGTGCTGGACCTGATGCTCATCCACCGTCGTGCCGGGGCTGTCATTCTGGACACATGGACACTCTGACTGACCTCCGCGCTCCGATCAGCGCGCCCGGAAGGCGGGGACAGCCCCGCCTCCTTCACCCCAATCCAAGGAATTCGTCATGGAGAAAAGCAGGACCGTTCGGGCTGCCGCCGCACAGATCGCGCCGGATCTCACCTCCCGCGACAAAACGCTTGCCCGCGTGCTGGAAACAATCCGCGAGGCGGCTGGCAAAGGCGCGGAGCTCATCGTTTTTCCAGAAACCTTCGTTCCCTGGTATCCCTATTTTTCCTTCGTCCTGCCACCCGTTCTGTCTGGTCGCGAACATCTCCGGCTTTACGACGAGGCTGTCACTATTCCGAGTAACACGACCGAGGCCGTGGCGGCAGCGGCGCGCGAGCACGGCATCGTTGTCGCACTCGGCGTCAACGAACGGGATCATGGCACGCTTTACAATACGCAACTGGTTTTTGACGCGGATGGAGAGTTGGTGCTCAACCGGCGCAAGATCACGCCGACCTTCCATGAGCGGATGATCTGGGGCCAGGGCGACGCCTCCGGCCTTAGGGTGGTCGATAGCAAAATCGGCCGCATCGGCGCGCTGGCCTGCTGGGAGCACTACAATCCCCTCGCCCGTTATGCGCTGATGGCCCAGCATGAGGAAATCCACGTCGCGCAATTCCCCGGCTCCATGGTCGGGCCGATCTTTGCCGACCAGATGGAAGTGACAATCCGCCATCATGCGCTGGAAAGCGGTTGTTTCGTCGTCAACGCCACCGGCTGGCTGACCGACGAGCAGATCCGCACGATCACCCCTGAGGAAGGCCTGCAAAAGGCACTGCGCGGCGGCTGCATGACGGCGATCATTTCGCCGGAAGGCAAGCACCTGGCGCCCCCGATTACCGAGGGCGAAGGCATCCTCATTGCCGACCTGGACATCAGCCTGATCCTGAAACGCAAGCGAATGATGGATTCCGTTGGCCACTATGCGCGACCGGAACTTCTGCATCTCGTCATCGATGACCGCCCGGCAAATCCGATGGTTGCAGCCCATCCTTTCCTCGAAACCGCACCGACAGGGAGCAATACCGATGGATACCAGACCCCAGCTTTCGACGGAAACGCTGATCAACGAATTGCAGTCGTTCGGCGCGAGGCTCGTTGATCCGAAGGCCGGCCACGAAAGCCGCCGTGGTGGTGCAGGCCCTTCCGATCACAAGGCCCTGACCATCGATGGCATGACGGTGATGGTGCCGGTACACACGGCACCCGCATTCGAGAGTCCTTACCTCGTCGAAAAACCGGATGACGCCGGTAACAGCCGCATCAGTCGCGACGGCCATATCATCGGGGAAGTCTCCTTCCCCTTGCGTCCACGCTTTTACGAGCGCTCGACGGCGGACGGCATTCCCTATTCGCAGATTGCCGTGCTTCACGGTCGCGACGTGCTGGCAACAACCGTTCTACAGACCTGTATCCGCTACCAGAGCCGGACGAAAACCTGTCAGTTCTGCGCCATCGGCCAGTCGCTGGCGGCTGGCCGCACTGTTGCCCACAAGACGCCGGAACAGCTTGCTGAAGTCGCCAAGGCCGCCGTGGAACTGGACGGCGTCAAGCATATGGTCATGACAACAGGCACACCGAAAGGCGACGACCGGGGAGCCGCAGTGCTTGCCGAAAGCGCCCGCGCCATCAAGGCTGCCGTCAACATTCCCATTCAAGCACAATGCGAGCCACCGGAAGATGACATCTGGTTTTCCCGGATGAAAGACGCTGGCGTGGATACGCTCGGCATGCATCTCGAAGTCGTCACGCCGGAAATCCGCGCCCGCATCATGCCGGGCAAGGCGCAGGTCGGCATCGAAAAATACATGGCCTCTTTCAAGGCTGCGGTCGAAGTGTTCGGGCGCGGTCAGGTCTCCACCTATATCCTCGCCGGGCTTGGAGACACACGCGAGGCCATCCTCGAAATCTGCGAAAGACTGGTGGCGATAGGCGTCTATCCCTTCGTCGTGCCCTTCGTGCCGATCTCGGGAACGCCGCTGGAAAGCCATCCCGCGCCGAAGCCGGACTTCATGCATTCGATCCTCGGCCCGCTCTCAAAAATGCTCGTAGAGAGTGGCCTGAAGGCCGTCGATATCAAGGCTGGCTGCGGAAAATGCGGCGCCTGTTCTGCCCTTTCCACCTATGAGAGGATGCTGACGCGATGATGATCGAACCTTTCTCACCCTTCCACACCAGCGAATTTCAGGTGAAGTTCGCGACATCAACTTGGGAGCGTCGCGAGGCTCATGCCCTTCGCCGTGATGTCTTCTGCCGCGAACAGCAGATTTTTGAGAGCGACGACCGGGACGAAATCGACGACCACGCCACCCCCATCGTTGCGCTCTCCATGCTGGGTGTGGCCGCCGACAGGCTGGTTGGCACTGTGCGCATTCACGAGGAACAGTCGGGCCTCTGGTGGGGGTCGCGCCTTGCCGTACATGAGGATTTCCGCAGGATCGGCGCGCTGGGCGCAACTCTGATCCGGCTTGCCGTCTCCTCCGCCAATGCGATGGGCTGCCATACGTTTCTGGCCAATGTGCAGGTGCAGAACGGCTTGCTCTTTCGCCGCCTGCACTGGGATGTTGTCGAGGAATTCGAGATTTACGGCAAACCACACCTGCGCATGAAGGCGGATCTAAGCTGGTATCCGCCCTGCGCCACGCCGGAGGCAGGTTTCGTGGCGCTGGCCAAACGGGCGGCATGACGATGGCCGGTTTCGGGAGGGACATCGATCTCGACGCACTGGCTGAAAAGCTGCGCCCAAGCGGCGGGATCGCTGCGAAACACGATATCGGCAGCGTCACCGCGCGGCTCGGCGTGAAAGGCAAGTCTGTTCCGGTGGGGGACGACTGCGCCGCCTTGCCGCAGGGGAATGGCTACCTGCTTTTCGCCATCGAGGGTTTCATGAATGCCTTTGTAGCCGCAGACCCCTGGTTTGCCGGGTGGTGCGGCGTCATGGTCAACATCTCCGACGTCGTCGCCATGGGCGGTAGGCCGACCGCCGTGGTCGATGCTGTCTGGGCCGATGGCGAAGCGGGTGCCGCCCCGGTGCTGGATGGCATGCGAGCGGCGGCAGAGGCCTATGGCGTGCCCATCGTCGGCGGTCACACCAATATCCGTACCGACCGGGGCCAATTGTCCGTCGCAATCCTCGGACGCGCAAAGCACCTGCTCACAAGCTTCGACGCCCGTCCCGGCGACGTCCTCGTCGCCGCCGTGGATCATCGTGGCCGATATCGCCCACCCTTCGACAATTGGGAAGCGGCCACCGACGCACCTGCCGAGCGGTTGCGCGGCGATCTCGAGATCCTGCCGCAGATTGCCGAAGCCGGGCTCGCCCTGGCTGCCAAGGACATCAGCCAAGGCGGCATTGTCGGCACGGCAATCATGCTGGCCGAATGCTCCGGCATCGGCATAGACATCGATGTGGCGGCTATTCCCCTGCCCGACGGCGTCAGCCTTGACCGTTGGTTGGCGACCTTCCCAAGCTTCGGCTATCTGCTGTCCGTGCCGCCCGAAAACATCGATGCCGTGCTGACCCGTTTCGAAGCGCGCGACATCACCGCTGCGGCAATCGGCAGCGTCTCTATCGGCAGCACTGTTGCGATCACCAATGGCAGCAAGCGGATTGTCATTCGTGACCATGCCGCAACGCCCCTGATGCAACTCGGGCCAGCGGAGCATTGCGTATGATCAGCCCGCTGCGCATCGCCATGCTCACGCATTCCACCAATCCACGCGGTGGTGTCGTGCATGCCATGCAGCTTTCCGAAGCGCTAACGGCCCTCGGTCATGCGGTGACCCTGCACGCGCCCGATCCGAAGGGCACCGGCTTCTTCCGCCCGCCCGCCTGTGGCACGGTCTGCTTTCCCGTACCGCCTGCCCCGACGGATATGACAGCCATGGTCGAGCAGCGGATTGCCGATTACACCGGCCACTTCGAACAGGCAGACAATCGTGACTTCGATGTCTTTCATGCCCATGACGGCATTTCGGGAAATGCGCTGGCGACGCTCAAAGACCGTGGTCTGATCCCCGGTTTCGTGCGTACCGTTCATCATATCGATCAGTTTGAAGATCCGCGCCTTATGGCCCTTCAGGACCGTTCGATCAAACGGGCCGATGCCTTCCTTGCCGTCAGCGACGCATGGCAGACCATCTTGCGCGACACCTACGGCGTGGACGCAACCGTGGTCGGCAACGGTGTCGATAACAGGCGCTTTGCCCCTGCCTGGAGCGGCGAGCAGACTGCGCTGCGAGACCGGATCGGTCTTCATTCCGGTCCCGTCTTCCTCAGCATCGGCGGCATCGAAGCGCGCAAGAACACGCTTGGCATTCTCGATGCCTTCCGGCAGTTGCGAGCGGTCAAGCCGGACGCACAACTGGTCATCGCTGGCGGGGTCTCGCTGCTCGATCATCGGGATTATCAGGAGGAGTTCCAGTCCCACTTGCGGGCGCTGCGCGATGATGCCGCCGCCGTACACATTATCGGCGCCGTATCTGACAACGATATGCCGAACCTCTACCGGCTTGCCGATGCGCTGGTGTTCCCGTCGCTGAAGGAAGGGTTCGGTCTTGTCGTGTTGGAGGCGATGGCCAGCAGCGTTCCAACCATCGTACCATCGATTGCGCCCTTCATAGACTATCTCGGCAGCGACGATGCCCTCTGGTGCGATCCCCGCCACTCCGCCTCGATTGCAGAAGCCATGGCCCTGGCGCTGGTGCCTGAGATCCGCGAGCGGATCATTCCGCGTGGCCTGGAGGTTGCCGGCCGTTTTCCCTGGCGGCGCGTCGCCGAGGCACATCTTTCCACCTATGCAACCTTGAAGGAGGCAGCCCATGCCTGAGATGCGCTTTGTCATCACCTGGCCCGATGGCCAGGAAGAGACCTGTTATTCACCGTCGCTAATCATTCGCGAGTTCTTCACCGAGGGTGAAAGTTATCCGGTGGCGGATTTTGTCGAGCGCAGCCGAAAAGCGCTCACCATCGCCAGTGACCGCGTCGAGGCAAAATACGGATTTGCCTGCTCATCCGCAAACGACCAGCTCGCCCGCATCGAAACCGCCGCCCTCCCCTTCCTTGAGCGCGCCGATGCCCGCGTTCGCTGCGAGACCTTTATCCTGTGAAAGGACATATAAGATGACCCGATCCCTGAAGCCGCATTACAGCGCCGTCGTGGTGGGGGGTGGTCAGGCCGGCCTCTCCGCCAGCCATTACCTCACGAAACACGGTATCGACCATGTCGTTTTCGAAAAGAAGACTGTCGCCCACAAGTGGAAGGACGAGCGCTGGGATGCCTTCTGTCTGGTCACTCCAAACTGGCAATGCCAGCTGCCCGACCATCCCTATGACGGTGCCGATCCGCACGGTTTCATGGTGAAGGAGGAGATTGTCGCCTATGTTGATCGCTTCGTCACAAAGGTCGATGCGCCCGTTTTCGAAGGCACGAGCGTGACCGCGCTGGAGAAAACGGGAGAGCTGTTCCGGATCGAATCGACGGCTGGCACCATCACCGCCGACAGCGTCATTCTCGCCACCAGCCTCTACAGCCAGCCCTTCGTGCCGCGTGCCGCAGAACGCATTCCCGATGGCATAGCCCAGATCCATACGGCCGATTATCGCAATCCCGCGCAACTGCCACCAGGCGGCGTCATCGTCGTCGGGTCCGGCCAGTCAGGCTGCCAGATTGCCGAGGATCTGCATCTTGCCGGCCTCAAGGTGCATATGGTCACCGGCAATGCGCCGCGCTGCGCCCGCTTCTACCGGGGCCGCGATGTCGTCGATTGGCTGGCCGATATTGGGCAATATGATATCACCATCGCCCATGACGGCATGGCGAAAAAGAAGCATGATACCAATCATTATCTGACCGGACGGGATGGCGGACGCGATATCGATCTTCGAAAGTTCGCGTTGGAGGGCATGGCCCTTTATGGTCGTATGGCTGGCGTTTCCGCCGGAAAAATGCTGTTCGAGACCAATCTGAAGAGCAATCTCGACAGCGCCGACCGGGTGTATAACGGCATCAATGCCCTCATTGATCGCCATATCGCGGAAAAGGGCATTCACGCACCGGCAGGCGGACCTTATGTTGCGCTCTGGGAACCGCAGAGTGAAACGACCGAGCTGGACTTTGAGGCCGAAGGTGTCACGTCAGTCATCTGGGCGACGGGCTTTACTCCTGATTGGTCCTATGTCGGATTGCCTATCTTCGATGGCACCGGCTATCCGATCCAGCGCCGTGGCGTCACCGGCATCGAGGGTGTTTACGTCCTCGGCCTGCCCTGGCTCTGGACCTGGGGGTCGGGCCGGTTCCTCGCAGTCGGCAAGGATGCCGAATATGTGGTGGACCATCTGTTGACACTGCTGGAGCAAGCCCGGTGCCCGCAAAAGCAAGCGGCGAACGGATAAGCGATGAACCTCGCATTGCGCACGTCATGCTCATTAAATACACTCTCGAGCCGCGATCTGATGGACCGCGCGCTCGAGCCTCATCTGCTGATTGGCATGCCGCACCTGACGCCACATGGCCTGTCGGAAACCTGGTTGATGAAGGAGCTGGGCCACCGCCATTGGCTGATGCTGGCGCGCGACCTCGGCATGGACAATGCCGATTTCCGAACCGCCGATGGAGAGGAGGTCTATGCGGCGATCTGCGCTACGTCACTAACAGAGGCTCGCTTCGAGCTCGTGCGGGCGAATGATATATTGACCATCCAATCCCTGATTTCGGCAGTATCCAGGACCCAGACGTCGACGACCCATCTCCTGTCTATCGCGGGCCGGAGCGTCGGAAGAATAGAATTAGTTTCCGCCTTCGTTCACAGGGAAATCCAGGGGAGCAATCGCTCCATCGCACGGGTGACAGCGCCCAGGACGCAAACGAGACCGTACGAAGTCAGTCTTCTGGCGCAACATGCGGCGCATATCCGCAATGGGCGGCTTCAGACCTATTGGGGGCTTCCTTTAGATGCTGCCGAAGCGCTGCGCACCTTCAGATTTGCCCCCAGCACGGCGCAGGAGTTCAACGGAGCAGGACTTTTCTATTTCGCGGAGTTCCAGGCTGTGACAAATCGCGCCCTTGAAGCCTGCAGACCGTGTCAAAAGTCCCGGCCTGGCTGACTTCTGCCAAGCGCAAGCTTTGACACCAATTCGGCGACTGATTGCCCCACATCCTGCGCCGCAGTATCGACAACGAGTGGGCTTTGCCCCCAATCGTCATAGTGTCGGGCCATAATTTCTTCCCAGGTTGGCTTTATCAACCCCTGAACATCTGTTGCCCGCGTTTCCGCCCTTCGGCGATGTTCATTTTTGTCGGAACAGATAACCTCTATTTCAACTGATGGCACTGCCGAGCGCGTGGCAACCGATAGCCAGGCATCTCGCGTGACCTTCAAGCAATTCACAGAATCCGCAATGACCGTATTGCCGAGCGCCAGATTGTCTTCCGCGATCCCATAGGCGACCATATATCCCGCTGGGCCGACGTCCGCTTTCAAGACGGCAGAAGCTCGTATATTTTGTTCGACCGTATCGACGCGGACATAGCTCGCCCCGAGCTCCTTCGCCAAAGCACGCGCGATCGTCGTTTTTCCGGTGCCCGGCAAGCCGCCAAAAATAATAAGCATGAATACTGACCTTCCGTGTGCTCATGGGCGCTGGGAACCCGACTGGAGGATTCCTGATCGCAAAATCTCATGGTATATTCTGCCATGGCACATTTATCAGGAACAGACCGCTTGCAAATGCTGCTTCTGCCTGAAGTGGTGGACGACTATGTCGGCGCAGACAACCCGGTCCGATTCATCGAAGCTTTCATTGACGGGCTGAATTTGCAGGCCTCCGGATTTGTCCGCGTCGAGCCCAAGGGGACGGGTCGTCCCGGTTACGATCCGGCCGATCTGCTGAAGCTCTACCTCTATGGATATTTGAACCGGGTGAGGTCGAGCCGGCGGCTTGAAGTCGAGACACATCGCAACATCGAAGTGATCTGGCTGCTGCGCCACCTGAAGCCCGACCACAAGACGATCGCCAACTTTCGCCGGGTGAACCATACCGCGTTTCGCCAGGTGTTCAGCGAATTCGTCATCGTGTGCCGACAGCTCGATCTGTTCGGGCGGGAGTTGCTGGCGGTGGACGGCACGCGCATCAAGGCGGTCAACAACAAGGATCGTAATTTCACGCGGGCGGCGCTGACAAAGTTCATCCGCGAGGCCGACGAACGGCTGACCGAGTATATGAAGCGGCTCGATGACGGCGATGCACAGGAAAAGAATACTGGCAGCGGCAGACCGCAAGCCAAAAACCTTGCCGAGAAGATCGCTGCGATCAAAGGCAAGCGTGATCGCCACAAGGCCCTGCTTGATGAGCTGGATCGCACCGGCGAAGACCAGATATCGCTCACCGATCCCGATAGCCGCGCTATGGCGCGCATGACCAATGTCGGCGTCGGTTACAACATCCAGCTTGCCGTCGACGTGAAGCACAAGCTGATCGCCGAACAGGAGGTCAGCAGCCAGGTCGTCGACATGGGACTGCTGACACAGACGACGCAGGCGGCGATGGACACGCTCGGCGTCGGGCAGATTGAGGTGGTTGCCGATCGCGGCTACTTCAAGGTCGAGGACATCGAGGCCTGCGAGAAGGCAGGCATCACCGCCTATGTCCCCAAGCCATTGCGAGGAGCCGCTGTCCGCGAGGGCTTCTTTTCCAAGGACGAGTTCCGCTATGATGCCGGGAAGGATGTCTATGTCTGCCCGGCGGGACAGCATCTTTCTCCGCGCTATGAGAAAAAGACGCGCGATCTGAAGCTTGTCGAATACTGCAACCGTGATGCCTGCCGGTCCTGCGGGTTGAAACCTCACTGTACACATGGGTACCGAAGGGTTGGGCGTGTCGAGAACGAGGCGGTGCTAGACCGGATGGCAGCGCGCATTGCCGCCAGACCAGAAGTCCTAGACCAGCGACGCGAAAGCGTTGAGCACCCGTTCGGGACCATAAAACAATGGATGTATCAGGGTGCATTCCTGATGCGGCGGCTGGAAAATGTGCGCGGCGAGTTCAGCTTGACGGCACTCGCCTACAACATTCGAAGAGCCATCACTCTCGTCGGCGTCACCGGCCTGATAGCCGCTGTCAGGGCTTGAGGGGAAGCTCAGCAACCCGAAAAGCAGTATCTTTCCCCTCAAAGAGCCGATCATATCCCGTCAGAAACGGATTATCACACGAGCAGGAGCCGACCACCAAAGTTTCCATAGCAACGACGGCGCAAGCGCTAAAACTCATCGCGTCACGAGTTTTGACACGGTCTGCCTGGTTTCCCGGCAGAAAACCGGTCGTGCGAAGGGACGTCTTCTTTCTTGGTAATATCGACCCAAACGAAACCGTGTCCTTCGACCTCATGGGATGGTCAGACGATCATGACATATTGCACGGCAAACTGAGGCGCGAATCCGGGGATTTGATCGCGACGATATTCATGTCTTCAAAAGATCTCCCGTGGTGACAACGTCTGGCTATGGCAACGCAGCCTCATTCAGATGCAGCAGCCAAAACAGTTGATCAATTCAATTTGATTTCCGGCTCATTAAAGAACGACAAGCATGATGAATTGAGCGCGGGAAACAACGCAGGTCGACCTTTGATATCACTCCAAACGCCGTCGAGCCCAGGGTCTAGCGCACGAAGTGGTCTCTCCAAGCTGCGGTCCATCGCATAAATTTCAAAGACATATGGTCGTCTTTACGGAGGCTTTCTGGTTCGGGATTGCTGGAACCATCCCCCGTCCGTGACGTTCTTTGGTTTTTAAAGGAGCGACATATGACAGCCCCCACGCCTGTCCGTTATTCCCCGGACCTCGAAACAGTCAAACCGGGAGAACAGGAGACGGTCTCCGCTCTCATCAAGCAGTTCGATATCATCCTCGAAAAGACCGCTGAAGACTACGGCCATGCCGTGCGCTCCGTGCATGCCAAGGCACATGGAATTCTCGAAGGCAGGATGATCGTCAAAGATGGCTTGCCAGCCGAACTTGCCCAGGGCCTGTTTGCGAAAGCCGGTGAATATCCGGTCTATATGCGTCTCTCTACAAACGCCGGTGACATCCTGCCCGATGCTATCGCTCTTCCGCGTGGTTTGGCCATCAAGGTCGTTGGCGTCGAGGGACCGCGTTTGCCGGACGCAAACGGCGATACGCAGGACTTTGTGATGGTGAATGGTCCGGTCTTCCAGGCACCTAACCCCGAGAAGTTTCTCTCCAGCCTCAAGCTTCTTGCCCGGACGACGGACAGAATGGAAGGTACCAAGACTGTGTTGTCGAGCGTGCTTCAAACCGTCAACAAAGGCCTTGAGGCCGTCGGCATTTCCAGCTCGACCATTCAGTCTCTCGGCGGCGCACCGAATGTCGATCCGCTTGGCGAGACATATTTCAGCGTTACCCCGTTCCGTTACGGTGACTACATCGCCAAGTTTCGTTTAAAGCCAGTCTCACCCGATTTGACGAAGCGGACCGGAACGGAAATCGATGTCAGCGTTCGTGAGGATGCGATCCGCGAGACCGTCCAGGCGGAGATGCAGTATACCCATGGGGAATGGGAATTCCAGGTGCAACTCTGTCGTGACGTCGAAATGCAGCCGATCGAAGACCCGACTGTCGAGTGGGTGGAAGATGAAGCGCCGTTCGTCACCGTCGCCACTGTAACCTCCATGCCCCAGGACAGTTGGAGCGATACGAAGGTTCAGAAGGTCGATGAACAGATGCGGTTTAGCGTCTGGACTGGCCTCGCGGACCATCAGCCTCTCGGCGGCATCAACCGCGTCCGCAAGGACACCTATGAGCACTCGGCAGAGTTCAGGGCAAAGTTCAATGGGTGTCCGTTCCATGAGCCACGTCAGTAGCCAGCTGTCGATACCAAACCATTTGGAGGCATGGCTGTTTTAAAGCCGCCTCTTTTCCTAACCTCACATCAAAAGAAAGGTCCGCCATGGCCGACCCTATCAAAAACCCGGAAGCCGAAGGTCCCGCTGGTGGCTGGGGATCGGTAAAGTCGATCGCCCGTATGCTGGGCGACAACAAACCCTCACCCGCAATCCTTGAAACGCTTTACCGCCTGAATAAGCCTGCCGGGCTTATGTGCGTTTCCTGCGCGTGGCCGAAACCCGCAAACTATCATCCCTTCGAGTTCTGCGAAAACGGCGCCAAGGCAACGATCTCGGACCTGACCAGTGCGCGCTGCACGCCTGATTTCTGGAGCCGCCATACCGTTGCTGAACTCAGGAACTGGAAAGACTATGACCTCGAACAGACCGGGCGGCTGACGCATCCTCTCCGCTATGACGCTGCAACGGACCGCTATGTTGAGGTGACGTGGGACAAGGCCTTCTCTGAAATCGGCGCGACGTTGAAATCCTTGCCGCGCGAGAGCGTTGTCTTCTATTCTTCCGGCCATGCCGGTCTTGAAGCATCCTATCTCTACGCCCTGGTCGCGCGGGTCTACGGCAACAACAACCTGCCCCAGAGTTCCAACATGTGCCATGAGACGACGTCAGTCGGGCTTCAGAAGGTTATCGGCTCGCCTGTTGGCACCATTGTCTGGGACGACCTGGAGAAGGCCGACGCATTCTTCTTTTTCGGCCAAAACCCGGGATCGAACAGTCCGCGCTTCCTTCACCCATTGCAGGAGGCCAAGCAGCGCGGTGCGCGCATCGTCACATTCAACCCGGTTGTCGAGCAGGGGCTGGTATCATTCGTCAATCCACAAAGCCCGGTTGACATGCTGACGGGACGCGAAACGCAGATTTCAGACGAGTATCTCCAAGTCCGGGCTGGCAGTGACATTTCTGCAATACTGGGTCTATGCAAGGTTGTCATCGAAGCTGACGACATGGCGGTGGCCAATGGACAAAAGCGCGTGCTCGATGTGGCGTTCATCGATGAGCACACGACAGGATTCGATAGTTTTATCGCCCTTGTCAGAACCACGAACTGGGCCGATATCGAGCGTGAAAGCGGCCTGACTGAATCGGCGATCCGGCGTGCCGGTGAAATATATATCGACGCGGAAAGGGTCATCGGTGTCTACGGCATGGGCCTGACGCAGCATTCGCAAGGCGCGATTAATGTGGCCATGCTGGTCAATCTGCTGCTTCTGCGCGGCAATATCGGACGCGAAGGAGCTGGCTGCTGTCCGGTTCGCGGCCATTCGAATGTACAGGGTCAACGAACCGTCGGGATCGCTGAGAAGACCAAGCTTATTCCCATGGACAGGTTGAAAGAGCTCTTCGATTTCGATCCCCCGACCGAGGACGGCACGACCATCGTCGATGCCGTGAAAGGGCTGATGGCTGACAAGATCAAAGCCTTCATTTCATTGGGAGGCAATCTTGTCCGCGCCGTACCAGATCAAAAGGAGATGGAACGCGCTTGGGCTCGCCAGGAGCTGACCGTGATTGTCTCTACCAAGCTAAACCGGAGCCATCTTTTTCCCGGCAAGCAGGCCTATATCCTTCCCTGCCTGTCGCGTGCAGAGATAGATGAGCAGACCACAGGAAATCAAGCCGTATCCATCGAGGATAGCTTCTCCCATATTTCTGGATCAATCGGCAAAAGACCTCCCGCCTCCAAACATTTGAAGAGCGAACTGGCGATCGTGGCCGGCATTGCAAAGGCGACGCTCGCCGTAAGGCCAAAACTGAAATGGGATGAATGGCAAGGTGACTACAGGCTCGTGCGAGACCTGATCGAAGCGACCTATCCCGAGGACTTCAAGGACTATAATGCACGCATGTTCCAGCCGGGCGGGTTTTACCGCGGCAATGCAGCTCATGAACGCATCTGGAAGACCGAGGAAAAGAAGGCTGTCTTTACAACGCCTAGCCAAATGAATGCGCTGTCCTTCGAGGATGCCGACGGCCGGTTCAGACTTGTCACAATGCGATCAAACGATCAATTCAATACGACAATCTATGGTTACTCCGACCGCTTCCGCGGCATAGAGGGCACTCGCGACGTCCTGTTGATGTGCGAAAGCGATATCGCGACATCGGGACTTAAACCGGGGCAGGTTGTCACACTCGTCAGCGATTTCGGCGACGGCGTTCGCAGAGAGCTCGGTGGCTTGACGGTCACCGCTCATAATCTGCCAAAAGGGACGATCGGCACTTATTATCCTGAAGCCAATGTGCTGATCGCCATTGATCATCATGACGAGATGTCGAAGACACCCGCATCGAAAGCAATTCCAGTCCGGATCGAAACCTAGAGTTTACCTTAGGAAAAGTGTGAGGTGGTTTTACCTCTGGAAATGCTCTAACGAACCAGCACCGAATCCACTCCGAGCCAGTCGTCGCGCAGAAGCGCCATCAAAAGCAAATCGGCGCGACGGCCATCCGGGTAGCGCAACGCGCTGCGCATCAGTCCCTCCTCGATAAAACCCAGTTTGGTATAGACGCGCCGTGCAATCGTGTTTGACGGAAGGACATCGAGAATCAGGCGACCAATTGTCGGATCTGAGAAAACATCAGCGCAGATACGCTGCATAAACGCGCTGCCCATGCCGCTCCCGGACCGCTCAACGGCGACACGTCGAATTACGACATTCCCCATGCCGTCGTCCGGCCTCAACACCACGAAGCCAACGGGCTTTTCTACACACACGCCGATCAGATATTTGCAGGTGGGGTCAGCCATTCGGCTTTCATGTTCCTGAACCGAATAGGTACCCACGCGCTCTGGATAGCCGGGGAGCCGTTCGACACGCATGACGAAATCGATGTCATCCCGGGTTGCGGGCCGGATGGTAAGCGCAGGAAGTGCTGGCATCGCAACGCTCTCAGATTTTTCCGGGTACGACATCGTCTATGTCAGCCTGGAGCCATCCATTGGCACGCGTTAGATAGGCAATGCTCTCAAAGCCAGCGGCTCGGATCGCTGCAACGGACTGCTCAAGCCCAACGCCCACGGTGTCCACGCCGTGGCTGTCATCACCCAGCGTCACGCGGATACCCATATGGCAAGCACGTTTGAGTATGTGCGGCAGGGGGTAAACCGGGCCGTAGCCATTGCGAAATGCGGCGCAGTTCACATCCAATATGCCGCCATAGGCCTTGATCGCTTCGAGAAGAATGTCCACCTCGCGCAGAACCGCCGGGGAAAATTCGAAGCTGGCTGGCTCAAATTTTCGAACAAGATCGAGATGGGCAACGACATCTGGACGAAGGCGCTGCACCATGTCGGTTGCCGACCGGAAATAGGCGATCTGCAGGGCATCGGTGCCACCCAGTTCCTGCTTGAGAGCCTCGGTCGATTGGGCAGAGTAATCGAGCCAACATCCGTCGATATCATGGACACTGCCGACAATGTAATCGAATGGATGAGCGTCCCGTATAGCTTTCATCTTCGCAAGCCAGGTATCCGGCGGCAATTTCTCAGTCTCAAAACCGATCAGCAACTCGATCCGGTCCGCATAGGCGTCACGAAGCTTGAATGCGTGATCGACATAATCGGCGAACTGCCGCACAAGACCCGCAACCCCTAACCTTTCTTCGCCGGGATAAAGATCTTCTTCGCGATATCGCGGGCAGTGTTCGCTCAGGCCGTAATGGGTAAAGCCGCGGTCGATTGCCGTTTCGATGACCTCAGCAAGGGTGGATTTCGCATGGTCGCAGAATTGTCCGCTGTGTCCGCCGTGATAACTAAACCAAGTCATAGCGTGTCCTCAGGCCGTTTTCGCAGGCGAGCGATAGATCGAACCCTTGTAATCCTCGATATAGCTCTTCATCAGCCCATCTATAGCCATGAATTCAACCGAGATATCATCCTTGCCGAAGTCCAGCAATGTCACGCCCAGCAGCTCTTTGCCTGGCTGGCTCGGCATGGATTCGTCGCGGGCCAGAAAGCTGGATGCAGGCGTCCAGATTAACACCGGCTCATCCTTCTGCCGCAGATGCAGCGTGCGATGCATATGGCCTGAGATCACCGCAAACACGCCGTGCTCGGCGATCAGCCGCTGCAACCGCAGACGGTCTTGTGTCTTCAGCGCCCATGCAGGCCTGTCGGCTTCGTTCCAGTCTTCAAGAAAGAGAGGCATGTGGAGAAACAAGACCGGTTTACGGTTGCCCCGCTCGGTCAACATGCGCTCCAAGGCTGCCCATTGCTGCTCCTCGGCTAGCAGGCCCGAGCCGATAATCTGGCTGTTCAGGCCGATCAGCCTCCAGCCCTCAGCAGCGTCGCTGTGCCAGGCCCAGGCGCCAAAATGCTTCTCCCAGGCCGCGAGACGCGCCTCATTTGCGGGCTGCACGCTGTCACTGGCAATATCGCCAACATCATGATTGCCCGGCAGGACGAGAACCGGAGCCGTGATTTCCTTGAGTTCAGCCGCGCCAAATGCCAGATCTGCCTCGAGATTTGCACCATCCAACGTCAGATCGCCGAGAACAATTGCCAGTCCCACATCGTCACAGCCGTTGACGGTTTTAACCGCCGCCTTCCAGTTTTCGACGAATATGTCGTTTTGAGAGCCGATGTGAGGATCGGCCAGGATCGCTATTTTCATTATCTTTCCTTGGACGCTTTAATCTGCAACTGCCGATCACTGCGCATAAGCTGGCGGCAGGTGGGGCGCACCGAAGGGTGCGCCCCGGCTTGCATTATTTCGCCGCCATCACAGCCGCGACATGCTCACGAATTTTCGGCATGGCAGCCTCGGGCGTGATCTTGCCCCGCTGCAATTGGTCCAGAACCGGAGCAACGCCCTTCCACACGCCATCCGCCGTATTCTTCGGATAGGCAAACCACGGCATGGCGGCATTCATCGACTTGAAGACCGTCTGGAAGTTTGGATGCTCTGCATAAAAACCCTCGAGCGCCTTGGCAGCCTGGACGTTGACCGGCATGTAACCGCTTGTCTTTGAGACTTCAGCCTGAACCGAGGCGCTGGTCATGTATTTGACGAACTCCCAGGCGGCAGCGCGCTTGGCGGCATCCTTGGAAAACACCATCAGGGCATTACCGCCAGCCGGCAGGCCGCCCTTCTTGGCGTCGATCAGCGGGAAGCGGACGGTGCGCATGGTGAAGCGGTCGCCGATGGCGGTCTCGTAAGCCACGAGATCGGACGGCGACTCCACGACGATGCCAATCTTCCCGGCAAAGAACTGCTGCTGCGCAGGCTTGGGGTCGGCATAAACGGACATGCCCGTCTTGACCGCCAGATCCTGGGTGATGCGCAGTGCTTCCAGCCCCGCCTTGTTATCATAACCAATGCCGGTGGCCTTGGCATCAAGCATCTGGTCGCCAGCGCTCATTACCATCATCTGCCAGTACCAGTCATCGCTCAATCCACCGACGGAGAAACCGATGCCCGAAACACCATTGCCAAGCTTGCTGATCTTGGCAGCCAGATCAATGACGCCATCCCACGTGGTCGGGAACTGATCGACATTGCCACCAGCCTTTTCGACCAAATCCTTGTTGACGTAGAGAAGCGGCAGGGAGGCCGTAAATGGCATCGCATACTGTTGACCATCGACTTTTGCGAGGTCGAGAATGGCCGGCGCATAATTGGCCGCCTGCCAGTCCTTCCCTTCCTTATCCAGCAGCGGATCGAGCGAGCTTGTCTCGCCCCGATCCTTCATCACGCCCACAAGGCTAGGAATGGAGGAGTAAGACGCGAGATAGACATCCGGCGTCGAGCCCGTCATCATTCCACGAATGACGCTTTGGTCACCAGCGCTGTAGTTTTCGGCTGGTGCCTGCTCTTTGATGATGATCTCAGGATGTGCCTTCTTGAAACCCTCCAGAATAGGCTGCATAAATGCAAGCCGTGTGTGATAGAAGGTCAGCGTGACGGGATCAGCGGCGAAAGCCGATGTGGTACCGGCGATGGTCAGGGCCGCAGCCGCGAAGATGTTTTTCATTTTCATGGTGGTTCCTACAAGGTGAAGTGGTCTTGACTTTCGGACCTGCCCGGTGGCCGCCGGGCAGGTCCGCATCACTTGACGCCGGTCATCGTAACGCCCTGAACGAATCCGCGCTGTGCAGCGAGGAACAACAGGATCAGCGGTCCGGTGATCAGGGTCGCGCAGGCCATTAAAGGCCCGAAGCTGTCTCCGCCTTCCTGGCTCCGGAAAAACAGGAGGCCGAGCGTCGGTGGTGACAGATCGATGGATCTGATCACGATCATTGGCCAATAGAGATCGTTCCAATGAAAGGTGATCGAGAAGATCGCGAATGCGGCAATGGCGGGTTTCATCGCTGGCAGAATGATGCGAACGACGATTTCGATCTCGCTCATCCCGTCCAGCCGTGCAGCCAGAAGAATCTCGTCGGGGAACGAGCGAATGAACTGATAGAACATGAAGATCGCAAAACCCGAGGTCAGGTAGGGCAGCATCACGCCCGCATAGGTATCCAGAAGCCCGAACTTGGCGAGCACCATGAAGATCGGCAGGGCGGTTGCCTGGGCGGGAACGGAGAGGCTGATCAGAACAATCGCGAAAAGAAGGTGCTGACCACGAAACCTGAACTTCGCAAGCGCATAGGCACAGGTGACCGTCGTCAGGATCTGGAACAGCAGGATACCGCCGGTCATGATGACGCCGTTGAGCATAAACCGTGGCAATGGAGACTCGAACAGCGCTCGCGTATAGTTGTCCGTTATCGATGTCAGGATCGGCGGCGCATCATTGAGGCTGCCGAATATCTCCCCCGGGGCCTGCGTTGACGCCCGCCACATCCAGAAAAACGGATAGACCATCAGAAAGGCACCGCCGAGCAGAACGGCATGCGACATCACGGCACGAAGCAAAGAGCGAACCATCAGAAATGCGCCCTTCTGTTGCTCAAGCCGACATGGACGATCGAAAATGTGCCGATCAACAGGAGATACACGACAGTTAGCGCGCTGCCATAACCTGCTTTCAGGCCTGTGAACGTATCCGTGTTGATCTTGTGCAGCAGCATTTCAGTTGCGCCATAGGGGCCACCATTGGTCAGAACCGCTACCGTGTCGAAGACCTGGAACGACTGTATGCAGCTCAAAACGACAACGATGATCGTCGTCGGGGCCAACAGCGGCCAGGTCAGGTAACGAAGACGGTCCCAAAAGCCGTCCATGCCATCAAGGGCAGACGCCTCGTTCAGCTCGCTTGAAATAACCGTGAGCCCCGCCAGAAAAAGGATGAGATTGAAGCCGAAGAGATGCCAGATGCCGATGATGGCAAGGCCGATCAGCGCAAGCGTTCCATCGGCAAAAAAATCGAGGGGTGGCAAGCCCAGAGCTTCCAGCAGGCTGGCCAGGGGCCCGATATGGCCATTGAGCAGGTAGCTCCAGACAATGGACATGGCCGTCAGTGTGGACGTGACGGGCAGAAAGTAGACGATTTCGTAGAAACGCCGCGAGCGGCGGCGACCGTTGAGCAGCACGGCAACACACAGCGCACCGAACACCGATACGGGTACGACAATTGCCGTATAGAGTGCGCTGTTGCGCAAGGCGGCCCAGAAGAATGGGTCATTGATCATTTTGTAATAGTTGCCAAGGCCGACGAAATTCAGGCTGAGCCGACCGAGTCGATAATCGGTCAAGCTGATCAGGACCACGACGAAGATCGGCGCAACCACCGTTGCGATCAGCAGA
Source organism: Agrobacterium vitis (assembly GCF_013337045.2). Classification (NCBI taxonomy): domain Bacteria; kingdom Pseudomonadati; phylum Pseudomonadota; class Alphaproteobacteria; order Hyphomicrobiales; family Rhizobiaceae; genus Gillisella; species Gillisella vitis. The sequence continues at coordinate 309,605 of NZ_CP118261.1, forward strand.
AAGAAGACCGGAGCCGCAAAGAGATGCGCCATGGCGGCATAACTGAAGCGCTTTGATGAGACCGCAGACGATTGGGAGTGCAGATTAGACAGAGACGTCATAACATGCCTCCTCCACCGGAGCTGCCAAAGGAAGCGACATTGGAACACGACGACCGCTTTGATCAAAGATGAGTGGGGCATCTGAGGCGATCCGCAGCGCAATCCTTTCACCTATCTTGCGGCCCGTCGCCAATCGGGCAAAGCTCTCTGGCCGCAGTTGCACGCGCACAGTACCAGCACCGATCTCAGTGCCGTCGCACCGGATGCCGACATCGTTGCCCGCGAACTCCACCTGTTCCACCCGAAGCGAAAAATCCCCATTTCCATCTTCAGTCGGATGCAGTCGTTCCGGCCGGATCGCCAATTGGTATGAACCATCCGCGATGCCCGGCAATGTCAGCTGCAATGCCCGTCCATTGATTGAAACCACCCCCTTGCTGACCGTCACCGGCATTTCGTTGATCGCCGTTGTGCCGACAAACCGTGCGACGGAAAGATAGTTCGGCTGGTCGTAGATCTCTGCCGGTGCTCCACACTGCCTGATCTCTCCACCTTCCATCACGGCGATCCGATCTGACATCGTCATGGCCTCGGTCTGGTCGTGGGTGACGTAAACGAATGTGATGCCAGTCCGGCGGTGCAGGTCCACGATCTCATCACGTAACTGCTGGCGCAGCTTCGCATCGAGGTTCGAAAGTGGCTCGTCCATCAGAAAGACGCCAGGTTGCCGGACCATTGCGCGACCGACCGCTACACGCTGTCTTTGGCCGCCGGACAGCTGTGAAGGCTTGCGATCCATCAACGTTTCGAGGCCAAGTTGTCTTGCTGTCCGGATGATATCCGTCTCGATATCGTTGCGGATGCTGCGCACCCTTGATGACAGAAGCGAGGCCCCCGGCAGGCGCTGGCTGAACGACAACCGCGCCATTTCGAGCGGCATGGCCAGGTTCGCACGGACCGTCATATGCGGATAGAGCGCATAATTCTGGAAAACCATGGCAATGCCGCGTCGCTTCGGCGGCAGTGAGGACACGTCACGTCCTTCGATCATGATATGCCCGTCTGTGGAAGGTTCAAAACCAGCCAGCAGCCGCAACAGTGTCGATTTTCCACACCCGGATGGCCCGAGCAGCGTCAGGAATTCACCCTCACGGATGTGAAGGTTGATGCGCTTTAGAACCTGCACGCGCTCAAAGCGCTTTTCCAGGTCAACGATATCAATGGAATGACCGACCATATTCTTCACTGCTTTTCCCGGATCACACCGTCAAAATTACGAGGGTCGAAACACAGCGATGTTTCAGCCAACGCCCTCAGTCAATTCGCCCCCTGATGTAAGAGGGTTTTTTAAAGACTCGATGACAAATCCCCTAAAATAAAATATTTTTATCCATATTTCTTATGGAGATAGATTGCATAAATAACGAATTGGTTACTTTATAAATCACTCTAAGCTGTTGACGCAGGCCGTAAAACCGCCTTATCCAACATTGGCAATGACCGGGCCGAAATCGCCGTTTGGTCTGGGTGAAGCAAGGACGCCGATCTTGAAGTGAGGGTCATCGTGACGGAAGAAAAACAGGCAACGAAGCAGCCTCGGCGCCGACATCCGCGCAGGCCGGATTTGTCTCAAAACCGAATTCTGGAGGCTGCCGTTGTCGAGTTTGCGGCAAATGGTCTGACGGGCACCCGCGTTGAAGCCATTGCAGAACGGGCAGAGATCAACAAGCGGATGATCTATCAGTATTTCGGCAATAAGGAATTGCTCTATCAGGCGGTGATCGAGAAGGTCTATCGCGATGTCTGGGACGCCGAGGCGGCGTTGAATCTCGATCAGCTACCACCGCGCGACGCGCTGATCGCCTTGGTCACGTTCGTCTGGACATATTATCTTGAACACCCGGAATTCATTACCATCCTGAACTCCGAGAATCAGTTGAAAGCCATCCACTTCAAAAAGTCCCGCGCCATCCGGGAAGGTGCTGCCAGCTCCCGGCCACTCGTTGATGACATCCTGCGGCGTGGTGAGGCGGATGGCACCTTTCGTCTTGGAATTGATCCGATCCAGTTGAGCCTGACGATCACCTCGATCTGCTACTACTATTTCACCAACCAAGCCACCAGTTCAATCGTCTACGGGCAGCGAATGATGATGCGAGCGGCCTTGGAAAGGCGCCTCGCTTTCAACATTCAGACAGTTCTGGCCATCGTAAGCCCTGATCGGAACGAGCCTTGAAAAACGCGGCGTCGCGGTCGCGAACCGGCAACGAGGTGCACTCCTGATAATCCGGCATGCTGCCAGGCAAAATTCAACCGTGAGATGGAACAGGATCCTCCTCGTGGCGTTTGCCTGCCATCATCAAAGGAGGTTCAGGATGGCTTTTATCGAAGCGAAAGATGGTACGCAATTGCACGTAAAGGACATGGGAAAAGGCCGCCCGGTGGTGCTTATCCATGGATGGCCCTTGACCGGCGATATGTTCGAATATCAGACACTCGCTCTGCTGGAAGCGGGCTTTCGCGTCATCACTTACGACCGTCGTGGCTTTGGTCAGTCAGGTCATCCAGCCGATGGCTACAATTACGACACGTTTGCCGATGACCTCGCCAGCGTGATTGATAGCCTCGAACTTCAGGATGTGTCGCTCGTCGGCTTTTCCATGGGTGGTGGCGAGATCGCCCGCTACCTGTCGCGACACGGGGATTCAAAGGTCTCCAAGGCGGTGCTGGTTGCCTCTGTGGCGCCGTATCTTCTCAAGGATGCAAGCAATCCTGAGGGTGTCGACGCTAGCGTATTTGAGGGTATGAAGGAGGACATCCGCAAAGACCGGTTTGCGTTTCTTCAGAGCTTTGCCAAGACCTTCTACGGCGTCGGCCTGGTCACCAGTCCGGTGAGCCAGGGCGTATTGGATTGGTCATTCATTCTCGGCGTTATGGCCAGCCCCAAAGCGACAATTGATTGTGTCGATGCATTTGGTAAGACCGATTTCAGGCCAGATCTTGCCGCGTTCACCATCCCCACACTGGTCATCCATGGCACGGCAGACAAGACCGTACCGATTGACCCCGCAGGTCGGGCAGCAGCCAATGGTATCGCAGGTGCCAAACTTATCGAATACGAAGGCGAGCCTCACGGCCTGTTTGCCACGGCTCCAGACCGGCTCAATCGAGATCTGATCGAGTTCCTTGGATAATTCGTTTTTGGTGCGCCTTGCGAAAGCATAAGGCGCATCAAATCGTCTTGGAAGACAGCGACTTCGGCTGATATCATACATTGGGTTTTGATGCGGCATCCTATGTCTGATACCAAGTCTAGGTGATGCCTTAGCCTTATCGAGACTTTTATAATGCTTAAAAGACTACAGTCCCACATAGCGGGCTCGAGGTCGTATCAGTTTGTCATCCAGCTTTTGCTCCAAGGCATGAGCGATCCAGCCGACGGTTCGCGCAATGGCGAAGAGTGCAAGCGCGGAGCCTCGTGGCAGTTTAAGGCTTCGCCGCAGACATACTAACGCCACATCGCAAGTTGGCAATTGCCCGGCACTGTCGTTCATAACGTGCAAGAGCTCTTCGCGTCGTTCATTTGGGGGGAGATGCGGGAGCAGACCAGCCGCGCGCGGATCTCCATCGGGATAGAGTGGATGATGGAAGCCGGGAATGGTTTCTCCCCTCCGCAGCCGTTCATCGATTACCCGCTCCGCGTCACCATGCCGGTCCAGTTCATCGAAAAGACGTTCAACAAGGCTTGTCATGCCGCCGTGCATGGGTCCACTCAGCGCCGAAAGCCCTGCATTGAGGCAGGCACCAAGTGAGGCACCCGTGGACGCAACGACGCGCACGGCGAATGCCGAGGCATTGAGTTCGTGATCGGCCTGAAGCACAAGGGCGCGACGGATGAGATCTGCGCCTGCTGCATCCACCTGCCATGCGTCTGCAAGGGACAGGTGAACCGGCTGCGTCTCCGGCTGACGTAAGGTGCAGGCTGCGGCAATCGTTCGTAACATCACCGCAGCGCCAGACCAGAGACGTCGATTGTCGCGGCGCCAAGTGGTCATGCGGCCTGCCTCAACGAGGGGAAGAAGCATCTGACACCGCTCCGTCAGCGGCAAGTCTGCGGCGTGGATAAGAACAGACTGAGGCCATGGAACTGGAGTGCCCTTTGTATCTTCGAACGGATTGGCCTCGCCGCACCCCCATAGCAGACATGCTATCTCTTCCAGATTAGCCTCTTGTGACAGTGCCAGTGCGTCCTGTCCGCGATAGCGCAGCTGCCCTTCAGCAATCTCGGTAATTGAGGATTCCAGCACTGGCAGTCCCCAATCGAGTGTGGCGGCAGCCACCTGCCCCGGACGACGCCCGACGCTTTTCCGCTTCTTGAGCGTCTCGATATCATGCGCGCTGTAAAGTTTACGACGGGGATCGTCCTCTGCGCCACTCGTATGGATCAGGCCGCGGCTTACGTAGGCGTAAAGGGTCGCTCTGCTGACACCCAACGCTGCGGCGGCGCGATCAGCGGTTATAAACTTATCGGAATGCTGCATAAGGATCCTGTATTGATTATATCAATCAATATTGACTATATATGCGTGGTGCATCACCCTCAAGCGTAATTTCATTGTTGGATTGAGGATGACCATGTCTGCCCAGCCTGCTTTTATTCACGAAAATTCCGCTCCCGGCCTTGATAACGTCGTAGCGGCTGAAACCATCCTCAGCCATGTTGATGGCCAGGCGGGTGATCTGATCATTCGCGGCCATCATCTAAAGGACCTGGCGCAGTGGTCTTTTGAGCAGGTGCTGGAGCTTCTTTGGGCTGAACTGACACCGGAATCCGTGACGGCGCGGGATATCCGTGAGCAACTCGGAAGTGCGCGGCAGCGCGCTTTCGAACTGATGCAGCCTCTCCTTCCGGCCCTACCTGGCGTTTCTTCCGTCGAGGCTTTACGCCTTTTATTGTCGGCTCTGCCAGATAACGAACGAATTCCACATTATATAGTGGCTGTCGCAGCTGTACCGGTCTTTGCCTCGACTATCATCCGCAGCAGGCAAGAGCTTGCGCCGATTGCGCCGGATGTCTCGCTAGGCCATTCGGAAGATTTCCTGCGCATGGTATCCGGTGCGGTCCCTTCTGCGCAGAAGGTGCGGGCGCTTGACACCTACTTGACCACGGTTGCCGATCATGGACTGAACGCCTCCACGTTTACCGCCCGGGTGATTGCGTCAACAGGGGCTGGACTTTTTTCATCAGTCGTTGGCGCCCTTTGTGCCTTGAAGGGTCCTCTTCATGGCGGCGCACCGGGACCGGTGCTTAATATGTTGGATGCGATTGGAGATGATGCAAAAATCGAGCCGTGGTTGAACGATGCATTGGCGCGCGGGGAGCGCCTGATGGGCTTCGGCCACCGGATATACCGTGTACGTGACCCCCGTGCCGACGTGCTGAAGGGCGCCGTATACGCTCTGAAGGACGGTTCCAGCCGGATTGCCTTTGCAGGCAAAGTAGAAGAGGCAGCCCTGGCGCTTCTCAAGGAGAAGAAACCACTTCGCCCGCTACAAACCAATGTAGAATTCTACACTGCACTTGTGTTGGAGGCTGTCGGTTTCCCGCGTGACAGTTTCACCAATGTGTTCGCGGCTGGACGGATGGCAGGCTGGACAGCCCATGTATTGGAGCAGGAGAGAGCGGGACGGCTCATCCGCCCACAATCCCGCTATATCGGCCCGAAGCCGAGGTAAAATTGTCCGCAACGGAAAGAAATGAGAGTCTGCCTGGTTTAACCTGACAGGCTCTTGTCGACTGAATTTCCACGGCGATTGTCGACAAGCAAATCCTTGGAAATCTGGCCGATACCCGTTACTCCTAACAGAGCCATGTTGCGGTAAAGCTCATCCTTCAGAATATCAATGGCCCTGGTAACACCTGCCTCTCCCCGAACCGCTGCCGCGTAAAGGAAGGGGCGACCCACGAAAACGAACGCCGCGCCGAGCGCCAATGCCTTTATGATATCCGTTCCTCGCCGAATGCCTCCATCGAGCATAACCACCGCCCGTCCGGCGACCCGATCGACGATGGCGGGCAGCGCAATCGGCGGCGAAACGGTTCCATCCAGCTGACGCCCACCATGGTTGGAAACAATGATCCCGTCTACACCGTGAGCCACCGCAATTGCCGCGTCCTCTTCATGTATGATCCCCTTGATCACCAGCTTTCCAGCCCAACGATCCCTGATACGGGCGAAATGGCTCCAGTCCAGGTGATCCCGCTTGCCGAAATCCCTGACCACCGTCGAGGAAACGATGGGCGCTCCACGAGTGGCATAGGAATTTTCGAAATGCGGAATACCATGTTTCACCAAGGTTCTGGCAAAGGTTCCGATGCTCCATGTCGGGTGCGAAAGGCCCTGCCAGAGAAGAGGCAGGCTGGGACGGAGCGGCGTGGAAAATCCAGCCCTGATGGTGTTCTCGCGATTGGCAAGTGTTGCCGTATCCACTGTCAGCACCAATGTCTGAAAGCCAGCGGCAGCGACACGATCGACCAATGCGTCGATCCGATCGTTCTCACCGGGTAGATAGGCCTGAAACCAGCTTTTAGGCGCGACGTCAGCAACCTCCTCAAGACGGATCAGGGAGGAGCCAGACATGACCATTGGAATTCGAGCATCACGCGCCGCCTTGGCCAAAACCAGATCACCACGATAGGCCATCAGGGCGCTTATACCCATTGGCGCGATGCCAAAAGGTGCGGCATAGCCCTCACCGAAAAGCGTCGTTTCGGTACTGCGCGCAGAGACATTGGTCAGAACCCGCGGTTTGAAGCCATAGACCTCGAATGCCGCCCGGTTGGCGCTCAGGGATGCATTGGTTTCGCTGGCGCCTGCTATGTAGCCAAACAGTGGCTTTGGCAGATGCCTTCTGGCCTGCGCTTCAAAATCGTCCAACGACAGGACACCATGAAGTCTCCGGTTCGGCCCGACACCCTTTCCCAGCGACACGTTCACTCCCTCCACGGCACTGCCCCAGGATTTTTGGGACACTGTTCTCGGTGTCCCAAAAAGCTCAGTCTTCACTGGCCTCGAAAGCCTCTTTGCGTCCCTGGCGGATCGATGGCAAAATCAGCGTGATCAGCATCAATCCGGTTATGGCCAGCAGGACAGCGCTGATCGGATGGACAAAGAAGACCGACCAATCCCCTTGCGACAGAAGCATTGCACGACGCAGATTGGTCTCTAGCAATGGACCGAGCACAAAACCAAGCAAGAGGGGCCCCGGTTCACATTTCGCCTTGCGCAGAATGTAGCCAAGTATGCCGAAGAGGATCACAAGGGCAACATCGAAACCACGATTGCTGACACTGTAGACACCGACACAGCAGAACAGCAGGATCGCTGGATACATCAACCGGTAGGGAATGCTCAGCAGCTTCACCCACAAGCCGATGAGCGGCAGGTTGATGACCAGCAGCATGGCGTTGCCGAGCCACATCGACGCCACCAGTCCCCAGAACAGTTCTGGCTGGTTTTGAATGACCGATGGACCTGGCGTGATGCCATGGATGGTCATGGCACCCAACATCATCGCCATGATCGAGTTTGACGGAATACCCAGTGTCAGCAGCGGAATGAACGATGACTGTGCGCCCGCATTATTGGCCGCTTCCGGACCGGCGACACCGGCAATCGCGCCATGACCGAATTTTTCAGGTGTTTTGGAAACCCTCTTCTCAACAGAATAGGCGCTGAAGGCGCTGAGCGTCGCTCCGCCACCGGGAAGGACACCAAGGATGGTTCCAACACCGGTTCCTCGCAGGATGGCGCCCCAGCTCTGCTTGAATTCCTCCCGTGTTGGCCAAAGACGTCCGATTTTGCTCTGTAGAATGCCGCGCGCTTCGGTCGATTCCAGATTTGTGGCGATTTCCGCCACGCCAAAAAGTCCGACTGCGATGACGACGAATTCGATGCCGTCATAAAGGTCCGTGGAGCCGAATGTAAGGCGAGCCGAACCACTGTTTACGTCGATACCCACCATTCCGAGAACAAGTCCAAGGCAGACCATGCCAATTGCCTTGATCACCGATCCATGCGCAAGAATTGTGGCCGCCAACAGTCCGAATATGCACAGAGACACATACTCCGCCGGTCCGAATGACAAGGCAAAAGAAGAGAGTGTCGGACCTGCAATCGCCAAGGCGATGGTGGCGACCGTGCCTGCGAAGAACGATCCGAGTGCGGCGATGGCAAGTGCCGCGCCCGCTCGTCCCTGCCGGGCCATTTGATAACCGTCTATCGCTGTGACCACCGCTGAGGCTTCCCCTGGCAGGTTAACCAGAATGGCAGTCGTCGAGCCACCATATTGGGCGCCGTAGAAGATCCCCGCCAGCATGATGAGAGCACCCAGCGGCGGCAGGAAGAAGGTTACGGGCAGGAGAATGGCAACGGTCGCCGTTGGACCAATGCCTGGAAGTACACCAATCAGAGTTCCCAGCAGGGCGCCGATAAAACAGAACAGAAGATTTGTCGGCGTTAGGGCTTCCGAAAAGCCGAGCATGAGTACATCAAGAAAAGCCATGATTTTGTCCGATCAAAACGGAAAGCGGTCAGAACGGCGAGATGGGCATCTGAACCCCGAGGCCGTAGACAAACAGAAGCGCACCGAGAGAGGCGAGCACCGCGGTTGATATCAACACTTCTCGCCATCTCGATTCAGGATCGGCGAGGCTGCCGATGACCAGCAGCCAAACCGACGCGACGAGGAAGCCAAAACTTTCGGCGGTGTATGCAAAGCCAGAGATAGCCACCACAAGGATCGCAAGCGGTCGCACATTGATTGTCTCAAAATCCTCGCGCGGCTTGGCCAATCCCTTGACCAGCACATAACTTCCGATCGCCATCATGATGACGCAGAGGGACTTTGGCAGGAAGCCGGGTCCCATCATTGCAGGCGAGCCGAAAGTCAGGTCTCGCCCGGCCCAAAGGCCGAGCGCTCCCAGCGCGATCAACAGGCAACCGGCCAGGATATCAGGCAAGTCCCGCTGTTTTGCGCGCCCCGATATCATTGCTGCACCCAAGGCGTTTCGTTCCAGATTTTCTGGAAGCGTTCAAGGCGCACCGGCATGGCCTTTTCCCAATCAGGACCACTCAAATAGGCAAGCGGAAGCGCCAGCTTCTTGGCCTGTTCCTGAAATTTTGGGTTGTCGAGGGTTGCCTTTACCGCCGCCGACATCCTGTCTGAGATCTTGACCGGGACGTCGCGCGGCGCAGCAATGCCCCGTTCGGACGTCATCTCGACATTGAAACCGGATTCAATCGCTGTCGGAACATCCGGAAGCTGTGGCGAGCGCTCGGTGCCGAACGTTGCGATCATCCGCAGGCCCGACGTGTCATTGCCGGCAAATTCGCTAACGTTCAAGCCGCCGCCAGTGACCTGAGATCCGAGAATGGCTGTGCGGGTCTCTCCGGCGCCGTTGAACGGAATGTGAGTGATCTTGGTTCCGGTTTCCGACCCCAGGATGATCATCCATCGCGAGATGGTCATCGGTGCCAATGCCCGAAGAGCCGAAGGACACCGCGCCGGGGTTGGCCTTGGCAGCCGCGACGAAGTCCGCGATCGTCGTGATCTTGGAGGACTGCGGCACCACGATCGCAGCCGGATCATCAACGATGCGGGCGATCGGCTTGATGGTCTTCGGATCGTAGCCCAGTTTGCGCTGCACCTGCATGGAGAGGAAGCCCGGGGTGTTGATGTAGGAGAAGGTATAGCCGTCCGGCTTCGCCTTTGAGAGCGCCGTATAGGCTATCTCGCCGGAAGCACCCGGACGGTTTTCAATCACAATATCAGCGCCCAATTCCTTCTCGAGAAAGGGTTCCATAGCCCGCGCCATCACATCAGTGCTGCCGCCGGGGGCGAATGCAACAATCATCTGGATCGGGCGGTCATTTGGCCATTCCGCGTGCGCAGAGCCACACGCGGCAAGGATCGTACTCGCCGACAGCGCGGCAATTTTCAGAGTTCGCATACGTAGGTTCCTCCCTGGAACGATGTGCGGGCCCCGGACCCGCTCAAAACTAAACCGGGTCTCCTCCCATAGCCGCAGTCAGCTTCTGCGCGGCCACCTGAAGTATCTGAAGATTTTTTGCGATTGCCTCTTGGGTGAAACGCGGCGTCGGCCCGGTCAAAGCCATGGACCCAAACAGCTTGTGTCCATCACGAAACACCGGCACGGCGATGCTTGCGACCTGAGGGTCACGTTCGCCTTGGGTCGCATAAAACCCGCGTTGGCGTATCTCGTCGTAAATGGCACCAGACGCGCCGGAAAAGGCCAGAATGATGCGACCGGGCGCACCGCGGTCGAGCGGCAAAGTGTCGCCAATGCGGGCCGTGTGGCGGATGGATTGCGTTGAATCATGCCGATGCAGGCAAACCCGGACATCACCTTCCTTGACATAGATGGCGGCGCTTTCGCCGCTTGCATCGCTGATTTCGGCCAGCAGCGGCTCAACGACAGCGGAGGACTTGAAAGTCGACTGGTAAAGCGCGCCTAACCGGACAAGCTTGGGCCCAAGGCGCCAGCTGCCATCATCGTTGCGAATGAGCATGGAGGATTTGGCCAGCGATCGCGCGATGCGAAGCGCAGTCGATTTGTCAAGTTCTGTCCGGCGCGCAAGCTCTCCGAGCGTCAGCGAGTAATCAAGCTCACTAAACGCTTCGAGCAGCGACACGGCCCTTTCGACAGCCACAACACCTGATGAATTTCCTGGCACTTGGTAACCTCCCGTGAAAAGAACTGTTGTACTAGGTACAACGTCTTTTCATTTAGTACAATACCCGATAATAGGCATTCGTCAACAGTGGCGGAACTGCTCCGCATCCAACCAAGAAACCGGGAGGTTTTCATGAGTGATACCAGCGAGTTGCCGAAAGCAACGCAGCACAATACGTCGGCAGGAGCGGCGGCTTCTGTGCTGATAACAGGTGCGCAACTCGCGCCGGAAGCTGGAGAATTGCTGGAAAGATTCTCGATCAAGGCGATTTATGCCGACGGCTATAGCGGGTCGGAAAAACTTGCCCAGTTGGCGGCGGACCATCAGGTTGACGCCATCCTGGTACGTCAGGGCCAAATTTCCGAGACGGTTATTTCGGCCTCTCCCAGACTGCGCGTCATTGCAAAACATGGAAGCGGCGTTGACAACATCGATCTCGGCTCAGCGACTGCACACGGCATACCGGTGTTGCGGGCGCTTGCCGCCAATGCGCAGTCGGTCGCTGAACTCGCCTTAACGTTGGCCCTGACGGCGATGAAAGATATCAATCTGCTCAATACAGCAGTGAAAGGCGGAAATTGGCCAAAGACCAAATATGTCGGTCGCGACATAGCTGGCGCTTGTTTCGGTATTGTCGGCTTCGGAGAAATCGGCCGGCGTGCAGCCAGGCTTGCCCGGGGCATTGGCATGGAAACGCTGGCCTATGACCCTTTCGCTTCGGATGCCGAGGGAACACGGGTGACCAGCGATCTCAATGAGGTCTTATCGACCAGCGACATCGTCAGCCTGCATTGCCCGCTTACCCCTGAAACTCATCATCTGATCAACAGCGACCGCCTCGGCCTGATGAAACCAACCGCCTTCCTGGTCAACACCTCGCGTGGCGCGGTGGTCGACGAAGCGGCTCTTTTCGAGGTTTTGAGCAGGGGGGGAATCGCGGGCGCGGCCCTCGACAGTTTCGAAGAGGAGCCACCAAGGGCCGACCACCCCTTGTGGAGCCTGCCGAACCTGATCGCCACGCCGCATGTTGGTGGCGCAAGCCGATCGGCTCTCAGAAACATGGCGGTGCAAAGCGCCCAGCACATTGTCGATGTGCTGACGGGCCAGGAATTCGATCGCCGCGCGCTCGCCAACCGGGACTTGGCCTGACGCCCAACATCACACTTCAACGGAGGACATAAGATGCTTGGTTTTAAAGTCTGCAAACGCAAGGAAACAGTCACAAGGGAGTGGGTCAAAAAATTTGCGCAGCTTCCTGTCGCCAATCTGAGTGATGTCATGTCACGTATGACGGCCGGCGGCGCGCCATTGCGGCCATTCTATACCGGCGCACGGATGGTCGGCCCCGCGATCACAGTCAAGGCGCGTCCCGGCGACAACCTGATGGTCCACAAGGCACTCGACATCGCCGAGCCAGGTGACGTTGTGGTGGTCGATGCCGGTGGCGACCTGACCAATGCGATCATTGGAGAGTTGATGGTTGCCCACGCCGCACAGCGAGGATTGGGTGGCATCGTGATTTTCGGCGCGATCCGCGACAGCGCGGAAATTCAGGCGGGTTCGTTTCCGGTCTTTGCGGCTGGCGTGACCCATCGCGGCCCTTACAAGGATGGACCGGGCGAGGTGAATGTGCCCATCGCCATCAACGGCATGGTGATCCAGCCGGGCGACCTCATCTGCGGCGACCCCGATGGCTTGCTGTCTGTGCCAGCGGACTTGGTAGGGGAAGTCTACACTGCGGCCTCCAAGAAACACGAGGCAGAAACCAGGCAGATGGAAAACATCAAGCTCGGCAAGAATGACCGAACCTGGGTTGATGCCACACTTGCCAGACTCGGTTGCACGATTGAACTTTGATTGACGCAGATGCGCGATCTGGCGCCGTGCATTCCCGCGATGCCAGGCGTTGCAATCATCACTCCGTCTTGCGTGCCGCAGAGATAATGGCGGCAAACAGATTGAGATCAGCCATGGACTCTGATGGTGGCGTTCGGTTTTCGCCACCTTGCGTGACCGCCGCATGAAAGGCTCTCAACTCGACATCAAACGGGTCTTGATAAAAAGGGCCAAGCCGGGTGAGGCTGTTATCGTGATCCGTTGAATTCTGAACTTCCAGCACCATTGGCAGATTGCGGATGTAAGGGGTTGGATATTCGAAGGCCAGACGATTGTAGCGGGAGTTGATCTCGAAACCCGCTTCAAAGCGCACGACATCGCCGATCATGCATTCATAAATTGCGGTAAAATGACCGTAGTCAAAGAGTGCTGTGATCTGGCTGCCACCCTGCTTGATCTCGGCGGCAATCACGC